>REDT01000214.1 GCA_007693295.1 Balneolaceae bacterium
GCCCCGAGGCGGGATTTTGATCAACGCTCAGATATCATCGAGGGGTAGCGGGAAAGACCATTTGGCGCCTGGAAGCACAACTGCGCCATGCTTTTACGCCATGCCCTCTGCCTTTAAACACAGTACCTGACAGGACCACGCCCAAGGCGTGGACGCTGTCAGGTCTTTTAATTAATCCATATACGGATATTTCCAATCGGTCGGGCCGGCGTAGGTTTCCTTGATGGATCTCATGGAGAGCCAGCGGTAGAGGTTTACCATGCTTCCGGCCTTGTCGTTGGTTCCCGATTTACGGGCGCCCCCGAACGGCTGCTGGTTTACCACGGCTCCGGTCGGCTTGTCGTTGATGTAGAAGTTGCCGGCGCTGTTCTTCAGGCGGTCGGCCATCTGGTTGATCACGTAGCGGTCGCGCGCCCATATCGCCCCGGTAAGGCCGTACCTCGAGGTCTCGTCGCAGAGGGTCAGGGTCTCTTCAAACTGATCGTCCTCGTAGACGTAGATGGTCATAACCGGGCCGAAGATCTCCTCCTGCATGGTGCGGAACTTCGGATTGGTGGTTACAACAACGGTCGGCTCAATAAAGTAGCCCTTTCTGTCATCATAACCGCCACCGGCGATGATTTCAGCATCATCCGCATCTTTGATGTAGTCGATGTAGCCGGAGATCTTGTCGAACGCCTTGCGGCTGATCACGGCTCCCATAAAGTTGGAGAAATCCTCCACATCACCCATCTTAACTTTTTTCACCTCGGCCGTCAGCTTCTCACTGAATTCGCCCCAGATCGATTTGGGAACGTACATACGGGAAGCCGCCGAACATTTCTGCCCCTGGTACTCGAACGCCCCGCGTACGGTGGCCGGGACCAACCGGTCGATATCGGCACTGTTGTGCGCAAAGATAAAATCTTTTCCACCGGTCTCACCTACAATTCTTGGGTAGCTTCTGTACTTGTCGATATTCTTTCCGATGGTCTTCCAAAGGTGATTGAATGTTCCCTCAGACCCGGTGAAGTGGAGGCCTGCGAGGTGCTCACTTTCCAGCACGGGATCGCCCACGTCGGCGCCTTCGCCCGGCAAGAACTGGATCACGCCATCGGGCAGTCCGGCTGCTTTCAGCGCCTGAAGCACAAACCAGCTTGAGTAGACCGATTCGATGGAGGGCTTCCAGATCACCACGTTGCCGCAGAGAGCCGGCGCAGCAGGCAGGTTGCCCGCAATGGCGGTGAAGTTGAACGGGCTTACCGCAAAAATAAACCCTTCAAGCGGACGATACTCCAGCCGGTTCCACATTCCGTCGGGGGAGAAGGGCTGGTCTTTATAGATCTTTGTGAGATACCACGCGTTAAACCGTAAGAAATCGGCCAGTTCGCCAACCGCTTCAATCTCAGACTGCTGAGGAGTTTTGGATTGAGCCAGCATGGTAGAGGCATTCATCTTTGAACGCCACGGACCGGTGATGATATCGGCGGCGCGGAGAAAAATGGCCGCGCGATCCTGCCAGGGAGTTTCTGACCACTTTTTGCGGGCTTCCAGGGCGCCTTCAATCGCCTGTTTTACCTCCTTTTCACCGGCCAGGTGAACGGTTCCAAGTTTGTGGCTTAGGTCGTGAGGCGGATGGAGATCGATCGTGCGATCCGTCGTAACCTCTTTCCCGTTGATAACGGCAGGAATGACAAGCTCTTCTTTTTTTAACTCTTTGAGTGCTTTCTTGAGAGCATCACGCTCTTTTGTACCAGGCGCATAAGATAAATAGTGTTCGTTTTTAGGCTCTTCGATGTGGTAGAATGCGTTCGACATGGCTCCGGTTTTTTTAATTACATGTTTCGTTTTGTCTGTATCGCCCAAATATAGGAACTATGAAGCGGAATAACATGGCAGAAGGTACAAGGCGCAGGTGGCGCGATAGCGACATCCCGACCCAGGGCAGAAGAAGCGTCGCTCTACTCTGTAACCGGATGCCCGCCGTTTTCCACCAAGGGCCCCTGTATTGTCGAGCGATGGCCGCTTTTGGCCAGAGTCGAGACATCTCCCCATTATTGGCAGGAGTTCAGTGCTTGAAAGCCGATGGCTTTGCTTCGCCTAATTTTTTCTTGAAACGGTAGCAACTGATTTTACCCAAAAGCCTGCTCTTCGAAGTTTTCTTGACCCTCGAAGTTTTTCCCCGCTAAGATTAAATTGCACTAATCAGCTTTAACTTTAACGTAAAGTTTATGATAATTGTGAGAGGTACATATTAAGATAAGGTAATTCACAAGGTGAGATAATGATACAATTTAAAGTGAAAAGAACTCCTACAGAACAGCAGGAGCGGTATAGTGATGGTTCCACTAATATCGAACAGGGGCGAAATGAGATCAATTCAGATGATGATACAGAACTTCCATCCCTCAGGCCATGCTATATGATCGAGGATTTTGAGAGTTTTTTAGATTATGAAAAACCAATAAATAATTTCGCAGCTTTATTTACTAATCGATATAGTTCGGGCGGTTAAATTCTTTATGGGGGTATAGAAAACAAGATTTGTTCAGTATAGCCATTCTTTAAACCCTTACTCAGACAGGGGTCATTTAACTGGTTAAGGGGTATGCCATACTCAAACATAGAGGGTCTATCCATAGGGAAATATAAAGACGAAATACTTTAAAAAGCCCATGGCTTTGCCTCGCCTGCCTTTTCACTATGCACTATACGCTCTGCCCTCCGCCCTCTGCCCTCTGTCATTAAAAGTGATACCTCACAAACCCCTCAATCGCTTCATACTCCGCCAGGCCAAGGGCATCATAGAGTTTTGCAGTTCCCTTATTTCGATCTTCCGAGCGCTGCCAGAACTCACGGGTATCGGATCCCGGGAAGAGAGGCCGGTCTTTTTGTGACTGATGTTTAAATATGGCTCGTCGTTTTCGCTTGAGCTCCAGAGGACTCAGCGGAACAGCCATCTCTATTTCGTTTACATCCCACTCCTGCCAGGCCCCGCGATATAACCATACGTAGCAATCCCTGGCCCAATCTTCGTTTTTGCAGATTTTCAAAGCTTCCAATATCGCCTTCAGACAAACCCTGTGAGTACCATGGGGATCAGACAGGTCACCCGCGGCATAGATTTGATGTGGCCTGATTTCATTCAGCAGCTCTACCGTAATTTGGATATCCTTCTTAGAGAGAGGCTTCTTTTTCACACGCCCGGTTTCATAAAACGGCATGTTCATAAAGTGCATATTCTCATCAGGAATACCGCAGTAACGTCCGGCAGCTTTTGCCTCTCCTTTGCGGATGAGGCCTTTGATGATTTTTATTTCCGGAGAATCCACATCACCCGGTTTTTTCGTCTTCAGAAAGTTATTGATTTTATGGAGCAGCTTATCGGCTTTCTCATCCTGCATTTGAAACACATCCGCATAGTCGGTTACAAAATCCGCAAAACGTACGGCTTCATCATCAAATACAGCAATATTTCCGGATGTTTGGTAGGCGATGTGTACTTCATGCCCGTGATCTACCAGCCGGATCAGCGTGCCACCCATTGAGATCACATCATCATCGGGGTGGGGACTGAAAATCAGGCATCGTTTGGGGAAAGGAGTGGCACGTTCGGGGCGATAGTTATCATCCGCATTGGGTTTGCCTCCCGGCCACCCGGTAATGGTGTGCTGAAGCTCATTAAAAATCTTGATGTTGATGCTGTATGCCGGGCCGCGCTTGGTAATGAGGTCGGCCATTCCATTCTCGTTGTAGTTCTCATCCGTCAGTTTCAGAATGGGTTTATTCAGTTTCAGGCAGAGCCATACAACGGCTTTTCGAATCAATTTGTCGGTCCAATCGCACTTGGTAAGCAGCCACGGAGTATTGACCCGGGTCAGCTTTTCCGCGGCGGCTTCATCCAGGACAATTGTTGTATTTGGATGTTTTTGCAGATAAGAAGCCGGTACGCTCTCTTTAATTTCGCCCTCCACGGTCTCCTTGATGATCGGCGCCTTGCCTTCGCCCCAGGCAAGAAGAAATATCCGGTCGGCTTTTAATATGGTTCCTACCCCCATGGTAATGGCTCTTCGGGGAACGTATTCCTCCCCAAAAAAACTGCCGGCCGCGTCGATCCGGGTAATCTTGTCGAGGGTGATGAGCCGCGTGAGAGAGTCGGGCCTTGAGCCCGGTTCGTTAAACCCGATATGGCCGGTTTTGCCGATTCCCAAAAGCTGAATATCAATTCCACCGGACTTTTCGATCTTTTTTTCATACGCCTCACAGTAGTCATCCACCTCCTCTTCAGGCAGTGTGCCATCGGGAATATGAATCTGATCCGCGGGAATGTCGATATGATCGAAAAGGTGCTCGTGCATAAAACGGTTGTAGCTCTGCAGAGAACCGGGCTCCATCGGGTAGTACTCGTCAAGATTGAAAGTTACTACGTTTTTAAAACTTAACCCTTCCTCTTTGTGAATACGGATAAGCTCTTCATATACCTTTACCGGGGTGGAGCCGGTTGCAAGACCCAGCACGGTTCTTTTCTCATTTTTATTTCGATTCCTGACTAAATCCGCAATTTCATGAGCCATGGCCGCTGAGGCTTCACTGCTTTCATCAAAAATGATAGCAGGTATTTTCTCATGATAGGTGAGCTGTTTGTTGAGAGAATCGATTTTGCTCTTTATAGAATCCATTAAGATCTGTTTGGAGTGATAGGAGTGATGCAGGTAAAGATAGGAAAATAAAGATTTATCAGGCTGATGCTGTTTTGATGCAGCCTTGAATTTGATAACCCGGTTCAATTAAATTCCACCGGGCTATTTCCTGGCATATCCCGCTTTAAAGATAAATAACAGCCTTGGCAAAATCTGTTTATGAAATCGTTTATTGATTCATTAAAATAAGCCGACCCGGCACCTTTGGGTTTCAATACCTCTCATTTTTTATTTAAGACAGAACTGATTTTATGTTAGATATTCAAAAACGGTTATCAACCTCATTTTATGCCCTGCTTGCTCTGCCTTCAACCGCGATGGGTTTTGCGCTATCGGTACAGATTGCGGCACTGAGCTGGTTGCTGACCTATCAGTATGGTTTGGAGATTACCGACATCGGTTTGGTATGGGCAACCGGACCCATTGCGGGTATTTTAGGCCAGGTGATTATCGGAATCATAAGCGACAATGTGTGGGTTTGGAATGGCCGGCGAAGGGTGTTTATTGTGATTGGGGGTACCCTGGCCTCACTCATGCTTCTGGCTTTGCCGAACCTGGGCATTATCCAGGCGGGAATGGGGCTTGAAGCGATTCTGGGTATTGCCATCCTGATCTCAATGATTCTGGATCTCTCCATCAACGTATCTTTCAACCCCACGCGCTCCATCATTGCGGATGTTACACCTGAAGGCCGCGAACGGACCAAGGGATACACCTGGATGCAGACCGTGTCGGGTACGTTTGGTGTACTATCATACTTTATCGGTGCTGTATTCGGGAATATTGCCCTGATCTATTTTGGCGTGATCCTGGTCTTTCTCTTTTCGGTGATCCCACCGTTTTTTGTAAAGGAGCCCAAGTATCTTGGCCGGTATGGTGAAGATGAGAAGGATATCGCAAAGGAAATTTCTGAAGAGGAGAGCAGCATACCCGGAAGCGTGAACGATGCATCCATCTACCAGATCTTAAAAAGCATCAGGCCGCTATGGGGATTTTTAATGTATGGAATCTACGCTATCGTGAAACGGCTGAGCGGACTTGAGTTCCCCGGGTACTATTTTGAGATTTTTGCCTTGATCGTAACCATCTACCTGATCGGGGAGGCCCTCTTCAAATCGGAAGAGGGAAAATCAAGAGAAGAGGCGGGGAAGATTGGGTTTCAGAAAGTTCTTGCCGCGCATTCATTCTCCTGGATAGGGGTGCAGAGCATGTTTATCTACTTCTTTGCCTTTGTGGATTTCAGAATGCCCGATATGACAAGCGACGGTATCGGAGCGGTGGTAAACTGGAGTTTCTTCTCACTAAATCTTATTGCTGCAATTATTCCTGTGCTTGCCCTTGAGCCCCTGGCAAACAGATTTGGCCGTGTTAAAACGCACGCCTGGGCTCTTGTGATCATGGCTTTTGGATACGCCACTATCGTATTTCTGGGCGACTCACCATATGTTCTCTACATATTGATGATGATTGTCGGTATCGGCTGGGCGTCTATCATCAGTTTGCCGTTTGCGATTATGTCGCAGAAGATTGCGCAAAACCAGATGGGCCTCTACATGGGCCTGTTTAATCTTTCGGTGGTTTTACCTCAGTTGGTTTCCAGCTTTGCCGTGGGCGATATCGTGGAGGCAGTTGATAACAAAACCGTGTTGATGGTGATCTGTAGCATCACGGTTGCTTTCTCAGCCATCGCGTGGTTCCTGGTAAAGGAGCCGAAAGATGAGATGACCGAAAACCCGGTTCTGCTGGATGAAAAAATTGATGAGGAGTTGGAGTGAACCGTGAACTCTGCCGAATCATTGGACAGGCGCCTGAATTCTGTATAGCACCAAGTGCCGCCAGGCACGTTTTGATATGATAACCCTGAGATTCATCCCAGGGACATGAGAAACCAGCCCCCTGCAGTGAGTGCCGGTAGGCACGGATCATGTCAGCTTTATACTCCATCCCTTTTCACCTACATCGTTCGCACCTAATGGCGCTTACACTTTAGGATGTCTTTTTAAACCCTCAGTCTTTCTTCTTAAACTCCTCGATAAACTCACGGGTAAAATCAGAGAGAACCAGCCGTCCGCTTATTTCTGCGCGTTGTTCAAGGGTAGAACCCCAATGGCCTGTTCCGTGCCAAATGATATCTTTGAGTTCCGTCATCGCTTCCGGGTTGCTGGATGCGAGTTCACCGGCAAGTTTTTGAACGGCTTCATCCAACTCTTCGGTGGTGGCAACCAATTTGTTGAAGAGTCCCTTTTGGCGGGCCCACTCGGCGTTGTACCAGGTTCTGGCATCCAGGGCAAGGGTTGAGAAGGCTGAATCGCCAATTTTACGCCTCACAGCAGGGCCTACCACAAACGGGCCAATGCCAACTGCGAGCTCACTCAGTTTAATGGATGCGTTGATGTGAGCAAAAGTAAAGTCGGCGGCAGCTGCAATGCCAATTCCACCGCCTACGGTTTTTCCATGAACCCGCGCGACAATTATTTTTGGACAGGTTCGCATCGCATTCAGAACATTGGCAAATCCCATGAAAAAGGCTTTCCCTTCTTCTAAACTATCCACAGCCAGTAGTTCGTCAAATGATGCACCTGCACAAAAAGCACCATCACCACTGCTTTTTAACACAATTACTTTGTTCTTTTTATCAACGCTGGCTTTGGTAATAGTTTCAGCCAGTTTCTTTAAAAGTTTGGAAGGAAGTGAATTTCCTTTTGGGTGATAAAACTCAATGGTACCCACTTTATCCTTGTTGGTATATGTAATGGATCCGTTCTCAGGTTTTGTCATGGCAGATGAATTTTTTGGTTAAGATCTCAGCTCTGTTCTATGGATCTGTTTGGGAAGATTATTTTAAAGTCATTAAAACTTTTGTCAAACAGATTTACAATACTTGCCCAAAAATAAGATTTATTTGACAACTCGTAAGCTGTTATTTCAGGAAAATTTGGTTGAGCTCTTCAAGGGAGTGTACCGGCGCTTTACAGCTGAAACCGGAACAGACGTAGATCGACATCTCTTCAGCAGCAGGGTAGTTTTTAGTGAATTCGGAGACCTTGTTTAACGTTGACTCTGTCTGTGACGTCTTTAACAGGATGGATGAACCGGCCGGAGCTTTCTCTCTGATGAGCTGAATGGCTGCCTGAACAGTGTCGTCCCTCTCTTCTGCGCAGATTACAACTTCATTGGTGGGGCTATTCATCAGCAGATGAGATTTCAGGGAAAATGTGTACCCGGAGGGAGCGTCACTGATCGGTTCAGAAAACGATTGGAGTACTGATCGCGCTTTATCTTCATAGATATGATCACCCGTAAGCCGCGAAAGGTAAAACCCGTTTATTGCAGCCACTGAGTTGGAAGAGGGGATGGCCCCATCATAAATTTCTTTTTGCCGGCCTAGCAATTTTTCTGCCCCGTGAGCTGTAAAGAAATAACCACCGTGCTTTTCATCAAAAAATTCCCGGTCAAAAATTTCCTGGATGTGAACCGCCTGAACCAGGTAATCGGGGTTGAAGGTTGCATCGTAGAGCGCCGTCAGCCCAAAAACTGTAAATGCATAATCATCGGCCATACCCTCAATTCCGGCCTCATCGTCTTTAAGGCGGTGAAGGAGTTTTTCACCCGGCACCATGCAGATTTCATTTAAAGTGTTCCAGGCTCTTTCCGCTTTCAATACAAACTCTTGCTCATCAAAAATAACTCCGGCCCTTGCAAGTGCTGCGATCATCAGTCCGTTCCAGTCGGTCAGAACTTTATCGTCAAGAAGAGGGCGCACCCGTTTTTTCCGTTCGTTGTGAAGTGCTTTTAGAATAGAATCTGCCCGCTCCTCCAAATCTCCGGGTAAAGGCTTCTCCAGATGAGGGATATTCTGCCCGGTTTTTTGCCCGGTGGCTTCATCCCTGAAATTGCCGTCCTCTTCAATCCGGAAATGATCACAGAAGAATGTTGCATCCTCTTCAGGAAGGATTGCCTCAATTTCACTCTTTTTCCAGATATAAAATTTACCCTCTTCTCCTTCACTGTCGGCATCTTCGGCTGAATAAAACGTGCCTTCGGGCGATGTGAGGCACTCATCAACATATTCTACAATCTCATAGGCTGTTATTTTGAACAGGGGGTGCCCGGTCAGTTTCCAGCCCTCCGCATAGGCAAGCAGCAGCATGGCCTGATCGTACAACATCTTCTCGAAATGTGGAAGCAGCCACTGATGATCGGTGGAGTAGCGGTGAAATCCTTTTCCTACATGGTCCCATAATCCACCGAGACGCATCTTCATCAGGGTTGTTTCAACCATCTCTTGTGCACCTGCGTGATTGTGAATACGGCTGTAATCTGAGAGGAACAGCAGGTTGTGGGGAGAGGGAAACTTGGGCGCACTGCCAAAACCGCCGCTTGCCCTGTCGAACCGGCTTGCAAGTGATTGAACGCCGGCCTCAAGAATGGAGTCAGGCAGCTCGGCAGATGAGGTGCCAATCTCCAGGCTTTTTTGAAACCCGCTTTTAATCTTCTCGGCTGATTCGGTAATGCGGTTTCGGTCCTCCTTCCACATCTCCTCAATGGCCGGAAGAAGCTCTAACATCCCAATTCGGTTTGGGTGAGACTCTTTTGGGATATAGGTTGCCGCATAGAAGGGTACCTTATCCGGGGTCATCATTACAGTTAGCGGCCAGCCACCGCCGCCGGTCAGCATCTGGCAAACAGTCATATAGGTGTTGTCGATATCGGGCCGCTCTTCACGATCCACCTTGATATTGACAAAACCACGGTTCATCAGTTTGGCAACCTGATCATCCTCGAAACTCTCATGCTCCATTACATGGCACCAGTGGCAGGTGGCATACCCGATGGAGAGAAATACCGGCTTATCTTCGGTCTTTGCTTTTTCGAACGCCTCTTCACCCCAGGGGAACCAATCAACCGGGTTATCGGCATGCTGAAGGAGATAGGGGCTTTTTTCTTTGGCGAGGTGGTTCATGGATTCCTTACGACATTTGCATTAGCCTGCAAGGTAAAAAAAATTAGGTAAACCACAGTTGGTGGTTGGTACTTCGAGACCGGAAAGTTCAATAAATTCTTATTTGAACCCTTTTATTGAACATTATTCCTTCAAATCTTACTTTAACATCTGTTTGGGGCGTTGTTGGGACATTTATTGAAAAGAGCTATGTTCATCAATAATATGTTAAGGCCCGGCAGGCGCGTAGGGTTCTGTCAAAGGGTGCGCGGGTTAATTGCT
>REDT01000099.1 GCA_007693295.1 Balneolaceae bacterium
CCCTAGAAACGGATGTTCAGGTGTTGGCCCCGGCTGAAGGTTAAATCGCTTGTGGTTCGAAGCGAGTGCAGGTTTTCTCCGGGATAGGCATCGCTATTAAATGGCTCTCGAATTTAAGATCCGGCCTCTCCAAGCGATACGTTATCTTCGTAGTCTTCATCTATCATTTGATTTGACCTTGTCTACAATTTCAATGTCTTCCAGGTATAAACAATTGTGATATGCGTCTGTAGCAGAACCATTTGGAACCTTCAGGTGTCTTATATCATTGAAAGTATCACCGGAATAGAATACAGAGAACCGTTTTTTGATTATCAGCATTCAAGCCCTATTTTTAATGGGTTAAAAGTTCCGTCTAAGAAGCTATGATTCCGTTTCTTGCATAATCACCACAGATTACCTGACGAAGGTATTAAACAGGACGATTTTTTGAGGCCAACAAGCTTTGAAAGCTTCCATTTATCAAAACCATGAGTAATCAAAATTCTCTTTTAAGTTTTCTGTTCGCCATCAAAAAATCCAAGGGCATTTTTTTCTTAGTTCAATGTCTGTTGTTTGCCACTCTTGCCGTCTCAAATTCAGTGGGCCAAACAGTATCTGTGGGGCAAGCAAGCTACAGTACAACACTATCTGCCGGTCAGCAGGGCCCGAGTCTTCAGAACGGACAACCGGCTGTTCCAATGCTTTCTGAATCATTTAACCAACCTGTTCAAACCAGCAACTTTTGGAGTAGTATTCTTTTTCCTTTTTTCAGTGACCCTCATTCTGTACCAATCTATGCGCATCCTTTAGCCATGAGAGCTACCTCAAACGGACTTCAGCTCGGCTACACCTCGCAGGCTGTTGTGAACGACAGAGACTATATTTTTCCATTTGCCAATCACATTACCGTTGGAGTGGATGGGCTGAATTCGCCTGATACAAAAACCTATCATTACGGTGACTGGACAGTTACGGCCGAATGGCAGCACAACGGCCGGGAGATGCTCGCGACCATGGGACATGGGCTGCCGTTTGTTTACTTCGATATCAGTGGTGGTGATGCGATCATCACACCAAGCGAATCACATGCGATTTGGCACCAGGAAGACGAAGTGCTGGGTATAACGATTGGCGGTGAACACTACGGCGTGTTTGCACCTGCCGGTTCGCAGTGGTCTGCTGGCGGACAGTTTACTTCTTCGCTTAACGGAGAAACTTACTTCTCTGTAGCTATACTGCCTGATAATGATTCCGAAACCCTTGAGTTTTTCAGGAAGCGAGCCTATGCTTTTGTAACTGATACACGGGTGGACTGGCAGTATAATGAGGCCAGTGCTACACTCAACAGTACCTATACTCTTGAAACGACACTGCGCGACAATTCGGAAGGGAACCTGAACGAGACCCTTACTGCACTCTACAGGCACCAGTGGCTTAGCGTCGAGGAGACCCTCACCGGCCATACGTACAATTCGCCGCGCGGTGAGATGAAGCTGAGAGCAGGCAACACATTCACCACAACCCGGCACTTCTCAGGTATACTCCCCTCCCTGCCCGATGCAGGAAACTACAGCCGGTCGGAGCTCTTGGCATTGGTGCAGCAGGCTGCATCAGGAAATTTGGGCGGTGGCCCCACTTATCAAAATGGAAAGGATATGGCGCGTTTCGCCCATCTAATTCATATTGCCGATCAGCTGGGTGAGCAGGCTCAAAATGCTAAACAACAGCTTATTAGTAAGCTTAAGAATCGGCTTGAAACCTGGTTCACAGCAGGTGGTGAACAGGAGTATGTATATAACGATACATGGAACGTGCTTACCGGCTACCCTTCAGATCATGGGGCAAATACACAGATCAATGATCATCATTTCCATCATGCTTATGCCATTATGAGTGCGGCCACCATCGCACGATTTGACCCGGACTGGGCTGCCCCCGATCAATGGGGAGGTATGGTTAACCTGTTGATCCGCGATGCTAATAATTGGGATCGGCAAGACGATATGTTTCCATTTCTGCGGTCTTTCGACGTTTATGCCGGACACTCCTGGGCTTCCGGCCACGGCGCATTCGGAGACGGTAACAACCAGGAGTCAAGCTCAGAAGCCATGAATTTCGCTTCTGCGGCTGTTCTTTGGGGCGAAATTACCAACCAACCGGAAATCCGTGATCTCGGTATCTACCTGTACACTACCGAGTCTGCAGCGATTGATCAATATTGGTTTGATGTGGATGAAGAGGTTTTTCCATCAGATTACACCTACAACGCTTTGGGTATCGTATGGGGCAATAAGGGTAATCACACAACATGGTTTGGGCTGCAACCCGAGTTTATTCATGGTATCAACATCCTGCCTGTTCACAGCGGCTCATTCTACTTGGCCAGAAATCCTGATTATATCATTAAAAACTTTGAGGCTACTGCATCGGCAAGTGGTGGTGAAATATCTCTTTGGAAGGACATCTTCTGGAAGTACCTCTCCATGGCGGATGCAGGCCGGGCACTGAGCAAACTTGAGGCCGATCCTAACTATGATCGCTTTGACGGCAACTCGCGTGCCCACACACTCCACTGGATTCACAATATGAAGCAGTTGGGACAAGTCGATTATTCCGTTCATGCCGATATTGCCACCTATGCGGTATTTCGAAATGACGATGACAAGCGCACCTATGTAGCCTACAACGCTGCTGAGAACCCAAGAATGGTGACCTTTTCGGACGGTTTTTCATTAGAGGTGGGCCCCCGGGAGATGGCATTTATGATTGCAGATGATGTAGAGAAAGAAAAAGTAGAGTTTCCCATCGAGTTCGACAATGAGGATATTGACTGGGATGATGCTTTTTTGAACTTCAACGGAGGGGTAAGTACAGTGGTTGCCAACCCTGAACCGACCGGAGAGAACCAAACAGAGAGGGTAGCCAGAATGGTGAAAAACGAAGGTGAACCCCGGGGCGGAAGCCAGTTAATCCTCTCGGAAGAGATCGATACTTCCGAACCACTTACCATTTTGGTTTGGGCTCCGCGCGAAGAAAGCACACTACTATTTAAAATTGAGAACTCAGAAAATTCTGAACAATATCATGAAATTAACCAGACCATAACAGCGAGTGGCGAGTGGGTAAAACTAACCTACGACTTCTCCGGTGCAAGCTCTGATTTTAGCTATGACAGCATCGTTCTCATTTTTGACTTCGAAACTGAGGGCGACGGCAGCTCAGACTTTACATGGTATTATGATCAAATTGGCTATCTAAACGATAATGATGATGACGATGATGAGGAAGTGCCTTCAGGATTTAACCTCTATCAAAATTATCCAAACCCATTCAATACCAATACACAAATTACATACACCCTCCCCGAAGTGATGGAGATTAGCCTGGTGGTCTATAACATGACGGGTCAACGCGTGGCAACTCTCGTAGACGGGCAGCAAAACGCCGGAGAGCATTCGACTACATTTGACGCAAGCAATTTGGCAAGCGGAATTTACATATATCGACTCACAGCAGGTAGTTTTGTAGAGACGAAGAAAATGGTATTTGTAAAATAAACATTACAACATATCTGTCATCAAGTGAAAATCTACCACATTTAGTACAATAGCCTGAATAGATGCACTGGCAATGCATGAGCTGTACCTGCTAATTCAGAAGTGGTTCAGCAGGTGGTGTTTCCACGCTGATTGATTTGCGAAAAATGATGTTCCATCAAGTTTGGTGGTGTTTAATGACTATTACGGGTTAAAAGTCCAGAATAATCCCAATCGTTGGTAATAATGATGATTCACTAAGCTGATCAACACGTACAAGTTGAGGATTATCTCCATTTTGAAGCAGGAAGCTCGGCTCTGAGGGTGTGTTCTGGCCAAAGAGGTTCTGTATTTCGAGATAAATATCAAGCGAGAAGTTTTTGAAGTTCCATTTTCGGTCGACACGAATGTCGGTGGCGTTAAATGGTTTCAGGCGATCGTTACCCAGCCGATTATAGTCGAACACAAATGCGGGATACGTCTCGATGCTTCGTTGCTCATTAATTGGCGCATAAGGTGTTCTGCCCAGTAAGCGCGTTCTCAGGCTGAACTCCCAGCTGTTTCCAATACGATATCCACCGGTAAATGTGATCAGATGCCGGCTGTCCCACGCCGATGGCAGAAAAACATCCCGGTCAAACCCAGTAAACTCACTCCAAAAAAGTGTATATGCAAGGATGGCATAATAGTTCGACTCAAATGTTTGCTGAGCCAGGAGTTCAACACCATAGGTTCGTCCTTTACCGGCTGATTCTACATCATCGTTGCCAAGCACTTCAAAACCGCCACCCAAATTGGCAAGGCTTACCTCTTCCCGTATCGAAACAGGATAGCGATCATACAGTTTCAGGAATCCTTCAACCGCGATTTTTGTGCTTGGTCTTGGGAAATAGTTGATACCTCCGGTTAGATGGTCCGATCGTATATACTGGGTGTTACGGTTAACAAATACACTGTTTTCCCGATAGCCGAGAAGATTAAGCGGCGGTTTTTTAAAATAGCGCCCGGCAGAGAGTACAGCCTTCCATTGCCCTGTTTCATCCAGATTCATGGTGAGTGCAGCCCTGGGAGAAAGGGTTCGGTAGATCTGATTGCCGCTATCTGTAAATGTGTTGCCGTCGAATCGCAAGCCAGCGGTCAGGTCGAGCCGATCGGAGAGTCGCTCTGAAGACCACTGGAAAAAACCTCCGTAACTTATAAATGTGAGGTCAGAGATAAACTCAAGATCCCTGTTTTCATCGAAAAAATCGTTGCGGAATGTGTTAACTCGAGCCGATGCACCTGCGGTAATGGTAGAACGCTCACGGAAGAAGGTAGTTTCGTTTCGCAGGGTTTTCCGCCACTCTCTGGCACGGTTTCGGGAAAAGAGTCCCTCCTCATTTTCATTATCACGATATCTGGAGAAATCGTTGTAGAACCAGCTTCGGCTTAGGGATGTTCTCGTCACACCAAGCCCGTCGCTCAAACGACGCTGCCAGCTCAACCCGGTCGTATTGGAACGCTGTTGAATCACAGGCACCTGTTCAAGAATGGCCTGTTGGTTGGGGGTGATGTCGCCAGGAACGTTGATCCTAAAATCGTCGATTGAGCCAACACCGGTTAAGGAGATTCGATTCCGTGAATTGAACCTATGATCAACTTTGTATTGATAATCCCAATAATCGGGCAAAAATGGGAGGTCGATTAGCTGGAACAGAAGCTGCAGATAGGAACGCCGTACGGATGCAATAAAGGTTGTGTTGGATGAAGAAGCGTCGCCCTTGAACAAAGGACCTTCGGTTGTTAACGCTGCTTCGCTGGCACCCACCCGGAAGTTGGTTCGAAACTCGCGGTCGTTACCGGTTCTCTGATTAAAGCGCAGCACACCCGAGAGAGCGTTGCCTGCCGAAGCACTGAACGCGCTTGTGCTCAGTTCCACACCCTCGAAGAAAGCCACATTCAGCAACCCTACCGGCCCGCCTGCACTGCCTTGCGTGGAGAAATGATTGATGGATGGAATTTCTATGCCATCCAGGTAATAGACATTTTCGTTGGGTGCACCTCCGCGTATAATCACATCGTTCCGGAAGCCGGTAACAGAACCCGATACGCCCGGAAGCGACTGCACTACTTTAGCAATATCACTGTTGCCGGCCGGATAGGTTGAGATCTCTTCGGGAGAGAGTCGCCTGAAGCTTACCGGGTTTTCCGGTGGGGCAATAAAAGGTTCAGATAAAGTTACGACAACTTCATCGAGCTGCTCAGCCGCGGAATTCAGTTCAAAGTTTATATCTCTGTTACCGGCACTTCGTACATTTATATTGATGCGCTGCTGACTTTCGTAACCGATAAATGTGGCAACAACGGTATAGGTGCCGGGCTCAATATCACTGATTTCATAAAAACCATCGGGATCGGTACTGGCCCCGCGTGTGGTTCCCTGCAAGCCTACGTTAGCTCCGAAAAGTGGGTCCCCGGTGCGCGCATCTGTAACATAACCCGAAAGGGTTCCTGTGGACTGGGCCTGGACGACGGATGTGAGACTGATCAGCAAAAGCAGAGAAACTGCGATGGTTGAAAAAACAGAAGATATCATCGGTAGTTTCATGGGAAATAGCTCGTGCATATATGTTTACACGAAAACTTAAAAAGACTTCTTTACGTTCAACACCTTTTGTAACAACTCCATCATAGATAATGAAGTTATCGACTAAGAAATTGAATGTAATGAATATACAGGTATACTTTAAGCGGAAGCAGCCTGCCTGATTTCAAGGTCGATAAAATCTACGGTAACCCTACAAACGGATGTTCAGGTATTGGCCCCGGCTGAAAGTTAAAGCGCTTGTGGAACAAGTGTTCCAATTAAAGCAGCGTTAATATCTCCTCCGCGTGTGATTCTGGTTAACCAAAAAGACAAGCGGGAGGAGATTTAATCTATTTTACATCAGGCTTCTGCCATATCAGTTTCAAATAAAATGGCCAGCCTTAGCCTCTGTTCGTCAACTGTGATTCGAAGCGAGTGCAGGTTTTCTCCGGGATAGGCATCGCTGTTTGCAATGTCAAGACAGACATCCATTCCGGTTTCCAGATTATTTCTCATGCGCCGAAGCTTTTTCCACTCAGCATCTCCGGGCTGAACCTGCACAGCCAGTTCACTCAGGTAATCCACATACATGGTCAATTCTTTGGCGAACATGTGGGGACGCTCATCAGGAACCAGTGATTCCCTTCGCCCATAGATATGATCAACCATTTCGTCTAATGAATACTCCCGATTAAACCAGGCGATATTTGGTCCGGGACAGATGGCCTGCCGGCCGTAAGAAGGCTTCATGATTCCCAATCGGATCAGAGAACCTGTTCCAAGGTTGGTACAGAGACAGGTTTTCTCCATCACCCTGTTTTTCTGCAGCTCCTTCTCATCTGCAGAAAGATCGCTGTCATGAATGGAATTGATCTTCAATAGCTGGTACTGAGAAGAAGCAGTACAAATCGGATTATCGGTGAATTCGGTATTGGATACCAGGTAGCCTTTCGGACATTTGGAGCCGGGTTTGCCTTTGTTGATCAGTTCCCGCGTATGAAGAGCCGAGCCCGATCCCCGAATGTTATTAAAAGGAACACCAAGCGGAGATACATTACTCAGATAAAGATCTTTTTCGGCAGCATTGGCCAGAAGTTTGGACGTAAAATCATCCACGCAGGTGGCTTCAGGAACGAGCAGAAACGGGCTTCCCCATCCGGTCGCATCCATTCCAAAATCCTCAAGCAGACGGCGCATCTCACCGTTGGTACCGATGCCTCCCTGCACAGTTATTTTGGGCTTGATATCTTCTTCTGCCATAGTTGGATAGTCCCATCCCTGCGATTCATAGAAGTTTTTCACCATAGGCTGAAAGGTTTCAAGCAGTTCGTCTCGTTTCTCACGGAACTCCTGAAGCAATACAGGCATGAGGTGGCCGTCGGACGCAAAAGCATGGCCTCCGCAATTTAAGCCCGATTCAATTCTGAATTCAGATACTTCAATACCTTTTTTTGCCAGAAACTTTCCCTGGATCAGGGCCGACCTGAAATCGCTTACTTTCAGGATAATTTTTTTCCTGATCTCGCCGGTGGAATCACGATAAAAATCCTTGAATTCAGACAGATAACCGTAAAGCCGCGGGTTGAAACCGGCAGAAAGAACCAACCCTGAAGAGAGTTTGCTGTTTGCATAGCCTCGCAGTGCTGCACTGGCGTCACTAAACTCTGAACTCATGGGTTTGTCGTCCTTGTCCATACCCAGCGCATCAACCTTAGCCATGATGTTAACATCGATGGAGCCGGGTGTCATTCGCTTTGTAAGTTTATCAATGAACTCTTTACGTTCATCAGCGTCAGTAAGGGATGAAATAAATTTATAACTCGATTTAAGGGGATTTGAATCGGGCAGTAAATTAAAATAGCGGTCTTTTTCGCTCTCATTAAAAAGCTGAAGCTGTTTTATATCTTCAAATTTTTTGGAAACGATATCGGAAACAAGATCCAGGTAAGCCGTAATTCGATCAGCTCTGCCATCAATTGCGGATTTTGGAATATTGTGATAGGCAAAGTTGAATTCACTGCTATAGTGCTTGCGAATTTTTTCACAAAGCATGTCGTCAACTACAGAGATAACGGAGCTGATTCCAAGATGTGCAACACGTATGGGACTGTCGATAGAGTGTCCGGTTCCCATGACCGGAATGTGAAATTGGTGTTGATACATGGGGGGATGATTACAATAGAAAATTTAAATTGATCTATTAAGGTAAAGTTTTATTATTTTAAAGACAAAATAGTCTTAATTGTTTTTACAATTATAATCCCATCCACATGGATAAGAATAAGAAGCAAAGATCATGGGCCGAGCCATATAAAATAAAAATGGTTGAACCGGTACGGATTTCCACACTTGAAGAACGAAAAAAAGCCATTGAGGCGGCGGGATATAATACTTTTTTACTGCGCTCACGTGATGTATACATCGATTTGTTGACCGACAGCGGCACATCGGCTATGAGTGATCGCCAGTGGGCCGGTATGATGATGGGTGACGAGGCTTATGCGGGAAGTGAAAACTTTTACCATCTTGAGAGAAAAGTGCGCCGCTTTTACGGTTATAAATATATTGTGCCCACTCACCAGGGGCGTGCTGCAGAGCATATCATATCTCAGATCATGATTAAGAAGGGTGATTATATTCCCGGAAACATGTATTTCACAACAACCAAGCTGCATCAGGAACTGGCAGGAGGGACATTTGTAGACGTGGTTATTGATGAGGCTCACGACCCTGACAATGAACATCCCTTCAAAGCCAACATAGATCTTGATAAGCTTGAAGCCCTGATTATTGAGAAGGGTGCCGACCGGATACCTTACGTTTCAATAGCAACTTCGGTAAATATGGCCGGCGGCCAGCCCATTTCGCTGGAAAACCTGAAACAGGTTCGTAAACTTACACAAAACTATGGTATACCGATTATTCACGATATGACCCGTGTGGCTGAAAACGCCTTCTTTATCAAGCAGCGAGAGAAGGGATATGAAGATAAGCCGGTACGGGAAATAGTGCGGGAAATTTGTTGCCTGACCGATGGCGCCACCATGAGTGCAAAGAAAGATGCACTGGTAAATATCGGTGGGTTCCTTGCCCTGAATGACAAAGAGTTATACCAGAAGGCATGTAATATGGTAGTGATCTACGAAGGTTTACACACCTACGGCGGGTTGGCCGGCCGAGACATGGAAGCGATGGCAATAGGTATTACGGAGTCGGTAGATGAAGACCATATAAGGGCTCGGGTGGGCCAGGTGGAGTATCTCGGTAAAAAACTGATTGACATGGGTATTCCTATTGTGCTTCCTATAGGCAGCCATGGAGTATTCCTGAATGCATCAAAAATACTTTCTCATCTAAGTCAGGATAAGCTTCCGGCTCAATCGCTTGCGGCCGAACTATACCTCGATGCAGGTATTCGTGCGATGGAAAGAGGGGTGGTATCAGCCGGCAGAAATTCAAAAACAGGCGAACACAATTATCCTGACCTGGAACTGGTGCGCCTTACCATACCTCGAAGAGTGTATACACAAGCGCACCTTGATGTAGTTGCAGAATCTGTTGAAGCAGTTTACGAAAACAGAGAAGCCATTACCGGGCTTGAATTTACCTATGAGCCTGAACATCTGCGGTTTTTTCAATCAAGGTTTCAAAAAATTGAATAATAAATTACTGGATCGAATCAGTTTTATTTCATCATCTTTAAAAGGAAAAAGTTCTCTTAACCCAGCGGTTCAAGCCCGGCAGAGAAATGTCGCAGTACCGGCTGAGATGATATAATTTTATACCCTCGTAAA
>REDT01000270.1 GCA_007693295.1 Balneolaceae bacterium
AACCCCTCCTTACGAAGGAGGGGAGCCTCTTTTATTGTATCCTAATCTCGTCCCGAAAGAATTCAGGGAAACTCACACTAATAAAAAAATTACCGGTGCTGCTCATACAGTTTCGGTTCTAAAATTTTTGCTATTCGATCTATCTCCGACTTTACCGGGGGGGTATGATAGGCTTTCAATATCTCATCCAGTTGCTTTTGTGTTCTGATTCCTACCACTGCCGTCGTAACTGCAGGGTTTCCTAATACGAAGTGAATTGATGCTGAAAGAGCATCACCGCTCTTTTTCAGTTCGTCCTGAAGCTTGGCAACCTCACTTTCACTGTATCCAAGCATTTCTGCAGGTGGTTTGTCTATCAGGACACCTTTAGCCAGGGTGCCTCTGGCCAATAGACCAATCTCATTATCCTTTAATAATCCAAAACACTCCTCCTCCGGCCGCCGGTCGGCCAGGCTGTACTGCATCATCACACTTGCAATGGAAGACCGTCGGACATACTCTCTAATCACATTCGGGCGAATGGATGAGATGCCGTAATAGCGAATTTTTCCGGCTTGCTGAAGAATTTCAAAGGCTTCGATGATTTCATCCATGGGATCTTCCAAAGTTCCTCCATGTAGTTGATAGAGGTCGATTCTGTCGGTCTGAAGACGGTTCAGACTTTGATCTGCAGCAGCAAGGATGTGATCTTTGGTAGGTTTCCATACCCACTGAGAACCGTCACCGCTTATCTGATGACCAACCTTGGTTGAGATAAGTACATCGTCTCTGAAATCCTTTAAAGCGTTACCGAGTATAGATTCATTCCATCCGTGATCGTAACGGTCGGCGGTGTCGAAGAAGTTGATACCACCCTCGTAGGCAGACCTAATCAGCGTATTATTATCATCATTTTTTGAGAGTGACATGCAGCCAAAGCTGATATTGCCAACCAGAAGTTCTGTTTTACCAAGTTTTGAACGTTCCATATTTGTGGGTCAAAAATGAATAGAGTATCCCATTATAATCAGAAATTTTGTCAATTATCTTACTGAAAGGGTTCTATCTGCGACGATTATAGGGGAGGGGGTTGTGGAACTGTGGAACTGTGGGATTGTGGAACTGTGGGATTGTGGAACTGTGGGATTGTGGAATCGACGAAGCGACGAAGCGTAGAATCGTAGAATCGTAGAACCATGCACCATGCAGCGTGCACCTTGCTCCGTGAACCGTGAACCGTGAACCGTGCACCGTGTCCCTTGAACCCTGAGCCTTGCGCCTGAAAACTAATACCCCTTCACACTTCCGTCGCCTCTTGGGTCAGCGGCGCCGTGCATCAAACCGTTTTCATCCATCATAATGGTATGGATCAGTGCGATATTTCCTATTCTCTGCACGTGATGCCCTTTTTCCTCCAGCAGGTGAATGGTATCCGCAGAAAAGAATAACCCCTCGAGGAGGAGCCTGTCGGGCAGCCACTGGTGATGAATTCGTGGAGCGGCAATAGCCTGCTCTGCATTCATATCAAAAAGAGCCATATTCAGAAAGTTCTGAAGCGTTGCTGTAATGATTCTGGGGCCTCCTGCGCCACCGCCGATGAACCGGGTTTTCCCATCTTTAACGGCTATGGTAGGGCTCATGCTGCTGAGCATCCTTTTACCGGGCTCAATGGCATTGGCCTCGGCGCCAATCAGCCCAAACATGTTTGGAGTACCCGGTTTGGCTGAGAAATCATCCATCTCATTATTTAGCAGAAAGCCTGCCCCGGTTACGGTTACAAAGCTTCCAAATGAACCGTTCAGGGTGGTGTTTACAGCCACCGAGTTGCCGTGCCTGTCGGATACGTTGAAGTGGGTGGTTTCAGAGCTCTCTTGGGTGTTGTTTACCCTGCCGTGAGAAATATCTTCACTCAGAGTGACACGGTCTGTTTGAAAATTCCCCATTCGTTCTTTGATGTAGCTCAAATCTCTCAGGTCACCCATAGGTATATCCACAAAGTCGGGATCGCCAAGCCAGTAGTTTCGGTCAGCAAACGATCTTCGAAAAGCTTCTGCAAGCAGATGTACATATTCGGCTGAGTTAAATTCCAATGTATCGGGGCCCGCGGTCTCAATCATTTTTAAAACCTGATCCATCACAAAACCGCCGCTGCTTGGGGGAGGCATCATATAGAGCTCATATCCATTAAATTCGGTTTTTAAAGGTTCACGCCAAACGCTGCGGTACTCGCGCAAATCGCGCATGGTCATAATTCCGCCTGTTCGCTGCATTTCGTTTACAATCAGGCGCGCTGTTAATCCCGCATAGAACCCACGTCTGCCGGTAGTGGCAATCCGGTTCAGGGTTTCAGCAAGGTCGCGTTGTATAAACCGGTCGCCTTCCTTCCACTCGGTTCCGTTACTTTTGATAAAGATCTGTCTGGAACCCTCAAACTGTTGCAGGCGGTTTGAGGCGTTGTTCAGGCTTCTGGCCTGAGAGTGGCTTAGCCTGTAACCCTCGGCGGCAAGTCTTATCGCAGGCTCCATCACAATTTCAAGAGGAAGGGTGCCATACCGTTCCAGTGCGCTGATCATGCCATCTACGGTACCGGGCACACCGGCTGCCAAAGGCCCGATTTTACTCTTTTCGGATAGATACTCCCCATCCTCATCCAGGTACATGTTTCGGGTTGCCGCATTGGGAGCTTTCTCCCTGAAGTCGAGGGTTGTTACGGTTCCATCAGCCAATCGAATCACCATAAAACCGCCTCCCCCGATATTGCCCGCGCGGGGCAGTGTAACAGCCAGTACAAACTGAACAGCAACTGCTGCGTCAATCGCGTTGCCGCCCTGTTTTAATATCTCAAGGCCGGCTGCCGATGCATGTTCATCTGCAGAAGAGATCACACCATTTTCATAGGTTTTTAAAAGTCCGGTTTGTGCCTGAAGAGCTGTTTGTGTAAATGTTGCAGAGAGGATGAGCAGGAATAACGCTTTGAAAACGATATGCATGAGTAATATAGAGCTATTTTTAGGAGTTAGGCTCGGGGATGAAACTCTTTATGGATTTGATGTAGCAGTGAACGGTCAACATGGGTGTATATTTCAGTAGTTAAAATAGAACTGTGGCCAAGCATCTCCTGAACAGCCCGTAAGTCGGCTCCTCCTTCGAGGAGATGCGTTGCAAAAGAGTGCCTGAAAATATGGGGAGATACGTTTTTTTTGATATCCGCTTTCATGGCATATTTGTTGACGATATTCCAAACGCTCATTCGGGTTAACGGGCCGCCTCGTTGATTCAGAAAGAGCCGGTTCTTTGTTTTTCCCGGGTTTTTGGGTTTGATAAATGCTTTTCGGGCAGTTTCGATATAGTGTTCAATAGCCTGCTGGGCAATTTCACCAACCGGTACCAGCCGCTCTTTATTTCCTTTTCCGATTACCCGAATAAATCCAATTTCGAAGAACAGCCGATCCATCTCCAGGTCGGTAAGCTCACTAACGCGCATGCCGCTTGCGTAGAGTGTTTCGAGGATTGCAGCATCGCGTATTCCGGCATGGGTGGTTCGGTCGGCTTCATTTATGATCTGTTCTACTTCCACAGCATCGAGCACCTCCGGCAGTTTCCGGGCTTTTTTAGGCAGCTCAATCAATTCAGCCGGATTGGCTTCTGCAAACTGTTCAACAACTGCAAATTCATGAAAGCTGCGAATGCTGGAGATATTCCTTGCGATGGTACTTACAGACAAACCCAACTCGGTGAGCTCCCCAAGATATGTTTCGATGTGCTGCAGGGTGATTCCACCAAGATTCATGATTTTCAGATCATGACTCACAAAATGTAAATATCGCTTCAGGTCGTTTTCGTATGAATCGTATGAATTTTTAGCCAGACCTTTTTCAATCTTTACAAACTGCAAATATTGCTTTAATTGTAAATCAAATGATCCCATTACAGAGATTTTCCTTTCTCTATAGCCTTTTCAACACTGTCAGTAGCCTTTTTAGGATTCTCATTCTCATTCTCTTTCTGCTTCTTTTTCTTCTCGGCTTCTTTTTTGTCATCGGGATACTCAACCCTGCTGTGATATACCCCAACAAGGATATTCAAAAAAGTATCCTTTATGATTTGTATCTGCCTGAAGGTTAATGGACAATTACTGAGCTGACCATCGTGAATATGATCTTCCACCATTCGGTTAATCAAACTTTCCAGTTTGTTGTAATTGGGATCTTTCATGGCCCTGGATGCCGCTTCAACACCATCAGCCAATAATAGAATACCCTGTTCTTTGGTGAACGGAATAGGCCCGTCGTACCTGAAATCTTTTTGTGCGATATCATCATCGTCTTCGGCCTGATCTTTTGCCCGGCCGTAGAAATACTTTATAAGTGAAGTGCCATGATGCGTCTGAATGAAATCGATGATAACCTGCGGCAGATTTGACTCTTTTGCTTTTTTAACACCGTCTGAAACGTGAGCTTTAATAACGAGCGCACTCATCCTGGGTTTCAGCTTGTCGTGGTCATTTCCGGCGGCCTGGTTTTCAATGAAATAGGCCGGTTTTTCCATCTTGCCAATATCGTGATACATGGCGCCTACGCGGCAGAGAAGTGCGTTTGCCCCAATCTCTGAAGCGGCAGACTCTGCAAGATTGGCCACCTGCAAACTATGATGAAATGTACCCGGGGCTCTGTTCATCAGCTCTTTCATAAGAGGCAGATTGGTATCGCCCAGTTCGAGGAGGGTAAAATCCGTTGTGATTTTGAATATCTTCTCAAACAACAAAATGAGGGGGTAGGTAAACAGGATAAACACGGAGTTAATAGCTATGAAGATGACATCTTCCAATAGGCGGTCCCAACCGCTGAACCGTGCAAGGGCAAACCCGGAAATAACTAAGAAATACGTAATAAAAACCACGCCGGGCGTGGTAAAGAAGAATTGAGATCGCTTTTTGATGTCTCTTACCGAGAACACGCCCAGTGTACAGGCAGCAATGGTTGCCACCAGGTATTCGAAACTGTTGTCGTGGATAATTCCGGTTATGATACCCAGCGTTACGATTGCCATTAAACCAACCCTGGAATCAAAAATAATGGTGAGAATAATTGGAGCAACGGCTATGGGTACAATGTAACTGTTAACGTTCTCTATCGGATATACCAATGCACTGGCAAGAGTTACAATACCCATTGCAAGAAACACCAGTAAAAACATGGAGGGTTTTTGAAAGATCGACTTTCTGTACAGGTATATATAGATCAGAAAAAGAAGTGAAGCAATGATAATCACGGTGGCTTCGCCCGCGTAACGCAACCATTTCTCCACCTCAGATGCCGTTGCAGCACGGGCCTCTGCAAGACTTCGAAGCTTGTTGGCCCTTTCGGCGGTTACAATATCACCCCGCCTGATAATAATTTCTCCCTGCTCAACAGCACCTTTGGTTTCAGAAATTTCGGCCAGGTTCTCCTGCAGAATGGCTTCGGTATCCGATTCGCTGTACTCCCAGTTGGGTTGAATAATCTGATCAAAAAGCTGAACTGCAGCGCGAAGCGCATTTGCTGAAAAGTCTCTGGAGAGCAGCAGATTGGCATACTCCCTGGCCTCCGAAACATCGCGCGTGTTTGCCAGGTTGATGGTGCGCTCGGTTCGCTGGCGAAGATTCCTGATCGTTATTTCATCGCGATTGAGACCCTCTTTGGTCCGGTCGATGATGCCATCGGAAAGCAACTCATTAATGACGCTCTGAAGCCGGTTACGGATTTGAACGGTTAACAGTCGCTGCTCAGGAAGATTATTAAGCTGAACGTTGGCATAGTTTTCAAGAAGCACTCTCCAGGAGCTGTCATCAAGCTGTACATTTGAGAAATTTCGTTCTTGGTGATGACGAACACTGTCGTTTGCGGCAGAAACCTGGTCATCCATTTTTGCCCGCTGCCACTGCAGATAGCTGTCAAGTACAGGTTGAAGGCTCCGGTAAACCGAGTCCATTCGTGCTTCAATCAGTAGGGGTGCATTATGATTTACATGGAAAACCGGAGGTGTATTGCGAATAATGGTTTCCCGTTCCTCTTGCAGTTCATCAGCTGTCTTTTTCAGCGAAAAAGTGAATGGTGCTGTCAGATCGTCTGCCCTCCAGGGTTCGCCTATAGTATAGCTTGCCACGGGCTGGAAGGTAGTTTGCGGAAGTGTTACAAGAATAGCACCTAAGAAAACGATAAAAATAACTATTCGAAGATAATTGTTTTTCTTAGCTTTATCTTCTAATTGCTTCTTTTTCTTCTTCTTACCAATGTTAGGAGCGCCCTCAGGCTTTTTTGCCCCAAGACCCAATTTTTTGAGAATACTCATAATAAAATTTTAGTGCACATTGATAGTGGTACATGTTAATAAGAAACAGCTCAAAAGTATAACTGAGTCTTATAAATTGAAAAAATGTAATGCCGGTGTTTGGTATTATGGTTTATTGATCGCTTATCATTGCCAGAAAGTCATCTTCATTCAAAACGGATATATCGTGTTTTTTAGCCTTTTCAAGCTTACTGCCGGCATTTTCGCCTGCAAGAACATAATCCGTATTTTTGCTTACAGAAGAAGTTGTTGTTCCGCCATGTTTTTCTATCAATTCAGCAGCTTCTTTTCGGGTTAATGTGGGCAGTGTACCCGTGAGTACGATTTTTTTTCCTTCCAGCAGGGAAGATATCATTTCTTCCTCTTCTTTTTCAAAAGCGAGGCCACTCTCTTTAAGCGACTTCAATACGTTCTGATGTTTCTCATTTCTGAAAAATTCGTAGACAGATTCTGCGATTTTAGGCCCAATAGAGTCTATAGCAGTCATTGTTTCAATGTCTGCATCCACAATATCATCTATCGATTTAAAATGCCGGGCCAGATCCTTTGCCACAGTTTTACCTACAAAACGGATACCGAGAGCGTATATGATACGTTCAAGAGGCTGCTCTTTGCTTTTGGCAATGGCATCAATAAGGTTCTGTGCGCTTTTTTCAGCCATCCGTTCCAGCGGAACCAGGTCACTCTTCTTCAGTGTATAGAGATCGGCAAAGTTTGAAATCAGGTTTGCCTCAATCAGCTGTTCTACAACGGCTTCACCCAGCCCGTCGATATCCATGGCATCGCGGGAAGCAAAATGTTTAATGCGTTCAAGAACCTGCGGCGGACAGGTTGGGTTTATACATCGCCAGGCAACTTCTCCCTCAAATTTCATCAGTTTTTCACTGCAGGCCGGGCAGTTTTCGGGCATTTGAAAAACCGGGCTTCTGTCTTTACGGTCGGGATTTACCACGCTGATTACCTGGGGAATAATTTCACCGGCTTTTTCAACAACCACGGTATCACCGGGACGGATATCTTTTCGCTGAATTTCATCCTCATTATGCAATGAAGCGCGCTTAACGGTTGTGCCGGCAAGCTGAACCGGTTTCAGTTCGGCAACCGGTGTGATTTTGCCAAGACGCCCCACCTGCAGAGTGATCGATTCGAGCACAGTTGGGGCTTGTTCTGCTTCAAACTTGTAGGAGATAGCCCATCGGGGCGCTTTAGATGTATTCCCAAGCTCTTCTCGATACATCTCTTCATTCACCTTAATCACCACACCATCAATCTCATAGGGGAGTTCAGGGCGAATAGAGTTCCACTCATTAATGATATCCAGCACTTGGTCTATCGACTTGCACACTTCAAAATAGTCGGGTACCGGAAGCCCCATTCTCTTCATCAAATCCATTTTTGAGGATTGAGTCTGATCCCGGCTGCCGGTTTCAAGAAGAAGGTCGAATGCAATAAACTTAATGGGACGCCGGGCCACTTCGCGGGGATCCTGCATTTTTAAAGAGCCTGCTGTGGAATTCCTGGGATTTGCAAAAGGTGTTAGCCCCTGTTCCTCCCTGAACTCATTCAGCCGCACAAACGCCTCTTTCTCCATATAAGCCTCGCCTCTTACTTCCACAACGGAGGGAGCTTCTAGCAGCGTAAGCGGGATAACGGAGATGGTTTTAATGTTTGAAGTGATATCATCACCTCTCTCCCCATCACCCCTGGTGGCCCCCAATTTGAGCTTGCCGCTCTCATAGCGAAGCCTGATGGATGCCCCGTCAAATTTCATTTCAACGGCATAGCTGTAATCGGCTTCTCCAAGGCGGTCTTTAACCCGCCGGTCGAAATCGCGCAGTTCGTCCGCATTGTAGGTGTTATCGAGGCTCAGCAGTGGCTGAGGGTGTGCCACATTCGGAAAGGAGCTGCTGGGCTCGCCACCAACTCTTTTGGTTGGCGAATCTTCTGTGGCTAGTCCAAACTGCTTTTCCAGCTTGTTCAGCTCGGCAAGAGCCAGATCATACTCTTTGTCGCTAATAAAGGGATGGGCCTCCTGATAATATGCCCGGTTAGCCCTGTTAAGCAGATCGCGCAGCTCATCCACGCGTTTTTCAGCCTGGTTACGGTCCATTTGAGTCGTTAGTTGCTTTTAAAATGATGGCCTGTTTGCAACCGAATCGGGTTCGGAAACATTCGGTGGCAGTTCAAATGGCACCTGTGTTGCCCACCGGGGATCTTCTTCAAATATGTCACGGGTAATTTCAACAGCACTTTCTTCAGCATTAAAATACTCCTGCCGAAAATTCTGTATCAAATGGCCATTCATAAAAAGAAGCATGTTATTGTACTGCCCGCGGACCCGGATCGTATCCCTGAACTCAAAATTCATTGCTAAGCCCCGCTCCATCCAATAGGGATCTATTCTCGGTTTAAGGTCGCTCCATACGCGAACAGGATCAAGGCGTTCAGTTGCGGCATATACTGTTAGATAGAGTGTACCGTCCAGCACCGCCGGTTCTTCAGTTTCAGCAGGCTCTGTAATATCCAATGTCAGATCATTGCCATTTGTTGGTGCGGGTATTGCTTGCTCAGTTGGTGAGGTTTGCTCGGCAGGGTCAATATCTGCCTGGAATACATCGTTTCGAACGAAGTAGTAAATCGAAACAAAAAGCACCAATAAAATGACGATAGAGCCGATTACCCAAACCGGAGTTTTCTGCCTGTTGGTAACAAGTTTCCTGCCCGTATCAGCCCAGTTTATACTTCTGACACCCGGAGGAGGGGCCGGTTTAAATTGCACCTCGTCTTTTTCTTCTGTTTGTGATTCCTCTTCAGAATCATCGTCATCGGAAAAATCAGCGACAAAACGGGTGGATGCTTTTACCTCCTCTTCTGTGTCTTTTTTCTCCTCATTTGATTCTGGCTTCGCCGATTGCTCTTCCGGTTTGGCCTCTTTATCGTTGGTTGTTTTACTTTTTTGTCCTTTATTTAATTCCGGAAAGGCAGTTAACAGAAGATTATCGTACATATTGGCTTGCTGCAGATCAAGAGAATCCAGCAGAAGCTGTTCATCAAGCTTTAAGACTCTTCCGTAGGTACGCACAAAACTTCGTACATAGGTCTTTATTTCGTCTGTTTGTTCAAAAATAGCTCCACTTTCAATAGACTTGAGCGTATTCAGTGGAATCTTCGTGGCGCTTTGGATGTCCTCTATGCTGTACCCGAGATGGGCGCGGATAATGGCCAGGTCTTTCCCTAATGAAGGCATAAATATGATAATTATGGTTTGGTGAAAATAGCTAAGTATAATATAACGTATTAAGACGCTGAATATCTTACAGAAGTTTATTTTTAGCAAAGCCCGGCAGTTTCCGATGTTAACAAATGTTAAACCTTGACCGTAAAGCGTTACACGTTACATGTTAAACGTTAAAGTTCTTCATTTACAGGCTAATAAATCGGTAACTCAAACAAACGTTCAACCTGTAACCGCGAAGCACTGCTTCGCAACACCAACGCTTAGATTTTTTTTTATACAGAAGAGCAAACAACCAAACGCTTCAAGGACCCCGGAAATCCGC
>REDT01000276.1 GCA_007693295.1 Balneolaceae bacterium
CTGAGATTCTGATTACAGCAATGCCACCCTCTCCAATGGGAGTGGCGATAGCGGCGATAGGGGGATTTTGGTTGATGTCAGACAAAACGATTTTGAAAATCAGAATTTAACGTGAGTTTTCCGTAGGGATCCCTATGGGAAGGGGTGGTTGTGCAATGGGCATCCCGTTAGGGAAACAGGCTAATGAACAAACTTCTCAATATATAGCCATGCTCTAAGAGCTGTAACCACCCCCGCCCCCTCCTTACGAAGGAGGGGAGGCTCCTTTACTAAATTCTTATAGCGAACTCACTTTTATTTAAAAAAAGTTGTGGTGATGCAAGTTACCCATCAGTTTCAACAACTTCTTCTTTTGTTATCAACGGAAATGGTTCAGCTTCGTGTACAATATTCCAATAATTATTCAGAAACCAGATCAGCCATCCAAAAGATACCACAAAAAGGAGTATTCCCATCCAGGCGTTTTCTAAAAACGGTTCAATTGTCTCCCAGGCCTGAAGATTTAAGGAGTCGCCAAAATAGATAAGAAGTACAGCAAATCCATTATTAGCTGCGTGTATCAGGAAAGGAAGCAAGAGGGAGCGTGTTCGTAAATAGATAACGCTGAGTACAAGCCCGAAAATAAAAGCCCCGATAACATCCATATGCAGCACTCCAAATAGAAAGGAAGAGAGAAGAACAGCAATTTTATATCCAAATTTTGATCCCAGTCTCTCAATCATGATGCCTCTGAAAATGATCTCCTCAACTAACGGGGCAAAAACAGCCACGACCAAAAATATTAAGCTATACTGCATGAATGTTGTATCCGGGCCAATGTCAAACAGGTCCATGCTGTTCAGCCAATTGAAATAGCTTGCGGCTAAATCCGGGTTGGCCAAATGAAGCAGTAAAACGGTTACCCAGAGCACACCAATTGTCATCACAATTAATGGGATAAAAAACCAAATTTGCCCGAGATCAGAAAATGAGTCTTCAAAAATGGCTATAGCGGACAGATCATATTTGCTGATAGAATATAGGTAGAGAAGAAAGGGAACCGTGTATATAATGTAAAAGGTTACTATCTCGGCGTTGGTTCCGGACAATTTAGAATACCCAATCACTATAAAAATTGAGCTCAGAAACAGGAACAGGAGTGTTACCAATACAGCTTTCGATATTCGAATTCTGCTAAAGTGCTCTCTTACCGCTTTTTTTTGCCCTGATGACATGAACCTATCGTTTGTTTTTAAATGATCAAAAACAATAGGTTAAATGTATATTAAATTCAATTGGGTTCTTGAAAAATTAATCCATATCAATCATTTACCATACCGGTATAAAGCTTAAACACGGGTAAGTTGTCCGGATTTAGACCTGAGATGTAGTCTGCCTTTTGGCATTCTATATCCATTTGGCAGGCCTGCTTTGGTAAATACAACCTGCCAGAGCTGGTTTTTTCTTGCCCTGAAACTTCCGGCACTCATCAGCAGGTAGTATTTCCACATGCGATAGAATCTTTCGGAGTAATTCTTCTGAAGCGTGCTCCACTCTCTGTTAAAATTACTGAACCATGCCAAAAGGGTTTTGTCGTAATCCACTCCGAAATTTTGCCAGTCTTCCATCACCAAGCGGTCTTCAAAAGCATCGGAGAGTTGCGATATAGACGGTATCATTGAATTGGGAAAGATATATTTGTTAATCCAGGGATCTGTGTTTAAAACCGGGTAATTGCTTCCAATGGTTTGAAGTACAAAGGTTCCCTTATCAGAGAGGCTGTTTTTTATAATTCTGAAGTACTCCCTGTAATTTTTATAACCCACATGTTCGATCATTCCAAGTGAGACAATGTGATCGAAGGTTTCATCAAGGTCTCTATAATCCTGAAGCCTGAATTGAACAGGCAACCCCTTGCAAAGCTCTGTTCCAAGCTCTACCTGCTCTTTCGAAACGGTGATGCCGGTTACTTCTGCACCGTAATTTTCAGCTGCATATTTTGCAAAACTGCCCCACCCGCAGCCGATATCCAACACCTTCCGCCCCTCTTTTAATCCAAGTTTCCGGCAAACCAGTTCCAGTTTGGCTTCCTGAGCTTCGTCCAGATTAGCTGCATTTTCCCAATAAGCACAGGTATAAACCATTCGCCTGTCGAGCATGGCTTTGTAAAGGTCATTGCCTATGTCGTAATGGCGCTCGCCTATATGAAAAGCCCTATTCTTATTTTGCAGGTTGCTTAGAATCGATCTTAAATAGAGAAGTGTGGTACCGGGCGAGTAGTCTGTGTGTTTCTCAAGATCGGCCTTCAGTATTCTATAGAAAAACTGATCGAGTGAATCTGTATCCCACCATCCATCCATATAAGATTCACCAAGACCGAGTGGACCGTAACGAATCAATCGATTATACAGGTCGGTATTGTGGACTTTCATGTCCCAGGGCAGGTCTCCGTTAACCTGGATGTTCGCTTTTGCAAGTAACTGAACAATCTTCTCTTTTGCTTTCATGGCCGGATTTTTCACGTTGTTGTATGCTTATATAAAGTGTTAACTGCTCGTTTTCAGTTAACTGAGATCAACGCAAACCGATGGTTCATAACTCTAAACCTGTTCTCCCATTCTTTATATCTCTCGTTTACTATGCTATTTCTACTACAGATAAATGTAAACAACACCTCCTAATTTCTCAAATTCCACTATGGAGATAGTCGAATTATTTTCCAGATCTCTTCCGATTTTATATAACAGATTCGATCGTGCAGTCGGTTCAGGCGCCCCTGCCAGAACTCTATTCGCTTTGGTTTTATAATGTAGCCACCCCAGGTTGGCGGCCTTGTAATCTCTTTACCTATAAATTTATCCTCTATTTCCTTACGCCTGTTTTCAAATTCATCACGCGATGAGACCGGCCTGCTTTGATACGTTGCCCACGCTGATATTTTACTGCCATCGGGCCGTGTTTTAAAATATGCGTCCGATCGTTCAGCGGATACTTTTTCAGCCACTCCTTCAATGTGTATTTGCCGCATCAATTCCGGCCAGTAGAACGTGATGGATACATTCGGATTCTCAGCTATTTGTATGGCTTTCCGGCTTGCATAGTTTGTATAGAAGATAAAACCCTCCTCATTGTACCCTTTTAACAGTACAGTTCGCGATGACGGCCTGCCATCAGCATCAGCGGTGGAGAGAATCATGGCGTTCGGGTCATCTTTGATCTGCTTCAGGGCTTCATCAAACCAGTTTATGAATTGAGCAATCGGATTTGGGTCCACATTGCTTTCCAGCAAGGGCTCACCGGTATATTCACGGCGAAGCATTTCAATAGCCTGTTTTGCAACCGCTTTTGGTTTTGTGACCTCATCTTTGGCCGGAAGCCATCGTTTGATGAATCTGAACATGATATGTTACAACTCAGTTATTCTGAAGGGACCTGTTCGGCTTGTGATGCTTCTTCCACCTCGTCCAATCGTAGATCTAACCCTTCTATCACGCCAATAATTGTTAACACAGCGTCCACATAAAACTCCGGATTGGTATTCTCAAACGTATCCGTAGGTGCGTGATAATGAGGGTGATCCTCAACCCCAAAATAGACAAAAGGAATGCCTTTCTGATGAAATGGACCATGATCTGATGACATCGTCCAGTCCTGATCCCATTCGTCCGAGTCAAATCCGAACAAAACATCCACAGGGGCTCCGGCTGCGTACTCCTCTATCAGCGGTTTTAAAAAGGGATAGTGGTAGGTGCCCACAGCGTAAAGTTCATTTTCGAAGTTGTGGCTGATCATGTCCATATTCACATTCAGAACGATTTGATCAAGCGACACAACCGGATTTTCAACAAAATGCCATGCACCTCCAAGGCCCTGCTCTTCGGCATCAAAAGCGATAAAGATGATGCTGTTTTGGGGCTGATTGTCTGTGAAATATCGGGCAGCTGCCATCAGCCCTCCTGTCCCTGAGGCGTTATCATCAGCGCCGTTATAGATTTGGCCATCACGAACGCCAAGATGGTCGTAGTGTGCCGTTACCACGATGTAGCGCTCAGGCTGATCGCTTCCCTCAATGTATGCAATCAGGTTTACGGCATCGATAAACTCTTCGCCTGTTCGTTGATTGGTATGATCGAACAGGTGTTTGTAGCTTTCGCCGAACATCCCGAGGCCAAGAGTATTGAACCGTTCAATAATATACTCCTGCGCCATTCGGCTGCCCTCGGTTCCTGTTTTTCGCCCCTCCAGTTCGTCAGATGAGAGATATTGAAGGTCGTCCAGGAGCTGATTTCTGTCAACAACATCATAGGGAGCTGTATCCGGTGTGCATGAAAATGATAATAATAACAGGGGCAGCAGCAGGAGTTTTAAAAGAGATTTTGGAAACATCTGTTGTATCCGTTGATTTTTAATGGTTTATGTTTCAAAACAGGCGGATCGGTTCTTATCGGACATTTATTCTTAATGAATCGAAACCGAATCGATAAGATACCGTACTACATTATGTTATCTATAGTTAATTTCTACAAAATAACGGATATTTGATCAGGTTAACAAAGTAAAGAAGAGTTGAGATGGAAAGCCGGAACAAGAATTTTAAAAACAACCTGAAAGGATCAGGTGATGATCCTCTTGATGATTTTTTATCAAGAGCCGAGCGGAAAAACAGTGAAAAAACAGAAAAAAAGGAGATGGCCGGCGGGAATCCGGGCCGAACGATTTTCCTGGTTATCGTTATTGTACTTTTTGGGTCCTATTTTTTTAAGGGGATTGGCAACATATCACTGAACCCTTTTAATGCAATAAGCCAAACTGCATTTTCTATACAGCAACCCAGTGAAGACCTTCTGAACCGGATGAATAACCGCATGGTTGAAATGGGCTATCCGGATCTGAATCACGACGACCTTAGAGAGTTGCGCAGCCAGGGTGTTACGGCAACGTATATATCAAATGTGAGGGCTCTCGGTTTTACGGAGTTGACCCTGGAAGATGCTTTACGCCTGGCAAATGCGAATATCACATCTACTTTTTTGGCCATGATGATAGAGCTTGGATACGATTTGAGCCTCGATGAATATATCCAGCTTCGCCGCGCCGGTGTAACCGCGCACTATACAAGCAACGTACACGATCTTGGATATCGTGATGTTACACCCGAGCAGCTTATCCGTATGCAGAGAATCGGATTAACCACATCCCTCATTGAGCGCCTGCAGCAGGAGCGCGGGCAGGATGTGCCTCTTGAGGATGTGATTCGGCACCGTATCAGCAATCAGTAGAGAATTACTCCAGCGCAGCCTGGGCAGCAGCCAGCCTTGCTACAGGCACCCTGAACGGCGAACAAGAAACGTAGTCGAGTCCTTGATTGTAGCAGAAGGTTACACTTTTCGGTTCACCGCCATGCTCACCGCATATACCTACTTTCAAGGATGGTTTCTCCTTACGCCCTTTTTCAGTAGCCATCTTTACAAGTTGACCAACGCCCTCGATATCCAATACCTGGAAGGGATCTTCCTGAAGAATTCCCTCGTCCAGATATTCGCCCAGAAACTTCCCTGCATCATCACGGCTGTATCCGAATGTCATTTGTGTAAGATCATTTGTACCAAAGGAGAAAAATTCAGCATCCCTGGCAATCTGATCGGCCACAAGAGCCGCGCGGGGTATCTCAATCATGGTTCCTACTTTATATTCAATGGAGTCATTCATCTCATCAAATACCTGGCTTGCCGTTTTGTCAATGACCAGTTTCTGGCTTCTAAATTCTTGCGATGTACCGATCAGGGGGATCATAATTTCAGGAAACACTTTGAAGCCTTCCGCTTTCAGCGTTACCGCTGCTTCCAGTATTGCCCGGGTTTGCATCTCCGTAATCTCAGGATATGTTATTCCCAGCCGGCAGCCGCGATGGCCCAGCATCGGATTGAATTCACGAAGTGATCGCACTTTCTGTGCAAAGTCAAAAACTCTTACATTCAGCTCTTTTGCTACCCGCTCTATCTCTTCCGGCTCCTCCGGCAGAAATTCATGCAGTGGCGGATCCAATAGCCGTATTGTTACAGGCAATCCATCCATTACCCTGAAGATTTCCATGAAATCCTTTTTTTGATAGGGAAGTAATTTCTCGAGGGCTTCCTTTCTCTCTACGAGTGAATTGGAGATTATCATTCGCCGGATAGCCCTGATGCGATTTTCTCCGAAAAACATATGTTCTGTGCGGCACAAACCAATACCTTCGGCACCAAATTCAAGTGCCCTTTTAGAATCCTCGGGAGTATCAGAATTGGTTCTCACTTTCATATCCCTAAACTCATCCACCCAGGTCATAAATTTGTGATATAATGCATCAAGTTCAGGTTTTACAACTTCTTTTTTCCCTTCATAAACAGTACCACGGGCTCCGTCTATGGATATCCAATCGCCTTCTTTCACTGTGATTTCACCATTGGTAAATGACTGAGTTTCATAATTAATCACAATGTCGCTGCATCCTGCAACGCACGGTTTCCCCCAACCTCTTGCAACCACAGCGGCGTGGCTGGTCATGCCACCGCGTGAAGTGAGAATCCCCTCTGCTGCTGACATCCCGCCTATATCTTCAGGACTTGTTTCAATACGGACGAGTATAACCGGTTCTTCGTCTGCGGCAGCTTTCTCCGCTTTTTCAGAGCTAAAAACTACTTTACCTACTGCTGCTCCGGGTGATGCGGGTAAGCCTTTTCCAATCACTGATGCACTATCGACGTTCTTATCATCAATTTGTGGATGAAGAAGCTGATCGAGATGAGTTGGTTCAACAAGATTCTTTACAGCTCTTTTCTTATCAATAAGTCCTTCTTCAGCCATCTCAGTTGCTATTCTGATTGCTGCATGTCCGGTTCTTTTTCCGCTTCGGGTTTGAAGGATATATAGAATCTTTTTTTGAATGGTGAATTCAATATCCTGCATATTTCCATAATGCGACTCCAGTTTTTTACCCATCGACAAGAGTTCATTAAAAGCATCCGGCAATAGCGACTCCAATGCTTTAATGTCTTGCGGAGTTCGTATGCCGGCCACTACATCTTCACCCTGTGCGTTCACAAGAAACTCACCATAAAGTTTGTTCTCTCCGGTTGATGGATTTCTTGTAAAACAGACACCCGTAGCACAATTGTCACCCATGTTGCCATAAACCATAGCCTGAACATTCACGGCTGTTCCAAGAAGGCCCGTAATATGGTTAATACGGCGATACTTGATTGCACGATCACTTTCCCAGGAATCAAAAACCGCGTTGATCGCTTTTTCAAGCTGCTCATATGGATCATCAGGAAACATATATCCGGTTGCTTTACGATAAACGGCTTTATAACGATTTACCAGTTCTTTGAGGCTACTCGTGTCCAGATCGGTGTCTTCTTTAGCGCCTTTTTTCTGCTTAAGATCTTCGATGGTGTGTTCAAACTTTTCATGAGGAATTTTCATTACAACATTTCCAAACATATCAATAAATCTCCGGTAGCTGTCGTATGCAAATCTTTCGTTACCCGTATGCCTGACCAATGCTTCCACTGTCCTATCGTTTAGACCCAGGTTTAATACCGTGTCCATCATCCCCGGCATCGATACAGCTGAACCGGATCGAACCGACAAAAGCAGCGGATGTTCTGAGTCGCCAAAAAGTGTGCTCATCTTTTTTTCAATGAAATCGACGCCATTTCTCACCTCTTTTTTCAAGCCTTTTGGCCATTCACCTTTGCTCGAAGAATATTGATAACAAGCCTCTGTTGATATTGTAAATCCAGCCGGGACCGGTAATCCGATGGACGACATTTCAGCCAGATTTGCACCTTTACCACCCAATAACTGCTTCATGGTTCGATCACCTTCTGCCTCTCCGCCGCCAAACTTGTATACATGCTTTATAGTTTTATCTTTTTCATTCTCCATAGTAATAGGCTCCAATTTTATTTTTGATAGGCCTTTGTCTTAAAACAATACAACATGTATAGTATCTGAATTTAATACGGGAATTTGTATAGGGTAAATCCTGATTTATCAAAATTGAAATAAAGAATAATCTGATTTGATTATCAATCTTGGATTGAACAGTTCCCATCCCTATTTTGCGCGCTTACGAAATGGAAAATGACTGAAGCTCCCTTTATGAAATTCAAAATGCCCCATACGCTCACGCTGCTCTTCTTTTTGATGGTAGCAGCGCTTATCGCTACATGGATTATCCCACAGGGACAATTTGACTCAGAGATTGTAAACGGGCGTGAAGTTGTAGTACCCGGAACCTTTGAGGTGGTTGATGATGGGGAACTGCTGAGCCCAATCACGCTCTTTACAGCCATTCCCCGTGCATTTGCAGCTGCACAGGATATCATTTTCTTTCTCTTTATAATTGGCGGTGTATTAGCGGTTATTCGAAAAACCGGCGCAATTGATGCGCTGCTGGGCAGGCTTTTGGAGAATCTCGGAGGTAAGCCGGGAACGCTGATTTTTGTGACGGTATTCGTGTTTGCACTTGCTTCAAGCGCGATGGGAGCCTCTGCCGAGTACATACCCTTTGTGCTGATTCTGGCTGCGCTTTGCAGAACCATGAATATGGATACCATGACTGCAGTTGGCATTGTTATAGTCGGTTACGGTATCGGTTACGGTGCCGCAGCTTTTAATCAATACACCGTGGTGGTTGCCCAAGGCGTGGCGGGTTTGCCAACATACTCGGGATGGGAGGTGCGAATGGGAATACTGCTTCCTTTTGTTTTAATAGGCACCCATCACATCTACAGCTACTCAAGGAAAGTGCAGCTTGACCCTTCGAAAAGCCTTATGGCCGGAATTACACCGCCCGATGCGGGTGCTCCCCCAAAATCCTATCCGAAATTAACCTTTGCACATGTCTCTATTTTAGTGTCGTTCATCCTTGCGCTGGGTATAGCCGTTTGGGGAATTGCAACGCGTGGATGGTATCTGACCGAACTTGGCGCTGCCTTTTTAGTTTTAGGTGTGGTGGCTGCCATGATTGGCAGGGTGGGTCCCAGCCTGATGGCCAGGGAGTTTGTTGTAGGTGCAAAAGAGCTTACAGAAACGGCACTGCTTGTGGGCGTGGCCCGCGGAATTGCTTTGATTATGGAGGATGGACAGATCCTTCACACTATAGTTCACGGACTCTCTGTGCCCCTGGGAACCGTAGGCCCGGAACTGGCCGGAGTTGGCATGATGATCATGCAGACTATTTTAAACCTGTTCGTTCCCTCAGGAAGTGGTCAGGCTTTTGTGACCATGCCGCTGATGGCGCCCTTAAGCGACCTGCTTGGCGTATCACGTCAAATTGCCGTACAGGCGTTCCTTTTCGGTGATGGCTTTGCAAACATGATTGTACCCACAAATGCAGTGCTCATGGGCATTCTCGGAATGGCCGGCGTGCCCTACGATAAGTGGTTCCGGTTCTGTATGCCGCTGCTGCTTAAACTACTCGCTTTCGCCGCGATCTGTATGGTAGCGATGGTAATGTTTGGGTATTCGTAGCAAGTGACGCGATAGCGGCATCCCGACCCATCGGGAGAGCAAGGCGCAGGGGGTTTTAGTTGGGATGTTTTTTTGAAATGAGATCCAAAAGTCCCCTCTCGAGAGGGGATTTAGGGGTGTGTTCATGAGGTTTCTGAGCATATCATGAACACACCCCTCGTTCAGGGCACAAGTCACAAGTCACAAGGTTCAGGGTTCCAGGTGTTTTAGTCGATACGGTTTTCTATACTTTGAATATATCTGTAGATCATCTTTCCAGTTTGATCTAATTCATTTTGAATTTTTTCAAATTTGACTTTGTCTGTCAAAGATTTTGTTTCAAATAGAGATTCAAGATGATCTCGAGTTTCATCTA
>REDT01000278.1 GCA_007693295.1 Balneolaceae bacterium
ATCCGTCAGCTGACGGATGGCACTCAACGTTCGCCTTGCGAACACTCAACAGCTTTCGGGATAAATTGTTTTTAATTTGAACTCAGGTTAACAAATTATCAGGCGAGCTTTCCCTTAATCAGTGCAATTACCATTTCCAATGCGATGGTATTCTCTCCGCCACGCGGTATGATGATGTCTGCGTATCGCTTGCTGGGTTCAACAAATTCGAGGTGCATGGGACGCACAAACCGCTCATACTGGTTTAAGACCCCATTCAGTTCCCGCCCTCGTTCATTGATATCTCTGTTAAGGCGGCGCAGCAGGCGTACGTCACCATCGGTATCCACAAAGATTTTGATATCCATCTGATCGAGGAGGTCGGGCTCTGCAAAAATAAGTATGCCGTCCACCAATATGATGCTTTTGGGCGCTTTTTTGAGGGTTTTATTGGACCGGGTATGCGCCACAAAATCATAAATCGGAAGCTCAATCTGGTACCCCTCTTTTAACGCCTCGATATGGCGGATCAGCAATTCTGTTTCAAGTGAGGAGGGGTGATCAAAGTTTTGTTTTACCCGCTCTTCCAGAGGTATGTGGCTCAGATCGCGATAGTAGGAGTCGTGCTGTAGCAGTAGTATTTGATCTTCACCGATCGCCTCTACAATTTTGTTAACAACTGTGGTTTTCCCGGAACCGCTGCCACCGGCTACGCCCAGAATAAGTGGCTTATCACTCATTACTTGCCTGGTTTCTGTTATTCTGGCGCAGACTTCGCTCATATTCAAGTTTGAAATCCCTTATAGCTCTGAAAATGGCTGATGCCATCAGTGTTTGTCCTTGTTCACTGGTTAGAAAGCGTGCTTCCTGACTGTTGGAAAGAAAACCGAGCTCTACCAGCACAGCCGGAGTGGATGCATGCCAGAGCGCTTCAAGCGGGGCCTGTTTTACACCCCTCGAACGCCTGTTTACCCGGTTTTTGAACTGGTTTTCAATATTTGTGGCAATGCGTTCACTAATGGCCATGTTTCCTGCATTTGTAAGTTCGTAGATCAGCAGCTCTTCTTCACTGAGATCTAGGGAAGTATTTCCATTTTCCAGTTCTACTACGCTGTTTTCACGTTTCATAACTTCAAGGGCCGACTGACTTGTGGCCAGACCCAAAAAGAAGGTTTCGGTTCCATGAGCAGAGGGGGAGTTTTCTGCAGAGTTAGCATGTATTGAAATAAAAAGATCAGCTTTAGCACGGGTGGCAATGAGGCCGCGTTCACCTAAAGGAACAAAGGTATCATCTGTTCGGGTGTAAACCACTTCTACTTCGGGCAGGTATTGTTTTATGTATTCACCAACTTTTAGAGTAATCGGGAGAACCACATCTTTTTCCCATACACCATTAACCCCTCTTGCCCCGGGATCTCTCCCTCCATGTCCCGCGTCCAGTACAATTACATTAAACCCCTCATGATTCCTGAGTCGCAGAAAGGTGTCATCATCGTCTAAATCGTCAAAAAAATCTTCAATGCCAGAATCAGTTTGGTTCCAGACAATGGGTTCCACTCCTCTGGTAATCTGCTCTATTTCGGTAGGTGTGGCCCATTCAAGCGCGAGCAGAAGGTGCCGGCCGTTCTGATCCGGATAGGTGGTTGATTTAAAAAAAATATCTTCTCCCAGATGGAAGTCTACACCAAAGCCGTAATCCGTTTTATGTATGTCAATTCTTGGAAACGTATCCGTTTGGGGAGGCATGCGCAAATTCAGCGTGTCCAGGTAGTTTGAATAGAGTTTCATCTGTATGAGATCGGGGGCAGACTGCACAATTTTTGATGAGTCAACCATTTGTGACAGATGGTATCGCACCACATATCCCTTGCCATCGCTGCGCTCGTTAGCCGAGATGCGCTCAAGTGCAGTCTGTGCCGAAGCCTTTTCCGAGACGAAGGATATACTCACTCCTGCAAGTATAAAAAAGACAAAAATGAATACTCTTTTCATTTTTGATAGAATTTTGACCATAACGGGTGCCTGGATGATTTCACTGAAGTTACAGATTTTTTTCAGATTTGGTAAATACTATCGTAAATAATGGTTTAATATCTATTGTAGTATTTATTGAGATAAATTTCATGTTGAAATTTACTTTTCAATTCAGAGGGAATGGAGTCAATATTATTAAGTAATCTTTTGTACCATGTGGCATTCACTGACTACAAGGCAAATTTATGATTGGAAAAGATTCAAAGAGATACGCATCACTTAATGAGTATCTGAATACTTTTTTTGATGAACTCTTACCTGCTCTCATCAAAGAAACAGACTTACTGTTCCAGAAACCCCTTCACAACTGGTTGAAAGAGACATACAAGGAGCTTTTAACCATCAAAAAAGACGACTCGGAACGCTATAAATTATCAATTGATATTCTTAATCGTAACCTGTCGGGCTTAAGAGATATCGTGAGTTCAACCGGGGATAGATCCAGATACGATGTTGTTGTGGATATGCTGCTCAAGCAGCTGGAAACCGTTCCGGATGAGATTGTGGAGGTACAATCGGAGCAGCGTTTTCGATCTGAAAATGGAGACAGCTACGTTACGGCTTTTAATAAAGCTGTAAAAAGAGCTGCTAAGGGTGTATCCGGGAAGAGGAATTCCGGAAATGCTGAGAGTGAAAAATGGGTCCAAAAAATTCCTCTCAGAGATCTGCTTCTGGAAAATCTACTGATGAACCCGTCGTGGCTGGAAACCTGGATTGCTGAATCTTACAGAGATACGGCCGAAATACTGGACCTCTTTCTTGAGAAAAAGAGAGAGAATCCTGATGATGAAAACAGAGAGGGAGTTGCGATTACATCATTCAAAGTTGAGGTCATAGAAGATTTTGATGATCATCTTGAAATGGCTATTAAACGGATTGAGAGCGAGGAGATGCTCAATAATCGTGAACTTGGGAACCAGCTGTCAGATATTTTTGAGAAAGTAAAATGGCAGGCTGAGAGAGCCGGAACGGTCGAGGGCAGGGCTCAGAAAATTACAGCGTCAACCGTGAGAGAGTATACCGACAGACAGAAAAGTCGTTTTTTGTCGATTGATGATGCCTGGAGAAAATACTTAAAGAGCCAGCTGGCCGATCTGCGTATCCAAAATGAGATAGCACTGTACGGCTATCTTGCCTCGAAGGTTCAGGAAGAAATTTTAAAAGAGACACACTCCTATTTCAGGGATTTTGGCTACCTGCCGATGGAGAGCGGAGTTTCATCAACGAAAGAGATTATCCAAACTCTAAATGAGAGCAGAAGTAAAAATCTTTCAAATAAATTAGTTGAAGGGTTACGAAATAAACTTGAAAAAGAGGTGAGGGATGCGATTCTGAGGCCGATGCAGCAGCCTGAATTGCAGCAAAAAATCATGGATCGAATCCGGGACCAGATCAATGATCTGCAGCTTCAGCTGGTAAACTTTTCAGAGAAGATAGAACTGGCTGAAGAGCGAACGATTATTCTTCCCAGGCCGGAAGTAAAGCTGGATGAACTGAAGTGGCAGTCGCTTGCTTCCCGTTATTTACAGGAAAAAGCACTCAGGAATCTCTCTCCCGAAAAGAAGGAACTGATACAGTTTATCAACCGAATGGCTGCAGAAGTAGAGGAGACGATTCAAATTGTGGATGTGAACCTGATGGCCGCATTGGAGTCGAAAGGGGTAGTGGATGAAGATGAGAGTCCGCTTGAAATTGCAGTTAGCGGTTTGGAAAGGGCTCTCGGCCTGTTTGAACAGTCTATTAAAAATGTTCGTGATAAACAGAACGAATATGAAAGTCTTGTTCAGGAGAAATTACCCGAAGCGCTTCACACCCTGTCCAATACCATGCTTAGCAGGGAATATGACAAGTTTGAACTTCAGGATAAGGCTCTTCAGGTAAAAGAGAGAGCGATGGATTGGCAACAGAAGTTTACCAGATTGTCGGCAAGAGGGCTGGATAAGGCGGAAATATTCTGGAGATTTTCTTTAAAAAAATTCAAAAAAATCAACCTGGTTTTGGTCCGGTTTTTGGGCCTTGGCGATGGCAGTTTGATCAGCACTTCCGAGAAAAGAAACCTGGCAGAATCCCTTTCACGAGCCGCCACCGATAGTGACCTTCCCTTTATCTATAAACGGCTTTTTGATCAGGAGTTTGAGATCGACTGGAGATTTTATGTGCCTCCCGACAGCCTGTTCACAATGGCCGAAAAAGCATATAAAGAGTGGGGGAACACACTGGAAGCAAACATACTTCTCCTGGGAGAAAAGGGAAGCGGCAAATCTACCGCTATCAGGCTTTTGACGGGCAAAGTGTTTTTAAATCACGACATCCTTCAGCTGTCGTTAGAAAAGACGATCTATAAAGAGAAGGAGTTGCTTGACGAGTTTTGCCGTGTATTTAATTTTAAAGCGGTTGATACGCAAGAGGAGTTAATTGAAAAGATTAACAAGAGGAAATCAAAATCGATCTTCATTTTTGAAAACCTGCACAATGCATATGTGAGAAATATTCATGGTTTTGAAGCATTGAATGCGTTTTGGAGTATTATGTCGGCCACTAAAGAGAAACTATTCTGGGTGGTGAGCACATCGCGATATTCCTGGAAGTTTTTTGAAAAAATGAGCGGTGCCGACCAGTATTTTTCACACATCAATGCCGTGGATACACTAAACAGGGAGCAGCTTCAAAAAGCCATTCTGAACCGACATAAATCCACCGGATACAACCTGGTATTTGAACCAAGCCCGACGATTAAAAACAGCCGCTCATTTCGAAAGTTGCTCGGTGATGAAGAGAAAACCCAGGAGTACCTGAGGGATTACTATTTTACCCGATTGTCGAATGTGGCGGAAGGAAACCTGTCTATCGCCATCATCTTTTGGCTGCAATCGATCAAGGATTATGACGATTTTTCATTCAAAATAGCTCCCCTGGAGGTAGCCGACGTTGACCGGCTCGAGATACCCGCCCGCAATGTACTATTTACACTTTCTGCTTTTGTGATTCACGACCGGCTTACTGCTGAAGAGATGGCAATGGCACTTCACCAGGATGTGATGGAGAGCCGGCTGATGCTGACCCGCCTTAAGAGCAAAGGCATCATTTTTAAGAATGAGAACGGTTACCAGATGAATCAGCTGGTATATCGGCAGCTGATTCGATTATTAAAAAGAAGAAATATCATACATTAAATGGTTCAAACGATGAAAATCCGAATTTTAATTACACTGTTTCTATTTCTTATTTCGGCTGTTCACGGGTACAGCTACACCACGGTTCAGGTCGCCCCCGATACAACAGTCACTGTTGAGGTCATTGATGATACAGAACAGGTGCAGGAGTCTGAAGAAGAGCCGGCTTCTGTCGAGGCAGAAAGTGATCAAGAAGACACAGAATCGGAGATTAATGAAGCAGCTGAAGAAGTTAGAAGTGATGTAGCCCAAATCAGGGAGTTGATCTCATTAAGTAAGGTGTTCTACTCCCTCATACTGCTCTTCTTAACCTATTTTGTGAACAAATACCTGACAATTATCATCGATAGTATTTCTGAAAAGACAACCAATTACAGGCTTTTCATTAAGCGGCTGGCCCCGGTTAGCCGGATTTTAATCTGGACCTTTGCGATCTATGTTGTGATTGCCGGTATTATTGTCCCACCTTTTGAAACGGTGATTACCATTGCGGCCTCAATCGGTATTGCCGTGGGCTTTGCATCTCAGGATATTCTTCGAAACATCTTTGGAGGAGTGATGATTATCCTCGACCGGCCGTTTCAGGTTGGAGACAAGATCCAGGTAGGCGATCATTACGGTGAAGTGCTCAGTATCGGTTTGCGTTCGAGCCGCGTGGTAACACCTGACGACTCGATAGTATCGCTTCCCAACGGAGAACTGATGAATCGCGCCGTGTCGAATGCCAACTCCAGCGCTCTCGACTGCCAGGTAGTAGCCGAAATCTTTCTTCCCGCAACGGTTGATATTCAACAGGTGAAACAGATCGCCTTTAGAGCTGTTTATGCCTCTTCATACACCTACCTGAATAAACCGGTTGAGGTAATTGTGCTAAATGAGATGCTCAATCGGCAGTATGTGGTAAAGTTGAGGGTAAAAGCGTATGTGGTGGACATCCGATACGAATTTTTGTTTAAAAGCGATATGACGGAGATGATACTGAATGAATGCAACCGGCTGGGGTATATCCCAAAAAACGGAGTGGAGCAGCCTGTGGCAGCTGAGAAATCATGAATGAACTCGAATCCTTTTTAGTTGTAGAATCTATAATTAAACTGATAGAGCATGGATGAATTAAACAAAGAGAACATAAGCCGTATTATTGAAATGGCCTGGGAGGACCGAACTCCGTTTGAAGCCATTGAACACCAATTTGGGTTAAGCGAGAAGCAGGTAATAGAATTGATGAGAAGTGAAATGAAGTCATCCAGCTTCAGGATGTGGCGTAAGAGGGTGAGCGGCCGCACCACAAAACACCGGAAGCTGAGAAGTGACGACGTTAATCGATTTACCAGTCCGTATTAGAGGGTTGATTTACCTTAGTTTCGCTAACGCGTTCAAAAATTGATCTGCACCCATCAATGCCGAAGGGATTTTAAGCCTCACAAATAAAATTGAACCCAATTACTGCACTAAGCTTTCCCGGCCTTGAATTCCCGGTTCGCAAGGTGGAGCAGTGCATTACGAATCCTAAGCCACGCAGGGTTTGATCTAACCATGAATTGGTAATTATCAAGGCGGGGCCTTGGATTTGTTCTGCGGAGCTGAAGTGAACAGTCTCGGGAATTCACCGCCTTGATTTTTTGGTACTTTTGTATCAAGACAAAAGTACATAGTCACTTAGATTTATCAAACTGTCCTACGATTTAATAATCAAAGTGATAATTTTCTGCACGGATAGATGTTTATGACTCCGATCAAGATTCTTATCGCATAAAAAGACTAAAAATAGGTGTTCCAGTGCGGTAGTCAGGATCGGAAGCTGAGAAGTGACGACGTTAATCGATTTATCAGTCTGTTTTAGAGAAGGAGGAGAATGACCCCTTCAGTGCTGATTTGACTCAAAAATTCATTATTTGACTTCGAATCAACTACTTTTCATCCCCCCATTGCCCTCCGCCAGCCGGCGGAGTCCCGACAGCTGTCGGGATAAATCAGCTTTGATCCCTTTCAATATTGTTAAAATCCAAAATATCACCGGGGTTCCAGGCGTATTGTCCTTCACCGTAGCAGGCTCCGTTTCTGAGGGTTAGAGCCGGTTCAGTTGCAAAATCTGCCGTCGACATTCTCTCATCTTCAATATTTCTCTCTGCATCCAATTCGTTATATCGGTCAATCAGCTCTTCAAGTCTCTCGCGGCTCGATTTTTCCGATGAGAATACCAGGTAGCCCCAGGGACCGCCTGCAGGTTTAACCCCAATGGGGATAAAATCACAGCGATCGGCTGAATCAGCATCTGCTGTTCCAACTTCTTCATTAATTAAAAGCGCAACCTCTTCAATTGTTTTAGAGCTCAGATCTGCATTGCTATTGGTACAGGCAAAAGCAGTAAGCAGCAACGCTACTGTAATGAAGGAGAAAAATGTAAGGTCCATAATATATCCCTTTTGATTTTGTCAGGTTCAAAGTTGCAATTTACAAATCTGACCGCTGTTAATTTATTAAATAGTTGTAGGTGAATATGTGAAAGCCGGATCTCCAAATTTCTTCAGGGTCCTGTAATGTGAGGCAACAGCCTGCGAAAATGTGTCGTGATGGTTATAAGGAATTCCAAACTCTTTGGCAGTTTGCTCAACAATAGGACTGATAGCCGGGTAATGAACGCTGCAAACTTTCGGAAAAAGATGATGTTCTATCTGAAAATTTAGCCCCCCGATATACCAAGAGAGCAGTTTGTTTTCACGGGCGAAATTGTTGGTGGTTACCATTTCATGAATAGCCCAGTGCTCATCAATCATATTCTCTTCGTTGGGTGTGGGATGATCCGTCTCCTCCACAACGTGAGCAAGCTGAAAAATAACCCCTAAAATTAAACCTGCGGTTAGATGCAGGGTCAAAAATCCAATGAGCAGATGTACCCAGGTAATATCGAACAGTAAAAACGGAATGACCAGCATGTAGGTGTAGTAGAACAGTTTTGTTACAACAAGGGTAAACCATTCAATTCGGGGGTGCGACTTGTTTTCGTAAGGCCCAAGGTTGGCCTTGAAAAAATAGCGGTAATCTTTAATGAATACCCAAAAGAGCGTGGCAAAGCTGTATGCAAAGAATGCGAGGATGTGCTGAAACCGATGGACAGGCTTATATTCTGTGTGAGGTGAGAGACGAATGAATTCGGCTACTTCAAGGTCTTCATCATGTCCGTGAATATTGGTGTAGGTGTGGTGGACAAGATTATGAGTGATTTTCCAGATATACCCGTTTGCTCCCATCAGGTCGAAAGTAAGCCCGATGATCTTATTCACTTTTTTGTTTGATGAGTAGGCCCCGTGGAGAGCATCATGCGACACTGAAAAACCTATTCCGGCCATTCCCACACCCATCAGAAACGTCATAAACCACATCACGGAGAGGCTAAAATTCCCGGAAATGATTACCGCATAAGCTCCAAAATAGAGCGATAAGAGAAGTATGGTTTTTAAAACCATCTGCCCGTTTGCGTGTTGTGAAATTTCATTTGAAGTGAAATACTCCTGAACCCTTTCCTTTACAGTGCTGCTAAATTCCCGACTTATCTTATTGTTAAACGTAACTTTCTGAATATTTCCCATTAAAAATCATCGACCCTTAGTTGATTTATCAATTGTTAATGTATCAATATGCAGCAACAAATCAACAATTATTAAATTGTTAATTCTATTTTCTCTCCTGAATTTTTCTCACCACGGCGGTTACAAATCTCCTTGGGAAGAGCGGCGACAATTTGGAAGCCAGTTTATTAGGGACCCCGTAAACGGCTACACGCTTGCCTTTCATCATAGCTTTGTACCCGTATTCAGCCACATCTTTCGATGTAGCTACAGGAAACCGGTCGAAAAGTTTTGATTTCTCCATGTTCGAATGCTCCTGGAATTCCGATTCAGTTGGGCCCGGACAGAGTGTGGTAACCGTTACCCCGGTTCCGTTCAGCTCGTTGGCAATAGCCTCACTAAATGCCAGAACATAGTGTTTTGATGCGTAATAGTTGCTCATCAGTGGTCCCGGTTGAAAAGCCGCTGTTGATGCTACATTCATGATACAGGCCTGTTCTTTTTGAACCATTGAAGGGAGGAACAGGTGGGTCAAGTGAGTGAGGGATTTGATGTTGAGGTCAATTATAGCCTCCTGTCGTTTCCAATCTGACTCATGAAATAGCCCATAGTCTCCCACACCGGCGTTATTGACCAAAAAATCGATGGAAAGAGAGTTCTCTTTGCAGAATGCGAACAATTTTTCAGGGGATTCACGATTTGCAAGATCTGTGCTAAAAATGTGAACCGTGATTTTATGTTTCTCTTCAAGCTCTTTTTTAAGTTCAGCAAGGCGTTCTTTCCTGCGGGCGGATATCAGGAGATTGTGCCCTTCACGGGCAAAAATATGGGCCAGTTCAAGTCCGATTCCGCTGGAAGCTCCGGTGATGAGTGCTGTTTTCGGCATTTTATTTAGTGAGTTGAGAGTAGAATTCGGAACAAAGATAAGATAGTAAGGCGAGAAATCTTATTTGTCTGATGCTTAAAAGAACCGGGACTCTCGCAGGCCTTCAGCCTGCCCGGGGGACAGGGCCCTACAACCCAGGGCGATGCCC
>REDT01000279.1 GCA_007693295.1 Balneolaceae bacterium
ATACAGATCGACGGTGAGCTGGAACAGGAGGTAATCTCGCTGGGACAAGAGATTATTGAAGAAGCACGGTCCAAGAGCTTCGACCAGGTTACCATAAATACCGTAGCACCACCATCCGACATACCGGGTGGATTTACAGCTCCCGGTAATTTAGGCCCTGATAGCGGTGAAACCCAGCGATCACATTTTAATGATTTTGACGACTATAACGGATTTAACGAAATATTTACTACTGCACACGGTGATTTCAGTGTAAGTGCTGAGGTATTTTATGTGGATGGCACAAATTTTCAAAAGATATCTTCCCCATCAACATTCAAGAAAATTGAAGTCACCATCCAAAGTGAATTTTTACGCAGCGGTGATGCTCCAAGGCAGTATACTCTGGAGTTTATCAGAAATTATTATGCCGATTAAAGAGATAGAGAACGGATAAAATCATGAATTTAGGAATCGTAATAAGCTACATAATCGCTGGAATGATCTTTTTGAGCATCGCCATGATGAACATCAGGGTTCAAAACAGCGCCGCAGAACTGACAATCACACAGATTGTGCGAGAGCATGTGGTAACCATTACCGATATGTTGAATGACGACCTGCCAAATATGGGCTATGATGTAAATCGGACTACACGTGAAAACTCGGCTGTTGGTAATAAAATTTTAGAATTCGCATATCAGGATAGTATCAGTTTTTACAGAAATCTAACCAACGATCCAACTCGTACACCTGACCGAATCACCTGGAAACTTATTGATGATAATCCCGCCGCTGGTAATCCAGATATTAAGACTCTGGCACGAATTGTTCGATTTGAAAACACAGGCACTCCCGACACTACAAGGATAAGACTTGGCGTAACTGATTTTCAACTACGGTACTACAGTACGGTAGGGTTGCCTCTTGCATCGAATATGTCTGATCCCGGAACCGGATCAACTCTTTCCGACGTTAAACAGATTCATGTAGTTCTTGAAGTACAAAGCAGAGAACCAGTATACAACAGGGCAACAGGGCCCGGTCGGTTTGTGCGGACGGTTTGGGACAAACGTTTTACACCTTCTAATTTAAACTAAAAATCTGGTGACCTTCTATGGGTAGAGCAATGTTAATCATATGTGCCGGTGTACTGATATCACTTGGATTCGTGGTAATTAGTACATCTAACACAGGAAAAATGTTAACGCAAAAAAACGTTAACTATGCTGAATATACGATGGCAAAAAATGCTGCGCATACGGCCATTCAAATTGCCATGCAGGAGATCAATCAGGACAATGATTGGCCTAATACTCACGACATCAATAATCCATGGGTAACTACTATACAGGATAGAGAGGTTGCACTCTATATGGAATACTACCAGGATGCTAACTACTGGGATCCTGATTCTCTTTGGATTTACTCAAATGCTTCTTATAGAAATGATATAGTTCAGGTAAGAAGTTTATATCTGAAACAGCCTTTCAGTTCATTAGTGCCTGAATTCAAAGCAGCTATACAGTTACCAACCGGATTCGCTTCTTTTAATATTGATGGTAACGCACATGGAGTGAATGGCAAAGCTTCTCATTGTGATAATGATATGCCTCCAATTATTACGAATACACAGGAAGCAGCAGATAGAATTCCAAACAGTATAAATATGGATGGCAGTATTGAGGTTGATCCTACTTTAAACTATCAGCCAACAGATGAATTAGTGGAGAGATTATACAATTCAGGGAATGCAAATATGGTGAACGGTGATTGGAGTGGACCATTGGGAACCGAAGATAATCCGGGAGTATTCTTTATCGAAAATGATGTAAAGCTAACCGGTCAACAATCAAAAGGCTATGGAATAATGGTGATTAGATCTGGCGGGGCATTAGAATATGAAGGAGCACTGGAAGTTGCCGGTAACTTTGAATGGAATGGCCTGATTATTTTTGAAAATGCTTTTGACTTCGATGGCAGGGGAACACCAACCCTGAATGGATCGATTGTTGTCGGTAATACAGATAACCAAGAAGACACGATTAATATTGACATCGGTGGAAACATTGAGATTAATTACGATTGTGAGGCTGAACAATATGCAAAAATGGCTGCCGCCGATGCTGTAAAACAGAACAAATATAGCCGAATTGTATCCACTGAGAACATAAGGTATCCTAGCTCTGGAAATAATAATGCTAATAAGTCAATTATCGACAAAATCAAAGGATTGCTCTAATCCCCAACTCCCGTAACACGATTCCGGAACTCTGCAAACTGATTGCAGAGTTCTGAAGTCGTTTACCGCTCTGATCTCCATCCGGCCCATATATCGGGTCATCCGCAATGGGAAAGCCGGCATGGCGTAAATGCAGCCTGATCTGATGAGTCCTCCCTGTTTCGGGAATACATCTCACTAGGGTTTTTCCACTCTCAACCTTTTCCGGGATAAAGTGCGTCACCGCAGCTTTTGCCCCTTCCAGCCCTTCACCGCATTCAAACACAAATCCTCTTTTTCTTCGAATAGAGGAATTTACCATTATCTCCTCTCTCATCTCGCCCTTTACAAGCGCGTGATAGGTTTTCTCCACCCTGTTCTCTTCAAACTCTTTTCTGAGCTTAATTGCTGTCTCTTTATTCCGGGCAAAGATCACCAGCCCTGACGTTACCGAATCCAGCCTGTGAACCATTCTGAGGCCCGGGTAACCCATCTCCTCGAGTATGTAGATCAGTGTATTTTTGTAATACCTGCCTCCCTGGTGCATGGGTAATGGTGCGGGTTTGTAAACGATCAGCCAGTCAGCCGTCTCTTGAATAACCGAAACGTTACCGGCTACTGACGGCTCAATCACACTGGGAGAATAGTGCCTGACCACCTGATGAGAACGAAGGCGGTCGCCTGCAATTAACCGGATACCGTTTTCATGGATCCACCCACGGTCAAGCCGGTATCTCCACACAGTTTCATCGAGGTATGGAAACCTCTCCCTGAAAAACTCCAGCACGGTTTTACCTGTATCTTTTGGCTTGATGGTGATGGTACGCGTAAGCTCATAGGGAGCCCTGATGCGTACTTCACAGGTTCTGGAGCTCTCTCTGTTTAAAATCGTCATCAAAATAGTTGTACCATTTACGGAATGGGCGGAATGCATTTTCGGGATCAAAAGGTCGCTTGTACTCGCTGGATTTACACTCCTCGCTGCAACACCCTTCCATGATTTTGGCACCCTCCTCAGAGCATACAAAAAGCTTGTTGCACTCCATATTGGCGCAGTTGATATAGCTGTCGGCCGGTTTACCCGTGATATCGCATCGGGCTATGGGCTGAAGATCACCTCTGTTCACCGGTACCACAAGGCGGTCGTCAAAAACGAAGCATTTTCCTTTAAAGTGTTCGCCTCCCTCCTCTTTGGCATAGGTAAGAATTCCGCCATGCAGCTGATTCACATCATCCCAGCCCTTCTTTTTCATCAGTACGGAGAATTTTTCACATCGAATACCGCCCGTGCAGTACATCAGTACTTTTTTGTCTTTCGGGATACCCGCATCCTCCAGCCAGCCGGGAAAATCGTAAAAGTTTTCGACGTCCGGCTTAAGTGCTCCTTCAAAATGGCCCACCCTCGATTCATAGTTATTGCGTACATCAATCATCACATAGTCATCGCCCGACTCCATAACCCTTCGCCAGTCAGCCGGAGAGAGGTAGTTGCCACCCTCTTTAGGATCCAGCTTATCAACACCGATGGCCACAATCTCTTCGCGAACCTTACAGATCAGTTTGGCAAATGGGACAGACTCATCTTCTTCGGATTTGAACTCCGTCTCTTCAAATCCATCCAGATTTAAAAGATAGTTTTTGTAGGCTGCAATTTGTTCAGGGCTTCCGCCAAGCGTGCCGTTAATCCCCTCACTGCTGATGTAGACACGGCCCTTCAGCCCGGCATCTTTCAGAAACTCTTTATGCTCTTTGCAAAACTGCTCGGGGTCTTTTACCGGTGTGAAGTTGTAGTAGAGAATAACTTCGGTTTTCATGCTGCTAAGACGATTTTAGTATACTGTGCGTTGCATTGGAGATGTTAAACTATCATTCATCAAACCCCAATAACATTTGGGGATAAATGACATGGAATAACATACAATTCCGCTTTTTAATGTAACATGTAAATTACGATCTTTTCAGGTTAATATTCTACTTCAATCGATATCCAATGAGGGCTCTGCTCAGATTACTATTGCTCATCCATGTGGGTCTGTTTGTTGGTGTTTTTTCAAACATCAATGGGCAGGGGCATCAACAGCTTCGTACTTCTGAGCATCCGGTATTTCAACAGATTGATGCAGCGGCAGAACGAGGACAGATAGACCGGGAGACTGCACTGCTTCAAAAATTTCGCTTCGCATTTAATCCGGAAGCCACAGACAGTCAATATCTCGTTGATGAATCTGCTCCTGTGAAGTGCATGGTTCCTGTTAAAAGTGAATACCTAAAGCTTAAAGATCAGCTTTCGATGTCGGCGGTGATGGAGATTGAGCGTTATTCAGAAAGGCTGAATACGTCCCAAACTCAATCCCACCTTTCAGATTCCGGGAATTTTATCCTTTATTTCGAGACAGAAGGGCCTGATGCCGTATCTCTTCAAGACAGCAATAACAGCGGTGTGCCCGATTATGTAGAGCTTGCAGCTTTTGCAGCAGACTCCTCCTATCGCTACCAGGTTGAACAGGCCGGATTTGTGGATTTCAGAAAGAGTGACCCCTATGAAATTTTCTTTCAGAACTTCAATTTTTATGGCACAACCAATACCTCCGGATCTACAACATTTATTCGAATTCACAATAATTTTGAAGGATTTCCACCAAATACCCACCCCGAAGGAGATGTGGTCGGAGCTTTGTATGCAACTATTGCTCATGAAGTAAAACATGCCATTCAATACGAGACAAACCGCTGGCAAGGTGAGGCTGGAAGTTTCGACTGGATAGAGATGGATGCTACCATGATGGAAGAGGTCGTATTTCCTGACGTAAACGACTATTACAACTACATTAAAACGGGGCTCGAATCCGATTCGCCGGATATGCGGTCTATATTCGGCTCTCCCGCAAACGCAACTCCCGGGGCATATTGGCACATTACCTGGATGCTCTATTTTTACGAGGAGTATGGCATTGAGTTTTGGGTGGATGTATGGGAGCAGTTTATTGAGGAGAGAACAAAGCCATTTTTTGATGCGATGGAGACTTCTCTTTCTAAAAGAGGGTTAAACCTGACTCGCGAACATATCAAAAATCATAAATGGCACATGGCTTCCGGTCCGGACAACTCATCCATAGATTTTGGGTTTTCGGAGAGGGAAAATTATCCCAATGCTACATTCTCTAATGATGAACTGAGCTTTGTTCCTGATGCCGTTGAGGCGCTAACACTGCGACCCTATAGTGCCCACTACATCCGGGCTGCGGCACCTGCCTTTACAGAGGGTCAGCCAAGGTTCACACTCGAAACATCCGCTCCCGGAACAGGAATTGGACTGGTAGGTTATTTCCATGACGGCAGTACCCGACAAGAGTTAATACTCAACCCAAACTCTTCCACTCAATCCTTACAAACTACCTGGAATTGGGACGAACTGGACCGGATCTCCGTTGCAGTTGTGAATGTTAATCCATCCGAAACCGTCAGCTATAGGCTTGAAATGACCTCTACCACACCGGATGTAGATTTTGTAACACAGAACTATCCTAACCCTTTTAATCCCGCCACTCGCATAACATTTTCAATTACTGAGAATAAACACATACGCCTCGAAATCTATGACAGCATTGGCCGAAAAGTTACAACGCTGCTGGATCAACAGTTGGAGAGTGGGTATCATACCGTGAATTTTGACGCAACGGGACTAGCCTCAGGCATCTATTTTTACAGAATAACCACCGATCAGCTATCGACTTCGAAAAAAATGATGCTGATTAAGTGATGTGAGTTTTAGTGCTAAGTCAAGCATGAATTGTCAGAAGCAACCTGTCAGCACCTACCGGATCTGACAGCGTTGATTTTCGACGCTGACAGAAACCCGGAAAAGCACCGGGAATGCTGTCAGGTCTTTAGACAACTGACAGGTATGGGTTGACATAACACAAGATAATAAATGATTTATCCCGAAAGCCTCTGCCTACCCTTTGGTTAGCAGATCAATAATCAGAAGGTCTGAAATCCTCAATCCTTCATGCGTCATTTTTATTGAGGATGATGAATTGTCAAACATTCCGGATTTTGTTTGATGGTCGATCCATTCCAGTTGTGCCGGGTTCAATTCATATCCGTATCTCTCCTTGAGCTGATCCAATTCAACACCCCATTTGGTTCTTAAACCCAGCATCAGGCGCTCTTCGGCTAAGGTTTTAAGATCCAGATCTTCCTGATCTTCTCTCATTCCTGTAAAATCCCGCTCCAGGTAAAATTTGAGATCCGATCTGTTTTTCCACCTTTTTGCTCCTTCGCTATCCCACCAAAAGGAGTGGGCCGACGGGCCAAAACCCAGGTAATTTTCATGTTTCCAATAGTTGCTGTTGTGAACGGCCTCTTTGCCCGGTTTTGAGAAATTACTCACCTCATACTGCTCAATACCCGATTCCGAAAGAGCTGAAGCTACAAGGTCGAACTGATCGGCCACATCTTCATCTTCGGGCGGCTGGATTCGTCCCAGCTTTACCTGTTTACCCAATCGGGTATCAGGTTCAACCGTGAGGGAGTAGGCCGAGATATGAGGCGGATTAAACTCCAGGAGCAGCTCAATATCCTTCCTGAGCATACCGATGGATTGCCCCGGATTACCGTAAATAAGATCTGCGGTAAAGGAGGGGAACCCGGCCTTGTGAAGTGCTTCAAGTGCAGCTATTGCTTCATCTCTTGAATGTGCTCTGTGCATAAATTGCAGTATCTCTTCGTGAAACGACTGCACCCCCATACTGGCGCGATCAACACCAAACTCCCTGATCATGTTCAGATAGTCTACCGTTACATCATCGGGATTCAGCTCCATGGTGACCTCTACCGGCTCCAATTGAAATGCACTATGCAGTGCATCAAATATTTGCCTGAGCTGCTTTCGGGTTAAAAGAGAAGGTGTTCCGCCGCCAATATAGATGCTCTTCACCGGGTCTTGAGAGTATTTCGTGTTGCTGTAGCCACCTATCTCCTCAACAAGCGAATCCACGAAGGGCTGGCGAAGCTGCTGACGTGTCAAAAAGTAGAAGTCGCAGTAGCTGCAGGCCTGTTTACAGAAGGGAATGTGAATGTAGATTCCTGACATTTAAAGGGTCTAAAGGTTTAACCTGGAATCCGGGCAGAGGAGATAATCGATATCAGTTTTCACTGATCACCAATGGTGAAAGTTTAATCTTTCACTTTATAAAAAGGATTTTCCTCATACTGGTCTACCCGGCGGTAGGCTCGCTGGTATTTCACGTAATTGGCTGCAGACTGCCGGATTGATTCAATCTCTTCTTCATTTAATTTGCGCATCTGTTTAACGGGCGAGCCCATGTAGAGGTAGCCTGACTGAAGGGTTTTTTTTGGTGGAACCAGGCTGCCGGCAGCAACAATCACATCACTTTCGATTACAGCTTCGTCGAGTATTGTGGAATGGATACCAATCAATACTCGATCGTGGATGGTACAGCCATGAATCATGGCATTGTGCCCTACCGTAACATCATCTCCAATCTTTGTAGGGCCGGTCTGGTTCATCACATGAATCGAGGCATTATCCTGGATATTGCTTCGATCTCCGATTTCAATCCAGTTTACATCGCCCCGAATGGTACTATTAAACCAAATTGAGGAGTGCTTTCCAATTTTCACATCTCCAATAATGTCGGCACTTGGGGCCACAAAAACGGTCTCGTCAAACTGAGGAGATTTGTTCAGAAATTCATAGATCATGTTTGCTATATGCGAGATTACAAATTAAAAATCACAGGCATCAAACACGTTTTTAGCGAAAACTTGAGACCTGACAGGCAAGCTCAAATTAGTTGGAACGATACATGTATAGCTCTACGATCGATTTGAACTGGTCGTAGCTCTGTGGATTTTGACGAAGTTTTTGGCCGTTAATAAAAAATGTTGGCGTGGCATTTACCTGACGCCGAATTCCTTCCTGGCGCTGGCTTTCCACACTGTTATGAATTTCCTCAGATTCGAGATCTTGCTCAAACTGCTCCATATCCAAGCCTATTTCACTTGCATAATTTGTAAAATGTTCAAGGGCATTGCCTTGGGTCCAAACTTCCTGGTTCTCGAATACCAAATCATGCATCTCCTTAAATTTTCCCTGGCTATTGGCGGCTTCAACAGAATGAGCTGCAAGCCGTGAATACTGGAAACCGCTCAACGGAAAGTAACGGTACTCGATCTGGATTTTATCGCCGAACTCACGCTTTAACTCATTCTGTAATGGAACATAGACCTTACAGGCAGGGCAGGAATAGTCACTGTATTTCAAAATTTGAACCATTCGGGCTTCTCTTTCCTCACCCGATGAGCTGGCGTTTGAATCTCCGGAGAGCCCAACATATAGAGCGATGCCTGCAACGGCGATAAAAGCAACAAAGGCAACCGTTTGTATTGTCTTCTTATTCATGTCTGTTGTTATTTATTGATGGGTAATTTTAAAAAAGAGATTAAACTGCAGCCCGGTCCAATTTTGCTCTGTACGCCATGGCATAAATTTTCATCTGCTTTACCATTGATGCCAATCCATTTGAACGTGTTGGAGAGAGGTGTTCCTGCATTCCAATTTTTTGTATAAAATCGGGATTTGTATTGAGAATAGTTTCAGGTTTTTCACCGGAATAGAACCGAACCATTAATGCAACAAGGCCTTTGGTGATAGCAGCGTCACTATCTGCTTTAAAGATGACTTTGTCATCCTGAAGCCCGGTATGGAGCCAAACCTGAGATTGACATCCACGCACCAGGTTCTCATCCACTTTGTACTTCTCATCGAGAGGTTCAAGTTTTTGGCCAAGCTTTATGATGTATTTGTAGCGCTCCTGCCAATCGGACAAAAGTTCAAATTCACGTATTATTCGTGCCTGCTTTTCTTCTATAGTCATCATTTTATATCTACTTACCAGAGTATTCTATTCGGAACAAAGTTACGAAATAATTCAGGCTTTATTGTAGGTGAATTGGCTTTCAATTGCCGGAACAGTGATTATTTGTGAAGTATTTGGCTCGCAGTTTATATCAGAATTTTGAGTAACGAGTTAGACCTGACAGCATTCCCGGTGCTTTTCCGGGTTTCTGTGAGCGTCGGTAACTTTGGGAAAAAGTGTACACAGAGATTTTTTCCTTAAAACCCAACGCTGTTCCCCAAGGGATCCCTGCGGGGCAGTGGGGGTACCGCTAAAGCTGCACCTTCAGCTTACAGGTTTCGACCCATATTTCATAATTGACATGACACTAGTAACATTTACTCCAAAATTGTGGGCAGAGCGTTAAATTTCAAGAACCCAAGAGGAAAGATATTCTAACCGTTTAGTTCAGCAAGTGAATGTGAACCAATTTATTTATAAAGATACTTCCCGTCATACGATCATCAGACCTTCTGCTCTGATGAGATCTCGGTAGAAACTGCCCCTTTAACTCCTTCAATACACTTACGATCGGCATCCCAAACAGGCTTGGCGTAGTCAATCACCTCAATATACCCGCCTT
>REDT01000281.1 GCA_007693295.1 Balneolaceae bacterium
ATCTTTATTGTGGAAAATTATACGGCTCAACACTTTGTGAATTCCGGTGGTCAGTTTATCGACCCTCATTTTGCCACTACTTCAACACAAGAAGCTGAAAACTATCTTAGAGAACACCACGGCATAGAAATGACCGTGCCTGAGCTGACCGGAGCTCAATTTGCAGGTGTTGTACTGGCTGACTTTGTGGATGGTTTTGAAACACCGTTATTGGAGTATATCCAACCCGATATTGATGAAACTATCTATATATTCGCTTTTAACATTGACAAGATTACCGAGCACAAGTATCTGAAAAGAGATGACGCTGCAGTAGAAATATGCAAAACCGATCACAATTTCTACGTTGCCGAAATTGATAATCACCATGTGGTCTCCTGGATGTGGGATGGAAACTGGTACTCAGCTGTATCAAACCACAACGGCTATGATTTAGCCTCTCTGGTAGAGCCGCTCAACTACTCACCCTGATCTGCATCTCCCAACTGTTCAATATTATTGTTAATCAGATCTGCCGGGAGTTTTTTTGAAGCCTTGGCACCCAATTCCCGTAACATCTCAGCCTGACGCACCAGGTTTCCGCTACCCGTAGTCAATTTGTTCATCGCGCTGTCGTAACTGCCTTGTGTTTGCTGGATCTTTTTCCCCACATCCTCTAAATCTCCAACAAATGCGGCAAATTTATCGTACAGTTTGCCCCCCCTTTCCGCAATCTCCATTGCATTTTTATTCTGATACTCCTGCTTCCACACATTTTCTATGGTTGCCAAAGTGGCGAGCAGCGTAGTGGGGCTCACAATGATAATGTTCTTATCAAAAGCTTCATTGTAAAGTTCTGGATCGTTCTGCATGGCAAGGCCGAAAGCAGGTTCTATAGCGATAAACATCAGTACAAAATCGGGGCTGTTAAAACCGTGAATCTGTTCATAGTTTTTATTGCTCAACCCTTTTACGTGAGCTCTCAGTGAGCTGATATGCTGTTTTACGGCTCTCTGCTGCTCGTCCAGATCATCTGAAGAGGAGTATTTTTCGTAAGCAACCAGCGAGACTTTTGAGTCGATAATAATTTTCTTTTCATCTGGTAAATAGACCACCACATCAGGATATTGTTTTCGACCATCCTCCTGTGTTGAACTGTCCTGCATCTCGTATTCAAACCCCTTCTTAAGGCCCGATTTTTCAAGTATACGCTGCAGAATTACCTCCCCCCAGTTACCCTGTTGTTTGGAATCTCCTTTCAGGGCTTTTGTCAGGTTTTTGGCCTCTTCACTCATGCGTTGATTCAGCTCCTGAAGGGTCTTCAGGTGCTGATCGAGGGCCCCTCTGCCTCTTATATCCTCTTTGTGATTCTCTTCCACTCTCTTCTGAAATTCGGAAATCTTTTCACCCAGCGGCTTTAAAAGAGTATCCAGTTTTTCCCGGTTTTGTTCAGTGAACTTTTTAGATTTCTCCTCAAGAATTTCATTGGCAAGATTTTTAAACTCATTGCGAAATCGCTCATCAAGCTGTCTTAACTCTTTCTCTTTTTCTGATTTGAGCTCTGAAAAGCGATCCTGAAGGTTCTTGTAATCGGCTTTAACGGTTGCCAGCTCGTTTTCAACACTGTTAGCGCGAGAGGTGACACTCTCAAGTTTAAGCTCTTTTTCATCCAGCGAAGATTGAAGACTCAAATTTCTCTCTTGCAGTTGAGACTCCCGGGATTTTGCCATAAAAAAAGCAAGGCCAAAGCCAATTATAAGAAAAATAACAGCGATAATAATTTCAGGTATACCCATCTATTCGTAAAGTTTATGGTTCATTTTTACCGAAGATAAGAGATGTGAGTGACAAATATTGTCACCCTTAAAATATGGCAGAAACCTTAGTTCGCATCGGAGGGCAGGTAGTGTCTGACCTTTTCCGCAAATGTTGAATGTTGGAACGTTGAATGTTACACGTTAAAAGCTCTTCATCTACAGACTCACAAACCGGCAACTTCATCAAACGTTCAACCTGTAACCGCGAAGCACTGCTTCGCAACACCAACGCTTAGATTTTTTTTTATACAGAAGAGCAAACAACCAAACGCTTCAAGGACCCCGGAAATGCGCCGGGCACGCTCAAAGGTTTTCACCTGCCAGCGCTTTTCTGGCCCCGATCCCTCGGGGATATCTGAGCACGGTCCAAATCCGGCCTCTGGGTCGATTGGCCTCGCATCCTTACCCCGAGTTTCAACCCCGGCTACTCAAGTTCAACACCAATAACGTTGTTTTTACAGAGGTTTATGACTGTATATTATACACAAAAAATCTTCCCAAATCCATGCGCTGAAGGTGCGCAACTACGGTTATACGATTCGACAGTTCCACGTGTTGATACCTTAACTGAATACATCTTTAATCTTCGAAAAGAAGCTCTTCTCCCGCTCCTTGGCACTTGCCGGATCGAAATGCTCTTCACCGCGCAGTGCTTCTACGTGCTTCCGCTCTTCGGATGTGAGGTCTTTAGGAACATAGATGTTCACTTTAATGAACTGATCGCCCGTACCGCTGTTGTTGAGCCCTTTAATTCCCCTCTCTTTCATACGAAGTAGTTTTCCGGGTTGTGTTCCCGGTTCTACTTTCACCTTCGCCTTCCCTTTCAGGGTTGGCACTTCCACTTCCGTACCCAGAATTGCATCGGGAATACTCAGGTTGAGATCGTAGTAGATATCATTGCCTTCGCGTTCGAAATGTTTATGCTCATTCTCCTCTATCAGAACGATCAGGTCGCCCGGTTCTCCCCCGCGGATGCCGGCGTTGCCCTGTCTGCGTAGCGTGATATAATTTCCATTAGCCACTCCTGACGGGATGTTGATCTTAATCTTGTCGTCGCTTTTATAGCGGCCTTCACCACTGCATTTAGAACATTTATTCTTGATAATACGTCCTTCACCGCTACATGTGGGGCAGGCCTGAACGTTCACAAATTGGCCAAACATAGTTCGAGAAACCTGTCGCACCTCACCAACGCCATTACATGTTCCGCAGGTCTCAAAATCGGCCTCTGTCTCAGCACCCGTGCCGTTGCAGGAGTCACATTTCACATGCTTTTTAACTTTCAGCGTTTTTTCAACCCCTTCCGCAATCTCTTCAAGGTCGAGTGCCACGCGCAGTTTCATATCCGAACCGGGACGCCCTGTTCCTCTTCTGCGCCGGCTCTGTCCTCTGGATCCGCCAAATGGATCGCCGCCGAAAATATCACCGCCGAATATGTCACTGAACCGGCTGAAAATATCTTCAAAATCAGCATTGCCAAAATCTGAAGCCCCGCCAAATCCACCACCATTCATGCCTGCATGGCCAAATTGATCATAACGCTGACGTTTTTGCGGGTCCCGGAGAACGTCGTACGCCTCGGAGGCCTCCTTAAACTTCCTTTCGGCGTTTTTATCGTTTTTATTCCGGTCGGGATGAAACTTCATTGCCTGTTTTCGATACGCCTTTTTCAGGTCTGCATCGCTGGCATTTCTATCTACATCTAATACTTCGTAATAGTCTCGTTTTGACATGAAAATGTGTATTTACTCGCTTACAATTACTTTTGCGTGCCGAAGAGTTTTATCTCCCATCCTGTACCCTTTCTCAAAAACCTGCAGAACTGTTCCGCTTTCTATAGAGTCGTCATCGGGTTGTTTTCTCATAAGGGCGTCATGGAGATCTACATCAAACGGCACCCCGGTTTCCTCTATGGTTTCAACACCGTAACGTTTCAGGATTTCGTCAAATTTTGCAACAACCAGTTTAATTCCGTTCAGGTACGAATCATCTGCATCGGCTTCTTCCAAAGCTTCCAGTGTTCTGCGCAGATCGTCATAAACGGGCAGAAACGATTCAATTGCCGCTTCGCGGGATGCATGAAACAGCTGCTCTCTCTCACGCTGAAGGCGTTTTTTGAAGTTTTCCATTTCAGCTGCCTTGCGAAGCTGCGTATCTTTTACACGCCCCAACTCTTCTTCAAGCGAATTAATGCGCTTTTGTTGCTCTAAAAGCAACAGGTCTGTGTCTGTAAACTCTTCTTCTTGAGCATTTTCCGGCTGATCGTTTAGCTCTTCTGTAGTCTCGTCTTCTGATGCTTTGCTTTTCATATTTTTTTTATCCTGCCTGGTACTCATCCAATTGTAAATCTTCAATTAATATGTACAGTTATATGTTGTATTTGGATTCATTATTTATAGAATTAACCTGCAAATAACATGCCACATTACCTTCAACTAACAGTTCGTCACATTTTACATCGCGAAAAATTAATCCCCTTCGTAAAAGAATTCGATCATATTGCCGTCAGGATCAGAGGCAAAGACAAACCTTCCTTTCTTTCTGTTTGACGGACCGCTTAATATGGTAACTTCATTATCCCTCAGATATTTCGACATTTCATCTACTTTTTCTGCTGAATCCAGGTAGAAGCCGATATGATCAACTCTGAAATCTCTTGAGTTCGGATCGTAACTGGTCTCTGCCTCTACAATAACCAGCGTATCTTCGCTGCCGATTTTATAAACCGCCATGCTCTGTCCCATTTTGCGGACCAATTCAAATCCCAAAATTTTGCCATAGAACTCTTCAGCTCGTTCAATTTCATTCACCCGAATTGTAATGTGGTTTATTCCGGAGGGTTTAAAATCCATGATATTCTGTTTTCTATTCTTTGTTTTTGTTATCTACAACAAACTACAAGTTTTGCTATTATCTTTTAACTCAATTTTTAATCTAAAAAAGAGCAGCCGGTGGCAATCCTCTATCTTGTAGCAACCCCAATTGGTAATCTGGACGATTTTTCAACCAGGGCCGTTCAAACATTGCAATCCGTCGATCAAATTGCATGTGAAGATACACGAACTTCAGGTGTATTACTTCAGCACTATCAAATCAAGAAACCGACGTTTTCGTTTCATCAACACAATGAGCATCAGAAGGTTGTCCATATTATGAATCTTCTTAACGGCGGATTAAATATCGCGATAATCAGTGACGCAGGAATGCCGGGTATTTCTGACCCGGGTTTTCTGGCTGTGCGGGCTGCCCATCAAAACGGGCATACCGTAACGGCCATTCCGGGGCCCGACGCCGCCACAACAGCGGTAGCCGCCAGCGGCCTTCCCTGCGACCGGTATGTGTATGAAGGATTTCTGCCCCCAAAAAAGGGGCGCCAAACCCGTATAGAGGCAATTTCAGAATCGGAAGTAACGACAGTGGTGTATGAAAGTCCACACAAGCTGATACGATTTCTGGAAAAATTACACGAATTTGCCGGAGATGAGCGTTGGGTTTGCGTAGCCCGTGAATTAACCAAGAAGTTTGAGGAGGTTGACCGGGGTCAGCTCGGCAGCCTTTTACCGCGCTGGAAGGAGAAGCCTTCCATCAAGGGCGAGCTGGTTGTGGTAGTTTCGGGGAAGGGTTATAGCGAATAGGCACTATGCTTCATACGTGTGTTTAAAACATGAAAAACTTTAATTTCTGGAATCATCCATGGTCGATGTCGCTCACTGCGGCTATATTGTTGAGTATTTCCTACCCTCCATTTGATTTTGGCATTTTACAGATACCGGCATTTATACTTCTGTTTCGGGTTACAGTGATCAGCTCCGGGATTCGTCAAATGATCCTGTACACCTACCCTGCCCTGGTATTGTGGAACCTGATTGTGACATACTGGCTGATGATGGCAACGGTTAGCGGAGGCATTGCTGCCATCCTTGCAAACGCCCTGTTGATGGTTATACCGCTTATTCTGATCAGGAAACTCTTCCTCTCACAACTGAATCCTATCATGGTTTCACTTGTTGCCGCGGCCGTTTGGGTGAGCTATGAGTTCCTTCATCACAACTGGGACCTAGCCTGGCCCTGGCTCACACTGGGCAACGGCTGGTCGAACCTGACCGGTGCCACTCAGTTCATTTCGGTTACAGGTGTTTTAGGGATATCATTCTGGATAGTTTTCACATCCGCCCTTCTCTACAAATATCTCGAAGAGCCCGTCAAGCCGATTCTTTACAGCGCACTGCTGGTCTTTTTCGCCTTCCCGATCTTTTCCGTGCTTGCAACCATCACCGCTCAGCAGTCACACGGCGAGCCCATTGAAGTGGCCATCATGCAGCCCAATTTCGACTCTTATCAGCGCTTTGGCGGACTCTCATCTCTATCTGAAGTAACCGATAAACTTCTCACGTTATCTGCTGAAACAATCACAGAAAATACTCACCTGATTATCTGGCCTGAGAATGCATTTGACACCAGCATGCCCTATCAAAATCAATATTTCGACCGCATTCGGGATTCTCTACGGGTTTGGGATACCGAACTGATTACCGGAAGTGGCTTCATGGAGTACTTTGATGATGAAGAGAGTAGGCCTGCAGTGGTTCGCGAATCGCTGGACGGCAGGCCCTATAAAGTCTATAATGCCGCATTTCACATCCGGCCGGAGAGCGACCATGATGTATACAGAAAAGGGAAACTGGTGCCGGCCGTGGAGAGATTTCCGTTTGTGGAGTTTTTTCAGAAAATCGACCTCTTTGGCTGGGTGGACTGGGGCAATCAGATGGGTTACGGGCTCGGGAGAGATGCCAACAATTTCCGGATCAACAGCCACAAAACTCCGGCACTGATCTGTTACGACTCTGTTTTCCCGGGCTGGGTGAACCGATTTGTGGATGAAGGAGCGGATTTCCTCACCATCATCACCAACGACGGCTGGTGGGGCGATTCCAACGGACACATCCAGCATTTTGCCTATGCCCGTCTTCGGGCCATTGAGCAGCGCCGGTGGATTGCACGGTCGGCCAATAACGGGATTTCCGGGATCATCTCCCCCGACGGCAAAGTGCAGATGGAAACCGAATACTGGACGGAAGATGCTTTTACCTTCACCATCTATTCAAACGAGAGGAAAACCTTCTACGCCCGGCACGGAGAGTGGTTTGGGCAGCTGATGCTGATCATTTCGTCTGCCGGTTTTATCTTTTTTGGTTTCAAAAAAAAATAATTTGGACTCGTACACTTTTTCACCACGAAGTCGCGAAGACCCAAAGGACCACAAAGTTATAAATATCAATATTATATTCTTCGTGAAACTTTGTGTCTTGGTGTCTTCGTGGCCACCTGTCAGGTATGAATAAAAGTTTAAATCTTGGAAAAATGACGGCGTGTAAAACCGGTCTAGGGCTAAAACTCCAGATCTTTCTGAATCGCCTCTATCACCTCATCCAGTTCCTTCTCCTTCTTACGGTAAGAGCCCGGAGAATCCATCTCCCCGTTCACGCTGATATAGAACTTGATCTTCGGTTCCGTACCCGACGGACGCGCTGAAATGATGTAGTCTCCTTCCGTAAAAAACTGCAGCACATTCGATTCAGGAAAATCGATACTGTTCACACGGCCTGATTCGACATCCTTCTCGGTGAGTGCAAGATAGTCTCTGACCTTTGATATCCGCTTTTTCCCAAGCATGACAGGAGGATCATTACGCAGTTTTTCCATGATGGCACGGATCTCTTCAGCGCCTTTTTTTCCCTTTTTGGTCAGTGAAATGAGCGCCTCTTTATAGAGGCCATACTCGGTGTAGATTTCGAGAAGCGCATCATACAGGGTCTTGCCCTGTCCTTTGTAGTAGGCGGCCATTTCGGCAATCATCGTGCAGGAGACCACGGCATCCTTGTCGCGCACATGGTCGCCCACCAAGTATCCGTAACTCTCCTCTCCGCCGGCAATAAACACCTCCTTGCCCTCCAGTTTGGTCATCAGGTCGCCGATATACTTGAACCCGGTAAGCACATTGTAGCACTTCACATCCATCGATGCAGCAATTTTATCGATCAGGAATGTGGTTACGATGGTTTTGACGATATATTCATTGCCCCGGAATTTTCCGGCCTTTTCCCATGCATTCAGGAGGTAGTGAAACATCAGAACGGCCGTCTGATTCCCATTCAGGAGTTCGAACTCACCCTTTTCATTTTTCACCGCTATGCCCACACGGTCTGCATCGGGATCCGTAGCCATAACCAGGTCAGCGTCCGACTCCTGAGCTTGCTTCAGGGCCATGGAGAGGGCTTCCTCCTCCTCAGGATTCGGATACACAACCGTGGGAAAGTTTCCATCAATCGTGCACTGCTCTTCCACAAGGTTCACATTGGTGAATCCGACTGCTTTCAGCGCCCGGGGCACAATATGTACCGCCGTTCCGTGAATCGGAGAGAATACAATGTTAAGGTCGTGCTGATCTTTAATAGCCTGCAGATTCACAGCCTTGGAAACCACCGTCTCAATAAACTTCTCATCCATCTCAGGACCGATTACCTCAATCAGCTCTTCATCTCCCTGAAATTTCACCTGGTCAACGCTTTCAATACGGCTCACCTCTTCAATGATATTCTTGTCGTGAGGCGGCAGCACCTGGCAGCCGTCATCCCAGTAGGCTTTGTAACCGCTGTACTCTTTAGGGTTGTGTGAGGCCGTCAGCATCACACCGCTTTGGCAGTCCAGCTCGCGGATGGCGAACGAGAGCTCCGGTGTGGGGCGAAGTGCATCAAAAAAGTAGACCTTGATGCCATTGGCTGAAAAAACATCTGCTACAATCCTGGCAAATATTTTGGCATTGTTGCGGTTGTCGTGGGCAATTACAACTTTGATCCGCCGGTCGGTATATACTTTCTTCAGATAGTTGCTTAACCCCTGCGTGGCCATGCCAAGGGTATATTTATTTACCCGGTTTGTGCCTACACCCATAATGCCTCTCAGGCCGCCGGTACCGAATTCGAGATCTTTATAGAAAGCATCGGTCAGCTCCTCGGTTTTGCCGGCATCAATCAGGCCCCTTAGATTACTCTTAGTCTCTTCATCATAGTTCCCTTCAAGCCAGGTATTTATTCGGTCCCTGATACTCTTATCCATCTTTTCCATAGTCGAATGTCATTAATCGGTTAGTAAGCAATCCATATCTTCCTGCAGGGTAATGTAACTAATTGATCGTGTTAGTTGAAGAGGAAAACAGGATTTTTGAAGCAAGAATAGGTAGGTGAGTTTTTGCTGATTTCCGGATATAAAAAAAGGGGGCTGTCAGCCCCCTTTTTATCTCTAGATGAATAGTTGATTCTATTCTATGTTGTACCGCCAAACATCACTCTAATTTACATCACTCTTGGTGAATAGTCAGTCCAGTTATGCTGAATCCTAAAGCTCTTTGAACTGTTATAAATATCAAAAATATTCCGACGCCGTGAAATTAGAAACTTCACATAGGTTCAACGAATAAAAGCATTTAGAAGTGATCTCTTCAGATCATTGTACCCCCATTATTCTCCTTAAAATACTCCCCGGACGCACCCTTTTTTAAGCATAATTTACAGGCATGATTTAATCAATAAATGTGCTTTTTTGTATCACTGATCAATTTTTTGAACAAAGTGGGGAACGGCAACCACACGAGAAGTGAACAGGAGTATTCTACAACCCAATTTCCGGATTAGATCAACATTGACCGAAGTGATTAACAGGGTTCGAAATATTAAAAAAAATAAACTTATGGCTATCTGATGAAGTTTTTGTCTTTTTACTTCGCGAAAA
>REDT01000283.1 GCA_007693295.1 Balneolaceae bacterium
TACACCCCGATCACTTCAAACCAACCCTGAAAGAGACCGGATGGAAACGGCTTACCGGTGAGGTGGAATCTGTAAAGGGGTAATCTTGTGTCATGACAACGTTATAGTATCGTGTGATTAGAAAAGTCCCCTCCTTCCCAAGGAGGGGATTTAGGGGTGGTTCAAATGGATCATGTTCATTTTTCTCAATGTTTTTACCGGAAAAAATTCCGGTCCAACCACCCCCTGCCCCTCCTTCATAAGGAGGGGAGAAACTATAGCTCAACATATCACTGACAATTTACACTTGAAATAACACTAGCCTAAAACAAAAAGAGAACCCCTCCTTACGAAAGGATTCCCACTGAAAAGCTAAATCAGGCCATCTCCTTTTTCTTCTCAGCGCGTTTTCTCTCGTTGTGATCCAGATACAGTTTACGGATACGCAGGCTTTTTGGAGTTACTTCCAAAAGCTCGTTCTTGTCGATAAACTCAATGGCCTGTTCCAGGCTCATCTTTTTGGCCTGAGAAATTTTTACCGAGTCAGAGGTCTGGGTAGCGCGGTGGTTGGTCAGGTTCTTCTTCTTTACGGTATTCACAACCAGATCGTCGGCACGGTTGTTAATTCCCACAACCTGGCCCATGTAAACCGGGTCGCCCGGCTCTACGATAAACTGGCCGCGATCCTGAAGGCCTTCGAGGGCGTAAGGCGTAACATCACCCTGCTCCAGAGAGATAAGGGCTCCTCGTGTTCGTCCTGCTATCTCACCTGCATACGGCTCGTAAGCGAAAAACTGCTGATGCATGATCCCTGTTCCGCGGGTTTCAGTAAGCATCTCACCACGAAAACCAATAAGGCCACGCGACGGCACCTTGAATTCGATACGGTTGTTATCTCCTTCCTGGGCCATGGAGGTCATGATCCCCTTTCGCTTCTGAAGATTGTCGATCACTTTATTGCTGTAGTCGGTATGAACATCGATCACCACCTCTTCAAACGGTTCGTGAAGATCACCATCCACTTCCCTGAATAGTACTTCGGGCCGTGATACTGCAAATTCGAATCCTTCGCGTCTCATGGTTTCAATCAGAATAGAGAGCTGAAGCTCACCCCGTCCGGCTACGCGGAATATGTCCGGGTTTTCGGTTGGTTCCACGCGAATGGAGACGTTGGTTCGGATCTCTTTAGCGAGACGATCCCTGATCATATTGGAGGTTACATAGTCGCCCTCTTTCCCCGCAAACGGAGAGTTGTTTACCCTGAAATACATTGCCATGGTTGGCAGATCGATATCGTAGTATTCAATCGGGGTCGGATCGGATATATCGGTGAGCGTATCACCGATTTCAACCGCGTCGTAACCGGCCATCGAAAAGATATCGCCTGTAAAAGCCTGGTCTACCGGCTCGCGGGTGAGGCCATTAAAGGTAAATAGTTTGGTAGCTTTCCCTTTTGCCTTTTGCTTGCCTTTGCGGTCGAGAAGTACAATCTCCTGGTTCGTCTTGATGATTCCCTGCTCCACTCGTCCAATCGCAATCCGGCCCACATAATCGTTCCAGTCTACATTGCTTACAAGCATTTTAAACGGTGCTTCCGTATCCTGCTTGGGGGAAGGAATGTGATCAATAATTTTATCAAAAAGCGGAGTAAGATCTACACCCTCCTCGTCCAGTTCTGTTTTGGCAATTCCCTGAATTCCAATTGCATAGAGTACGGGGAAATCCAGCTGCTCATCATCGGCATCAAGCGAAACAAACAGATCAAAGATCATGTTCAGTACTTCGTCGGGACGGGCATCTTTTCGGTCAATTTTATTGATAAGAACAATAGGCCGATATCCTAAAGCCAATGATTTACGAAGAACAAATTTTGTTTGAGGCAACGGGCCTTCTGCAGCATCTACGAGCAGAATAACGCCATTTACCATTTTCAGGATACGCTCCACTTCACCGCCAAAATCGGCGTGACCCGGGGTATCCACGATATTAATTTTGGTGCCTTTCCAGAGTACTGCTGTATTCTTGGAACTGATCGTAATACCCTTCTCTTTTTCCAGATCGCCGGAGTCCATCACTCTCTCGTCTACTTGCTGGTTCTCTCTGAAGGTTCCGCTCTGCCGCAGCATCTGGTCAACCAGTGTGGTTTTACCGTGATCTACGTGAGCTATAATGGCGATATTTCGAATGTCTTGTATCATAAAAGTGTATTGAATAACGCGTCTAAAATGCGTCTGAATGTATAATTAGAGTGCTTTTCCGGATTGAACACGGTTAACGAACGAACAACCGAAAAATTGATAGCCTTAAATATACGGTCTTTTTCGGTGAGTTCTGAATATTCCACATGATCTTTTTTGATGCAATTGATTGCCGATTATTGTTTCTTAGCAGTTCAAAATGATCGTTTTATCATGAAAAGATGAGCTCATCAAACAAAACCATTGGCATTCTTGGAGGCATGGGGCCGGAGGCTTCATCCATGCTTTACACAAAAATGATCAAGTACACCCAACGCGAATACGGTGCCGAACAGGATACCGACTACCCTCCCATGTTCATCTACAGCCTTCCGCTGTTCGGTTTCGATGAGACCGGGATTGTTGATGAAAAACGGGTTACCGGTCAGCTGATCGACGGGGTAAAGAAACTGGAAACGGCCGGTGCCGACTTGATTATTATCGCGTGCAACACCGTTCACTGTTTTTACAATGAGATGCAGTCTGCGGTTGATGTCCCAATTTATAACATCATTGAGGAGACCAGGAGTTGGGTTCAGCAGGCCGCGCATAAAAAGGTTGGCCTGTTTGCCTCGGAGAGTACCTGCAAACTGAATCTGTATCAGCATTCATTTGCAGAATCAGGAATTGATGTGGTTGCGCCAAACCGGGAGCAGCAGAAAAAACTGAACCGGGTGATAAAAAACGTGATGGGCGGCAAGCAGGGAGCGGATGACCGCTCAGTTTTGATTGATATCGCCAAAGAATATCAGTCACAGGGCGCTGAAGCCGTTGTACTGGGCTGCACGGAAATACCGCTGGCTATCAATCAGTCTGATACACAAATCAAGCTGTTTGATACAATCGAAATCATTATTCAAAGTGCGGTGGATTATTCGTTGAAGGGGTAGTTCAAGTGGCGCGATAGCGACATCCCGACCCATCGGGAGCGCAGGGTTCAGGTCACAAGTTACAAGGACCTGACAGCACCCACCGGATCTGTCAGCGTCTTCTCTTCTCGGAGCACGGGGCGCGGTTCAACGTTTAACTTTCAACACATTGCCAACTGTCAGCTCCACAATTCCACAGTTCTACGCCGAAGGCATCCCCACGGGACGATTCTACAAACAAAATTGCCAACTGGCTCAGGTGCAAGGAATATATCATTCAGATCGAACCTGCCTCACGTTTCCTTTTATCATTACGTGCGTTATCGACCGCATATTGGAGATATCCTCTGAGGGGTCGTCATCAAGCAGAATCAGATTGGCCAGTTTACCTCTCTCCAGAGTCCCAAAATCATCCGGGCGCTGCATAGCCATCGCTCCGTTCCGGGTGGCCATCACAATCAGGTCACCAGCAGGGATTCCGGCAGCCTGCATCGCTTCCATTTCGTCATAAATAGAGATGCCATGCAGTGTTCCGGGATTTCCTGCATCTGTTCCGACCGCAATTGGAATACCGGCTTCATACACTTTTATCAGGTTGGCTGCATCCACAGCGCTTACTCTGTCTGTTTCAGGATTAAAATTTCGGATCCTCTCCAAAAAGCCGCCGGATAACCGGGGGTGATCTTTAAACTCAGCTGCAGAATTCAACAGGTCTATTGTTTTTTGATCAACACAACCATTTGGATCCACAATCTCAAAAGCAGCAATATCTGCGGCCGCCCTGTAAGCCAGCAGATAACCGCTGCTCACAATCAGAGTTGGATTGTAGATCGTCTCATTTTCTATTGCAAGCCGGATGAATTCATCATCCACTTCACGGTCGCTCACACTGTGAACCAAGAGTTTTGTACCATTGCGCAGGCCTGCCTTGGCCTGTTCAAGCGTGGTAGCGTGCGCTATCATAACATTTCCCGAACGCCGAATCTCTTCAGCAGCTGCCTCTACCCTTTTCATATACGCCTCATCATCAGCCCTGAACTGCCAGAATTTGATACCCGTACTTCCAAGGGCCGACATATACTGAACCGTTTTAATGCCGTCTTCTTCAGAGTTTAGTGGAACAAGAGCTTTATCCGAAGGCAGATCGAACGGAGCGCCCTGAGCCGGAGTGATCAGCGGACCGGATGCGGCCACATGCGGGGCAAACGGATCGTTTTCCGCGCTATTCTGCAGGCCAACCGACCACGACATCCCTCCCACATCGTACACCGCCGTAATTCCCGAGCAGAGATAGGCGTCATAATATCGTTCAGGATTCATCTGCTGATACGCCACAACTTCCGGAAATGGATAGGTATCGGTGATATCCAATGCATCGGGCCGGCTGTCGAAAAACCCTGTCTGGAAAAAATGGACGTGGGCATCTACCAGGCCGGGCGTTATGTATTTCCCGGTGGCGTCAATGATTGCTGCATCTTCAGGTACATTGCAATCGGCGCTAGTGCCAACGCAATCGACCTTGTCATCCCGGATCACAATTACGCTGTTTAAAATCGGCTCTGATCCGGTTCCATCAAAAACAGTGGCCCCGGTAATAGCTGTAAAAGCTGAATCACCGTTCTCTTCACCGCAGGAAATGAACATCAAAACGGAGTAAAAACAGATCAAACAATAGAAACAGGTTCGCATAATCGACTTAGTTCGTTACAAGGTATCGCAAGTACGCTATAAATTGGTTTACATCAAAAAGTTCTCATCCCTTATATCGGATAACATCCATCTTATTTAATGATTGAAAAACAGGCGTTATATAACCCTGCAATTACAGGCAACAATGGTATCAGACCATAGTTGTCTTTTTTATTTTCATTCTTTTTTCCGTATTAGTAATCAAAGTGCCTGTTTAAATCACCTACACACGGTATGTTACATTTAACAGGAAAGCAACCTGAAAAGCCTGTTATGTAACTTTCTCTGTAATTAACTGCTAAGATGATTCTTTTTATTATGAAAACCCGGAAACGTCTCTTACTTCTGCTATCCATTTTTTTACTCACTATAACCGCGCTATATGCCCAGGACCTCTCTGAAATTGAGAGGAAAATAGTTGAACGTGTTGAAGCCAACCATGCTGAAGCTCTTCAGTTCCTCGAAACCAATGTGAATATCAACAGCGGCACAATGAATTTTGATGGAGTGCGAAAAGTCGGGCAAAATTATATCGATGCTTATAATGAGCTTGGTTTCGAAACCCGCTGGATACCCCAGGATGAGGTAAACCGAGCCGGGCATCTCTTTCTCGAACAGAATGGAACATCAGGAAAACGAATGCTGCTGATTGGCCACCTGGATACGGTTTTTGAGGAAGACAGCCCGTTTCAAACATTTGAGATGTTGGATGAATCGACCGCAACAGGTCCGGGAGTAAATGATATGAAAGGCGGTAATGTGATGATTCTTTACGCCCTGAAAGCATTAAAAGAAGCCGGTGCCATTCCGGATGCTCAAATCATCGTTGCATTAATTGGTGATGAGGAAAGAGCCGGCAGCCCGGTATCGAAAAGCCGGAAAGACCTGGTTGAGGCTGCAAAAAGAAGTGATGTGGCACTTGGATTTGAAACGGCAACAGGCTTCAATCATGCTACTATTGCCCGGCGCGCATCCTTTTCCTGGATGCTTGAAGTAACGGGCAGGCAGGCCCACTCATCCGGTATCTTCAGTGAGAGAACCGGAGCGGGTTCCGTTTATGAAACTGCGCGTATTTTGAACCGGTTTTATGAAGAACTGATAGAAGAGTACCTGACATACAATGTGGGAGTGATTATCGGCGGAACCCAGGTGGATTATGATGCAGAAAATATTCGGGGCACAGTAAGCGGGAAAACCAATATTGTGCCGCAGACCACCATCGCCCATGGCGGTATCCGGTTTCTGACACAGGAACAGGGTGAGCGCGCATTCCAAAAGTGAATGACGGATCAATTGCCGGTTTATGCGTTGTACCATACCCATCCGGGTTACCATTCCCGGATGATTAAACCGGTTTTAACCCATCCAGCACAAAAGGCATCAGCTCCGAAACCGTAGGGTGAACCAGCACCACTTTCCGGTATTCGCGGCAGGGAATCCGGCTGTGCATGATGGCGGCAAACATATTGATGATCTCATCTCCACCGGGCCCCAGGATGGAGGCGCCCAGTACCAGATCAGTATCGGCATCCACCAACAGCTTGGCAAATCCCCTGGTCTCCCCCATCTCTTTAGCACGGCTGATTTTACTCATCGGCTTTGTGGCTTTAAGCAGGTTGTACCCCTGTTCTATCGCCTCTTTTTCAGTTAAACCCACCCTGCCCAGTGGCGGATCGGTAAACAGTGCGTAGATGGTTGTCCGTTTTGAAATTGCACGGTCTCCCCCGTTTAGATAGTCGAGCACGATCTCCGCATCGTTTACGGAGGTGTGCGTAAATGCACCTTCACCATTCACATCGCCTACGGCAAACAGGCCATCTATCCCGGTCCGGCAGTAGTCATCTACCTGAATAAATCCCCGCTTGTCCAGCTTCAGTCCTGCAGCTTTAGGATTGATGGTGTCGCTATTGGGCCGGCGGCCGGCTGCCACCAGCAGATGTGATCCATTAATTTTGTCACCTGACTTCAGGGTGACTTCAATTCTTCCGGCTTCTCCATTCACCTTATGCGCTTCCGAATTACAGTGAACCTTTACCCCCTCCTCCTCCAGAAACTCCTGTATGGTTGCTGCCACGTCCTCATCCTCTCCCGGCATTAGCTGATCACTACGCTGAATAATGGTCACATCTGAACCAAACCTGCGGTACACCTGGCTGAACTCCACACCAATATAGCCGCCCCCGATGATGATCAGGTGCCTGGGCAGCTCTTTCAGATCCAGAAGCCGGGCACTATCCATCCACGGCACGCTGTCGAGCCCATTTATCGGCGGAGCAGACGGCCTGGTTCCGGTATTGATGTAGATATTTTCTCCTTCAATCTCCTCATCACCGGCCTGAATGGTTTTTGGCCCTGTAAACTCTCCCCACTCATTAATCAGAGTCACATTATCCGTCTCGTTCATCCAGCCTTCAAGGCCTTTGCTTGATCCATTCCGGATCTCGTTCATTCTTTCGCGAACACGGCCGTAATCAACGCTCACATTACCGGAAGAAAACCCGAAAAAATCACCTCTCCTTGCCTGATGAATGGCACGCGCGCCGGCCACCATCGTTTTTGTGGGCGTACAGCCGTAGTTCACGCAGCTGCCTCCTACTTTATTCCCCTCGATAACGACGATGGAATCACCTGTGGGAATTAACTTCCCTAACAGAGTCCCCGTTGCCTGTCCTGTTCCCAAAATAATATGGTCGAATGTTTTCATCTCTTTTGCTTTTGTTAAAGGCTGCTGTTTATGTCGTTATTTGTTTAGTGATCCGATCATTTAAACATTAATTAATCGTATCATTTGAAACTATTTGTCAAAAATTACTCTTATTTAATTACTTTATATCAGGTAAAAGCGATCTTTTATTGGGTTTATCAGTGAATTTAAGCGTACATCACCATGTCTTCCAGCACCTCTGTTTCCATTGAAAAAATCTTCTTTCTGTTGCTGATTCCGGTACTTTTCTTTTTGTCATGCTCTATATTGAGTTCTGAGGAAGACCAAACTGCTGCCTGCATATTGCAAGAGATCAAATTTGATGAGTTTAACAGCCTGAAATTCCAAACTCTTTCGGGTGGCCGGATTTACAATATTTCCCAGACGTTTACTGACAATGATGAGGAGATAATTGTCGGCTCTTATCAATTCAGTTATTCCGAAAATTCAATAACAGTTGTGGATCAACGAATCTCCTACGCTCTCTATCCTTACCTTTCGATTGAACTGGAAGATGAAAGCCCAAAACAGATTATACGATACTATCATGCAAGCGGAGTTTTGTTATTTCATGATTTCAGTTACCCCAAAGAGAACCTGATCCGAGTCGATTTAACCCGTGAAGCCAGCACAGGAGACATACTCTATGTTGGATACTCAAATTATCACGTCAATTCTGATGGAAACATCATGCGCAATGAACGTTTCAGGGCGGATAGTGATGAACCCACCGGATTTCGAAAAACAGAAGACCGTGAGTTTACCTACGACAGTGCTGCCAGCCCATTTTTAAATCTCTACCTGCCCTTCTTTGCTCACTCAAATTTTCCCGGTGTAGAATTCTTTTCTGCCAATAACATCAAGTCGATTACCGAAGATGATCGAACTTTTGAATTTCGATATCAGTACGGAGAAAACAATCAAACTGTTAATCAAACGCTTCCTTCGGGTCAATTAATTACATTTAATTATGCAAATTGTCCGGGATAAATCTTGTGTTTCAATTTTGGATTTATCTAATTCATAGTAGAGTTGTTACATCATTAAATTTTAGTGAACTTTTTGTAATACTCTGTTTTCACTATGAATTTTACTCAACGGCAATAAATAAACTCCTCACTCTGCTTATATAATTCATCACAAAAGAATCAATTATGGATTTAAAACTAACCGATCAGCGTTTCATTGTATGCGGGGCCAGCAGCGGCTTCGGTGAAGCCATTGCGCGTCAACTATTAACCGAGGGATCCCGGGTTGTTTTGGTGGCCCGGCGGGGCGATCAGCTTCGTGAAAAGTTTGGCCACTTCTCCAAACAGACTGAGATCATTGAAGGCAGCTTCATATACAGCGAGACACTCGATAAAATTGAGAAAGCCGCAAAGAACGGTGATCTCCATGGAGTTCTGTTTAATGCAGGCGGACCGCCCACCGGCACTCCCCTTCAAACCGACATGAAGGACTGGGACTCTTCCTGGCAGCTGGTAATGCGCTGGAAGATTGATCTCTCCCTTCGCCTTGCTCCACTGTTTAAGGAGAAGGGGTACGGACGAATGCTCTATATCGAAAGCCAGTCTGTAAAGCAACCCCTGCCTTCGCTCACGCTTAGCAATGCTTTTCGCGCCGGAGTAGTTGGGTTTGCCAAATCGCTGGCACTTGAAGTGGCCAAAAGCGGGGTTACCGTTAACATACTTGCCCCCGGATCCCACGAAACACCTGCTATTGAGCGAATCATCAAAAACAACAGCAGTATTAAGGGAATCAGTTACGATAAAGCAAAAGAGGAGATGGAAGCGAATATCCCTGTCGGAAGAATGGGTAAAGCTGAAGAACTTGCATCCCTGGCAGCTTGGCTGCTGTCGCCTCATAGTGGATATGTGACGGGGCAGACGGTAAGTCATGATGGCGGGGTGATTTCGGGGTTGTTTGGTTAACTCACCCCTCCCATAGGGATCCCTTACGGGGCTGTCCCCCTCTCTTCGGGTTGTTTTCTGCCAGCCTGTACGGCTGTCGAAACAACCCGCAAAGAGGGGGAACTTCGAAACATGAGTTTGATGCCTAAAACT
>REDT01000284.1 GCA_007693295.1 Balneolaceae bacterium
TTTTGGCCGCAAAATCGATATTTCGTTTTGGTGACCTTACCCGCTCAAAAGACCGGAAACTCACGGAGTACATTCTTGTTGGTACACTGCTGAGTTTTCTCATCGCAATCGCAACTGGCATGGCTGTGAGTTACTTTATAAGCTGAGTTCGATTAAAAGTATGTTGATTAGATTCTTGAAAGTCCCCTCCTTTCCCACATAGTGATCCCTACGGGGCAAGGAGGGGATTTCCCCAAAGGGATGCCTACGGCAAGGGGTGGTTTAATCGGTGAATTCAGTACATATTAGACTCAAAATCATAAGGCTACCTCCCCTGACCCCTCCTTACACAGGAGGGTTTATCTTTTGAACACGAAGTGCTCATTTTCTGAACGCGTAGCGATACGCTATAACCCGCATTTAAGAATCGACTTCAGCTTTACAGCTTTCTGATGATCTCCGTAACCAATCTGGCAAAATCCTCTTTTCGGGCCTCAGCAGCTTCTTTTACTTCCGAATGGTCCAGTTTGTTCTTTGTAACACCGGCAGCCATGTTTGTAACCAGCGATATGGCCGCGGCGGGTATTTGAAGCCGGGAGGCCTCAACGAGTTCAGGTGCTGTACTCATGCCAACCACATCAGCCCCAAGTATGCGAAATGCCCTGATTTCAGCTTTGGATTCATAATTAGGCCCCGTAACGTAGACATATGTGCCACGCTGAACTTCCATGCCGATGGAAGCGGCAATTTCACGCACTCGGCGGGCAACCGGGTAGAGGTTATAGCGAAACGGTTTTGAGGGCTTGGCAGAGACCGATTGAAACGGCCTGATAATATCATCAATCACCATCAAATCGCCAACTTTAAAGCCGGTATTAATTGAACCGGCAGCATTGGAAACGATGATCTTTTTTGCATTGAACACTTTGGCTACATGAACGGGCAGAACCGTTGTTGAAAAAGGGTGCCCCTCGTAATGATGAAATCGGCCGGAGAAAGCAATTACGTTAAGCCCATCAATTTTTCCGGTAACAAGCTCACCGGTGTGGCCCTGAACGGAAGTTTCCGGGAAACTTGGGATCTGCTGATAGGGGATAGAAAAGGAGTCGTCGATGGCTGAGGCGAAGTCTCCAAGCCCTGAACCCAAAATAACTACTGCCTCTACCTGTTCGGGAAATTCATGATCCGTCAGGTATTTCTTTATTTTTAAAACCGATTCAGGTATTTCCATTATTTAATATTTTCAATTGTGAAGCCTTTTTTACCGTTATCTCCTTTTAGTTTAAAAAGCGGGTAATCTGTTTCGTGGTAGGCCATAATGGTATAACCCTTTTCATAGGCCAGATTCTTCAGTTCGGTACGGGCTTTCATACTCTGCTTGGGATCAAAATCATATTTAGCCATAAAATTTTGGTTTATGGCAATACGCCTTCCAATCACATCACCGGCCATAAGATAGCGATGATCTCCATTTTCATAAAAGAGAGCCAGGTGAAATTCGGTATGCCCGCCTATTTTTTCAACTCTCACGTTGGGAAGGGGTGTATCCCTGTCATTTAAGAGTTCAAGATCTGCCTTTGAATCTATAAAATGGAAAAAATCTCTGTGACTCTCTTCCAATTTATCTGTTTCGGCATGGAGTTTCTTCCACTCATTTTCAGATACCCAAACCTTTGCGTCCGGAAAAGTTAATTCCCAGTATCCATTTTCCCGATTGGCCAGTCCGCCTACATGATCGAAATGAAGATGGCTGATAAAAATATCGGTAATTTCGTAGTCGGAGATGGAGTGTTCTGCTAGATTTTCCTGAATAGTACTGATGGATGTATCACCGCCAAATAGATCTCCCAACCCTGCATCAAATAAAATATTTCTATGCCCATCTGCGATTAAAAAAGGATTGATCGATAATTTTAAAGCTCCTTTTTTGGGGGCATCTTCCCGTCCGATACGGTTAAAATCATGATCAAGTCCCACTGAAAAGGTGCCTTCGTAAAGAGGGCTTACATTGATCTTGCTCATTTTACTTATAATAAATTTGCTTGCTTCTGCGTGGGGAGAGTTTACTTCTTCTTATTCTCAAATTTTTCATAGGCTTCAATGATATCCCGTACCAGTTTGTGACGAACCACATCTCCCTGGTCGAGGTATACAAAAGATATCCCTTCAATATCCTGAAGAATATTTTGAATGGATATAAGGCCCGATTCTTGCTTTTTAGGCAAGTCTGATTGTGTAACATCTCCGGTAATTATAGCACGGCTGTTGAAACCGATTCGGGTCAGAAACATTTTCATCTGGGTGTTGGTGGCATTCTGAGCCTCATCCAGAATCACAAAAGCGTTGTTGAGCGTTCGGCCACGCATGTAGGCAAGAGGTGCTATCTCGATCACATTTTTAGTAAGCAGAAATTCAAGCTTGTCAAATTCGATCATCTCTTCCAGGGCATCATAGAGGGGACGCAGATAGGGATCAATTTTCTCTTTCAGATCGCCCGGAAGGAACCCGAGATTTTCACCGGCTTCTACAGCCGGACGGGCAAGAATAATCTTTTTTACTTTTCGGTCTTTCAGAGCCCGGACCGCAAGTGCAACAGACGTATAGGTTTTACCGGTACCTGCAGGACCTATGGCAAAAAGGATATCATTGTTTTCAGATGCCTTAACGAGATTTCTTTGCCCTCCTGTCTTGGCTGCAACAGCTTCTCCGGTATGAGTGTGAAGAATAATATCACCGGAGTCTGGAGTGAAAACCCCCTGAGGTTTAAGGGTTATTTTCGCATCAGTTTTATTAGCCAATGCGAGCAGTGTGGTAACATCCCGGTAATTAACATGTCCGCTCTGCTTGGCCACAGAGATCATCTCTTTTACAATTTCACGAAGTGCTTCCACATCTTCTTTGGGTCCGAGAATCTTGACCCTGTTACCCCGGGCAGTAATTTTTGTGGCAGGAAAGGCCTTATCAAGCTGATTTAAATATTCATCTCCCAGCCCGAGTATAACAACGGGCTCAATATCCTCTATGAAGATGGTTTCCTCTGAAATTTGCTGCGATGTTTCGATAGAAAAGTTCTTTTTTAGTTATGGTTTAATATGAAAGATAAAGATTTTATATGAAGGGTTATTAAAGAGTTTCTTCAGCAAATGTTACAGATCCGCCTTTGGACCATAAACGATAGCTCAAGACTTTTAGTGAGAGTTGTCAGGCAACTTTATTCGACCCTTTAAGAGCGTTGTTTTTTAGTTTTTCAATTCGTTGGGGGATATCATCAGCTTTAAATACACTGCTGCCGGCCACCAGGATATCAACGCCGCTTTGCGCCAGTTTACCAATATTTTTAAGCCCAACCCCGCCATCAATTTCAATGAGAAAGTTGAGCTGCTCCTCATTGCGAATCTGAACAAGCTGTTTCACTTTATCGTAGCTCGATTCAATAAATGCCTGCCCGCCAAATCCCGGGTTCACGCTCATAATCAATGCCAGGTCCACATCCGGCAGAATGGGGCGCAGCAGCTCCACACTTGTGGCCGGATTGATAACAACGCCGGTCATGCAGCCAAGCTGACGAATATTTTGAATGGTTCGATGCAGGTGTGGGCAAGCTTCGTAGTGAACAGAGATAAGATCTGCACCGGCATCTGCAAACTCCTCCACAAAATTATCCGGATTTTCAATCATCAGATGTACATCTAGAAAAGCATCGGGAACAACTCTTCGTACGCTTTCCACTATAGCGGGGCCATAACTGATATTCGGCACAAAATGGCCGTCCATAATATCGCAGTGGAACCAGTTAATTCCGGAATCGGCACAAGTTTGAAGTTCTTCACCCAACTTGGAGAAGTCGGCGGCAAGGATTGAGGGAGCTAATACAGGGAGCTCAACATTCATAAAGGATAGTTAGGGATTATCAATTTCAAGTGTATCGGGTGGAGCTACGGCGGTGGTGTCGTCAATAATAGCTCCGGTTTCCGACTCTTCCCGGGCATCAAACCGTTCTGATACAACCAGCATAAGTGTTTCTCCCTCGGTAAGTCTTCTTTCATTCGGGCTATAGGAGATAATGGTACCTGGCGTAAGCTCTCTGCTCGGTTCAAAACGTATTTCACCCACCCTGAGGCCGGCGCGCATAATTAACTGTTGAGCTTCAGAAAGGCTTTTGCCAACAAGTTCAGGCACATCAACCGTTCTTGTGCCCAGTCCATCACTCACCACCAGGTTAACAACGGTTCCACGCCCTACGGTATCACCCGGGGCAACCGACTGCCTGATAATCGTGTTCCTGAACCTTGACGACTCATAGCTTCTGGTTCCAACGGTGAGCCCGTTATTTTCGAGCTGTATCTCAGCATTTCTAATGTGCATGCTTGTAACATCAGGAACAACCGTTTGAGGGATTTCTGCCGTATTTACAGTGAGGTAAACTTTACGGTTTGGTTTTACAAGCTGTTTGGCAGACGGAGCCTGGTCGATAATATAGTTGGCAGGGTATGCAGAGTGAGCTCTTCGGTCTAATATTTCGTGGCGCAGTCCATAGCTTTCCAGGAGTTCTTCCGCTTCATCAAGAGAAATCTTTGTGACATCAGGCACGGTAACCCCTTGGTTGTAATTGGTATAATTCGGCATAATCACAAAGTCGAGCAGTACGGCAAACAGGATGCCTGCAAGGGTAATACTGCCCAGGGTGATGTATAGAATTTTACTTGTAAATAATGCTTTGAGAGTTTCCATGGTTTAAAAATACGATATTCGAGATGATCTTAGAAGTTGTAATTCATACTAATTTGCCGGCCCGGCATTATACCTGGAGTCGCATTTAACCTATTTTGTTTCAGTCGAACCGTAAAATAGGCATCAAAGGCAGAAAAAACATGATTGGCGATGAGCAGCATTTTGAAGTTGCCTCCTGTCCGGTATTCGTCGTTAAACTGTTGAGCACGATCCACGCCATCCCAAAACATAGTACTGGCAAAAGCACCGTTGCGTTCAATGAAGTACCGCCGGTTAAATAACCCGTTTGTATGGCCCAACTGATCATGAAACTGGTGGTAATCTCTCCACCCCGCCTGATACTGATAGTATTTTGCGATTAATTCATAGTATTGCTGTGAACCATAATCGGGCAAAACATGTGAGAAGTTATTGGCTGTTAAATCGTCGGTTGTTATATAGGGTGAATTTCGCTCAACTCTTCTGAGCAGACTCAGATCTACCAGCTGCCAGTCGACGGATGTATCAAAAGAGGCTTGTGAACCGGCTAACATCCCGCGAAGATCCTCAATGTGGGGGTTGCTGATTCCGTGCACATCATGATACTCAATGAGCCAGTTTGCATATTGAACCACACTCCAGTTCTGATCAGCCCAATTCTCGTAATTTCTTTCGCCCCGTCGCCCTCTATTTTGATAGTCGATGGCGAAGTAGATGGAGGCCGCTTCGATTGCAAGGAATACACCGGCCCTGATCCAATTTTCATTTGCTGCCTGACCAAGCCCCGGAATCAGTGCGGAACTCAGAAATGCATATCCGGCCCGGTTGCCAATTGGGGAGAGAAACCCTGCTGAATAATTTTGAGGATTGTCTGCCTGTAGCATTACAGGGGTGATAAGATCGGCAGATGTGAAAGTTTTTTCTGACTCAATTATCTTTTTATCCGCTTTGAAACCCTCGCTGAGTTCACCCTGGGCAAACCCGATTGTGGGTATAAGCAAAAGAATCAGGATTGAATAAAACATATGCTTCATCATAAGAGATCAAAATCAAATGTTAAGCCGAAATAGAATAGGAAATCTCTGCCATAACGTACCGTGTTGCCGCTCTCAGGTGTAATGAACTGTGATGGAAGGGTAACGTCAAACCGGTTTAAACCATATGTTCCATTCATAAAAAACTTCATTGGGAAAAGGTAGTAACTATTAAAGGCAAAACGTAACTCTGCACCAACACCGGATTTAAGCCCGTTTCCGATGTCGAGAGGCCCGCCCCAGCCATTTCCGGTTTCAAAATAGAGGTGAGCAAATATCTTATCGACGGTATAGGCACCTATTTGCCTGTTTATGTTTTCATAGACAGGAGTGAGCCAGGATGCCCGGGCAAAAGCCGTGGTTTGTCCACCTATGGCAAAATAGGGGTACGAGCGCATTCCAACCAGCCCGCCGGTATAATCGAGATAGAAAAATTGATCCGGCCTGTTTAGGTAGGTAAATCCGCGGGCGGTAATCATTGCGGTTGATTCTCCTCTGATATTAAAGCCGTATCTCGACTTAAGCTCCAGTGAGTGGTTTAAATCACGTGAGTAAACAGGGGAAAGGATCCCATCTTCAATATCAAACTCCTGAAGTAGCCTTCCCGGCTGAAAGCGATAGGTAAAGCTTCCCTTCAAACCGATAGGAGCAATATCAAAATGCCGGGTTGGTTCGGTCAACTCCGCTATGTATGAAGCAGAGAACGTTGATCCCCTGAAATATTCAGAAGTAGAACCGGGTATAAATTCGTTGAACTCATTCGAGAAAAATCCTTCGGTACTAACGCTGTAAGGGGAGTATGAAGCCCCAAGTTCGAGCAGGCTCCAGCGGTTTAATTTACTCCGCAGAAACAGATTGGCCTCCCAAATCGAATAGCGTATATCAATAGATCGCTCCGACGGGAGGCAGGATGTACATGCAAACTCTTCAATAGTGATGCCATCTCTCACATTTCGTTTCAAATTGTAGAGTTCAACACTTATGGTGGGCGACCAGCTTCGTTTGATGAAAGGTAAACCCCTGTGTTCAACGATCAGGAAGAGATCGCGGTCTAGGTTGTTCAGCCTGGAGGGAGAGATGAAATCACTAAGGCCATCAGCCGGAATGGATCCCAAACCAAGCAGTGCACCGCCAAATATGGAGATATTTTCAGTTACATCACGCGAAGAAAAATAAGCTCCGGCTTTCATATCTCGCCACAGATTTTCACCTATGGATCCAAACCGGCCGTTCCTGAGAAGCGTCGTGTTTGAGCCCCGAAGTTTGGTGTAATTGTCGAATCGGAGCACAGGGAAGATGGAGAGGCCTGTTGTGGTTTCGCTGTATGGCTGCCAGGTAAGTTCATGTAACCCTTGTTCTGTTTCGATAGTAAATGCCCTGGTCTCTCCCGGTGAAGGAGTCTCATCAGGTTCAAATGCGGTAACGGAAGCTTCAAAACGGTCCCGGTCCCGTTCTGCCAGATAGTTTGGATTTGAATGGAGGGTTACCGGAGTACCGGTTCTCATCTCCATTCTGGAAATTTTATACCCGTCTTTGAAATATTCTGCCGTGTAAAGTGAATCATTTTTGATAAACGGCATAAAAACACCACCGAGTACATCACTTATCCGGTGAACTGCCGAATTTTCGAGATTCTTCTGATAAATGTTAAATATGCCGGTTTGATTGGATGAGAAGTAGAGGCTGGCTCCATACGAATCAATCCAGGGATCTCTGAAGTCGATATATCTATCGGCAAAAACAGTGTTCAGCTCACGGTTTTCCGGGGAAATTCGATATAGATTTCTGCTGCCGGTGCTTGCAGATGAAAAATAGATCTCAGTACCATTAGGATGCCATATCGGAGAGTATACCGTTTCACCGCTTTGAAAGCTGGTGAGTTGATCTATGCTGCCGGTCTCAATATCCAGCAGAACCAGATTCTGAGTGCCTTTATGCAGCTGAACAGCTGCTATCACATCTTCAGATGGATGCCAGGCCGGATCCTGTATTCGGGCGCTTTCGGTGATTTTTCCGGACCTCTGCGCATCCACATCAAAAAGATAGATGTCCTGGTAGGTTTCGCCATAGCGATTCTTCTTTGCCCGGCTGAATGCGAGCTGTGTTCCATCCGGCGAAAAGGAGAACCGGTTACTGATAAAATCGAGGGCAAAGTTGGATGCAAATCCGTGCGACGCCATATAGGATTGGTCCCGGCTCATCAGGTCGGGACCGCCCATATCGTCAATCTCAATTTCTGTGTCACCTATTTTAAGAATGAGCGCCGTGCGTCCATAATCTCTTCCTCTGTTGGAAAGATAGGCAAAGAGCTGTCCATCACGGCTGTATTGCGGATAGAAATTGAAAAAGCCCTCATCCTCTATAAGTTCACTCTCTGTAGGGCTGATTGAAGCAGACATCTCCCTGTAGTAATCTTTCCGGTCAGCAATCCAGTCATCAAAGAGCTCTTCACCACTAAAGCCGGTGGCCGCTTCAATTACCTTGCTGAAATTGTTCTTTCCGCTACCGGCTGCCTCGCGGCTGATATCGGCAACGACCTCCTCACCAAACCGGCCCACCAGGTAGATGGTAAATCCAAAACCCTGGTTGTAGATGGTTTCGCGTTCCAGGCTGTTTTTGGATGAAAAAATTCCCATATCCGTAAAATCAAGATAGGTTTCGGACAGGATTCTGGTTCTGAGTAACATATCACGATGGCTGTCCCAATAGTCATAATCCATTCCGCTGCGCTGGTATTGTGCCGTACCTTCGGCAAACCAGGCCGGTATACCCACACTGGCAAAGGGTTTGGTGATGATGCTGTTCGGGAAACCATAAAGAACATCGGGCCGGCGTACATCCTCATAAGAGAGCCACTGAAAATAGATGGCAGGAATGCGCTGCGTCCGTTTCATGGATGCACCCAGCTGAACAATATGGGTAAATTCGTGCGTGATCACATTCCGAAACCAGTTGTGGGTTCCCCGCAGGGGAGTATCCAATGCCGGAACCCAGATCTCAATTTTATCATCAAAGAAAAATGCAGCACCATTCGAGTAGTCCTCGCGGTCTCTCAGCACGATACTGACCTTCTTACGCGGCTTGTGGCCATATAGCCGGGTAATGGGTTCGTAAATCTCTTCGGCGATTACAGAGGCGATTTGGGCGCTCCGGCTGCTGCCCTCCTGGTAGTGTACCAGGAAATGTTCACTCTCTATGGTGAACCAGGGGAGGTGGTTCTGCGGATAGTCGTAAAATTGGGGGCTTACTTGTGCATTGGCAGCAAGAGGAATTGTGAGAAAACAGATCAGAACTGCAGACAACCATCGAAGCTTATGATATGTAAAGTTGGTATTCATCTATTTGGCTATCGCTATGTTAACCAATTTCCTTTCGGTTTTACCGCTGTTTTTGGCTGTAACCAGAGCAAAGTAGGCACCGCTGGCCCATGAAGAGGTGTCGATCGTAATCTCCTCCGGCGGGCCGCCACTGCTTCTCATGTCTCTCTCATAAATGGTGCGGCCACTCATCGTGGTTATTTTTATGGAGATATCTGCCGGCTCACTCGTTTGAAAACGTAACATGGTTTCATCCCTTGCCGGGTTAGGCCAGTTATAGGTCTCTTCACTATTTAGCAGCGTTAAGGGCGGGGCGATGGAGGCGGTTGATTCTATAAATCCGGACGCTTTATTGTTGGTGCTGTTTCCCAATCGGTTTGACCAGAGCACATCCTGCATAGTACTGAACCGCCACATCTTCAGATC
>REDT01000308.1 GCA_007693295.1 Balneolaceae bacterium
CTAGTTATACGTACATAATTATTAACAAGAGAAACAAAGAGCAGCCATGTTACAAGATTTGTTTTTTTTAATATAAACGACTTTAAAGTGCCGACCTGTAGTTCAATGACAACCTCACTTCCCGCATGAGCTTTACCATGGTGTATGATTCCAAACCTGCCATAGATCTGCAAGATCTGATCTTTGAACCTGTTGAGCCACTGCTTCAGAAACTCCTCTTTTTAGCAGGCAACCTCTTCCTCTTTGCAGGGTTGACTTTTTGAGCTGCTCCCAGGTCAGTTTCACCCCTACCGTCTGGAAGCCGATCTCCTCGGCCGCATCATCCCGCAAAGGCGGGACAGCGATACCCCCTCCCGGTTAATGCCGCTTTTTTGACGCAGGCTGTCCATGGTATAATTTCTGCCATGGTATTTAGCAACCATCCTGCTCATTCGTATTGCACTTATTGCCTGAATTCATTTTTATAACGGCCACTCAATTTTATATATGGTTCCAATGTTCCGTTCCAGATAATAGGCATGCTGGCCATCAGGGGAGACAGTAAACCCCACCATAAATCCACGGACATCCAACGATATTCCTTCAACCTCAATCAGGTCAATCGTATTTCCATCTTCTGGAACCCATGCAATAGTTAAAGGCTGCTCGTTAGGTAAATTCAAAAGCAAGGCAACCCCATCGTCAAGGGCATCCATTGCCTGTGCATATATGAACAATCTTGGAGCATCACCTGCCTCCAATCCCTTATTATATTCTGCAACCTGATCAAAAAGATTTCTCTGGGCCGGTATATTCATTTCCATTTCCCAGACTTGTTCACCGGTGTGCGTATATTTTTCAAGTAAACCGGTTGTCTGCTGAAGGGAGTAGATCGCATTAGAACTGTTACTAAGCATCACCAAATTTAACATGATATCCGGGATTTCTCCCCTGGAATATGCTTGCATGACCTCCCGATTGTTGTATACTTGTACAGATTCTCCAACAGTATTACCGAAGTATGATACATCACCGCTTTTTCGATCAGCTATGGCAAAAAGAGATCCTTGACGGCCGCCGCTCGGAATAATAAGTTTATCCGATGATAGAGCATCAAGTGTAATCGGAATACTGAATTCTGAATCGGGATTTAGCGGGTTCTCATTTAAAACCTCTTCATCTAACAGTTTGCCGCGGTCATCATAGGTCAGGAATTTAAAACTGGTGTAGTCATACACCAAGTATTCATTTTTAAATGGCCAAAATCCTGCTATGGACTGAAGCTCACCTGGGCCTCGACCATAATTTCCGAATGATAATAAATGATTCCCTTCTTTATCTACCTTTGTAATCTGATAATGTCCCACATCAACAAATAATAGACCATCAGACACAGCTTTAATTGTAGTTGGTCTGCCAAGAAATGGTGTATCTTCAGCACTCAAAAAAACTTGGGTATTTTTGACAATATGCTCTGTGAAAGCCGTTTTTTCAATATCATATTCAGCTTTACAACCTAACAGCAGGCAACCGAGAAAAAAGATCACACCCCAGTTTTTATTAAGGGGATTAATGATATTTAAATTACACACCATAAAATTATAGGTTTTAAAATTTCCTGAGTTCAAGTAAAAAATAAAACACTTATTATTACTAATTAGGCCTTTATTATTCACCAAGAAATTTGGTTGTGGTCTAGGCGTCTTTAAAATGGTTGCCTGAATATTACATTCGGACAACCATTTATATTTGAAATGTTCAAATTAATAAATTTCACTCACGGTAACACAACAATTACTAGTTACAGGAACACACCACATATCGTCTATACATTCCCATTTTACACATTCACCATGTGAGGTATCATCAGGAATACAGCCGCTGCAACTGGGGCCACAAGGGCTGCCACTACCAGCCATTATCAACTTCATTTCGCTTCGGCTTAAAACGCCTTCTGCACTTCCTGTTAAGATTGATGCATTCATTGTTTTATCTCAATTTAATTTAAACCGTTTCACCATTCGGCGGGGTATGGGTTATGATATTACCCCTGTTTGATCGCTCAAACATTCATTCACTTCTCAGAAATTGTTCTATCATAAGTACTTCTTTCTTTTTTATTGACTTTCTTCTGAACGATAGAGCAGAACAACACAACAAGATCAGAACCCTTAACGGATCAATTCAAGGTTTTAGATATGTTTGCACAGTTTCGATTCTTTTAATAATAAAAAGCCAGTATTTCACCGTCTCTTGATATGGTTAAGAATCGACCACGAATTGTATCAACTTCAAACACAGGCAACAATTCGAATTCTGACGATATCCGATAACGCACCTGCAGTTCACCATTATTATTAAACTTATGTATCCACATTGGCAATTCGGATGTGGTATAAGTTGAGAGGTAAAGGTCACCGGTTTGTGTGCTGATACCACGGGTATATGCAAAAAAAGGAATGATAGCATCTGCCTGATTAGTAATTGCAACAGCCGTTTTGAAGTAATTATTTTTAATTGCATTAATTTCAGACAGACCGCTGACATCCGTTTTCCAGATATCCTTGTTTTGGGACAGATTTATCTTGCTGATATTCGAAGCAGTGTATGATACAAGAAACAATTCTTCAGGATTCTTCTTATCGGTAACCGGAAAAGCTGTCTTATAAAATAGTTCAGGTATTTCTCTTTGGGAAACAGCACTCCGCATCTTCTCATAGTTCAATTCAGGTATCCCTTGGTTTGCAAGCTTGCCGATTCCACCTTGAAAGCTTCCATCCAAATGAGTCAAATCGTAAAGCCATTTTTCATTCAATATAGATGGCACCAAAAGAATATTATGTCCAGCCATATAAGGTACAGATAATGTATTTGCTGCAAATAAATTCTCAACGTAGGTCAGATCAGGTGCCGGCATCGGGGGAAGAGGGGGAAATTGAAGCATTCCGGCCGGGTCATAAGTAAAGGAATCCTGGTAATTATAATTTCCATTTGAATCATAATGAAATTTGTGAATTGCAAAACCAAAATCATCGATCAAATAAACGTTATCATCAAATAAAGCAAAGTTTCCTACCCTTTGGTATTCACCAGGCCCTTGTCCGCGTTCACCAAATTCCGCCCGCAGTTTCCCCTCACCATCAAACGCTTTTACAACGCCAAGCCGGCTGTCATACACAAGCAGGTGATCCCAGGAAGTTGTCTTCAATAGCATCGGGCTTGCCAAATGTTTGTCCTCGTAATGGATCAGAATTATCGGCTCATCAAGTTTAATAATCTCAGCCACAGTGTCAATTTTACCACTATCCGAGGCACATGAATTAACTATCAGTTGAAATAAAATCATACAAATCAAACATTGCAAAGAACAAAATATGGGGTGTTTCATAAAGATTCTCAGAGTTATTGAGATTAAAATCAGGAGGATCGATTAGTATCAAAATCCGAACCTCCCCAGGTTACACTTTGGAAAAGTTAAGTAATTATAACCACTGCACACCCACAAGACACCGCGTGAGTACCGGCAGAACAGTTGCAATCACTGCCTGAACAATAATCTACACAAGTACTGCAATTTGATGGATTATGATCAAAGCAACATTTACCACATGAGTCATCTGAAATTCCGGCTTTAATTTTCCTCATTTCAAATCTGCTTAGTTTATGTATTCCATTCATTATTTCATCCTCATTTACAATTAAAACCCATTTCACCATCTGGCGGGGTACGAGTTATGAATTAAACCCCTGTTTGATCGCTCAAACATTCGTTTTATACTCTGAAATTCTTGTACTAACTGAACTCGCTTTCAGTGTATTAGTTGCCATCTTATTACAAAATGTGTACGCCAATTCCTGGATCAAAGAAAACAGGTCCTTCACCTGCTCCAGTTCGTTTTAGCACAGGCTACAGTATGCGGAATGCCAAATTAAAGCAGAGTATCGACCACCGCCAGAATGGGTGGGTAGTCGGGGTGGGAGGCGATCCTCTATTTGAAAAATCTTTCTGATAATGGAATGTATAACTGTTTCAGGTATGCTATATGGCTTGTTTCATATCAGTACACCGTATGTATTAAAGGTTATTTTTTCTGTATCACGCTATCACAATAATAAATTTATTGATAACCTAATCCCCTATTATTTTAGGGGATAGCCTTTGATTTTTTTTGATTATGTTAGTGGGCTACAATCTATCATATTGCCACTTCACCCATTGCCTGGCCTGACCGCGGCCGCTCAGCCCCAGTTTGGTACCGATCCTCGTAATTCCGTGTGAGCTTTACCATGACTTTCGACACCGATCAGGTAATTGATGTGCCGATTATACTTATGAGCTAAAAAATGGGCTGGTGTTTTCTTGTAATTGAGATGCTAAAAACCAGTGAGCTTCGTGTGATTTTTTTGGGACTTCAAACTGAATCAAAGGCCTTTTACTTCAAATAACGGTCTGGCTGCTAAACGGCGCGCCCATCAACTCTCCAAAGCCCCGAATTGCAAACTCGTCCACACGAACCGCTTGTTAATTTGTCAGGGAAAGTTTTTCGGTAATGTACTCATTAGACTAAGATTAGGCCAAAATAACGGTCTGGTGATTCTGCTGCCTGGCTATCAATTTCAAAGTCGATCAATAAACCTGAACAGGTCAGCAGTATACACATTGTTAGGGTGCCGACTCTTTATACTCGAGACTTCCATAGATTAGGATTTCTACTTTGCCGCTGAATGGCGAATATGCTGAGTACTTCTGGCTTAACTACGTAAAAAATAGAATATGGAAAACGTGAAACCAACGCCCTTCGAACCCCATCTTTGTAAATAATTTGAAATTGCTCTGGAATCCGTTGAATCTCTGCTATCTTTGCATCCACACATCGAGCAAATTCTTTACCTAATCCTTGATAATGCTCTTCATACCACCAATAAGTACTGTCAAAATCTCGTTGAGCCTGGGGAGTAATGATATATGGTTTGCCCACAGTAACTTATAAATAGTTTTTCCGGAATTCGTCCCAAGAGGTTCCCTTTTCCGTATCTTCATCAAGTGTTTTGAGACGCTCATCCAAAACAGATTTATGATGTTCTGGTAGCGGAACATCTTCCGGTTCGGAGGCGATGGAGTCCCATAGTGCCTCAACCAAAAGCAGTTTCTCACTCTTGTTTAGCTTTTCGATCTGTTTGGTCAGTGTGTCTTCCATAATAAAGCGTCTTTATGATTCAATTCAATTTCCCTAAAAACGAAAAAGAAAGCAATTCATTTGAAGAAGTATTTTTGAAATAGTGTGGCACCCTAACGGTCAGGCTGTTAAAGGGTGAGCCCATCAACTCTCCAAAGCCCGAAAAGAAACTTATTCATTCAGGTTCAGTTCATATCTAATGAAACCGGTGTGATCTGATGATACAGCAAGCAGATTTCCATCCTTGTCCATTACTATGTTTCGAACCCAGGGAATTTCACCCGATTCCAGTGCCAATTGGTAGATCTTTTTTGGACGGATCGATTCTCCTTCCAGGTCCAGTATCAGAATATGTCTTCTACCCGACTCCTCATTTGCTATAAGTAAAAGAAGAGTGCTGTTGTAAATGACAGAATCCCGAACGAGTGTTTTCCAGGAAGAAGCGTTTTCATCACGTTCGTGAAACTCCCGGTTACTCTCAATAATCTGTTTGAAGAAATCAACGTCTTCATATTGATATTGATAGGCTTTTTCATAAGTCCCATTTCTATTGGCAAGAACAAGGTTTGCCGGATTCCACCGGTTCACCAGCACCAGGTTCTCTTCATGCCTGAGCATGTGATACAGATTGTCTCTTGCCTGTGACCTTTTAGAATCTTTAAAAAATGTCAGATCCATTTCAATACCCTCAACCGTCTGTGAATTTTCTGTACCGGCAAATTCCTCCAAATCCATATTAAATACACTGATCAAACTTTGTGTGCTGTTATCGGCAGTGTAAATTTCTGAACCCTCTACCACAAAACTGAAACCGAGGTGCGGGAAGAGGTCTGAAGCTTTAAACTCTCTCAACATTTTCAAAGAATCGTCAAACTTGACAAATTTTAAACTCTCTGAATCGAACACAATGAGTCCTTGATCAACAGCTCGGATTGCAGCGCCTCGCCCGACCTCTCCCGGACCACGCCCACTCAAATTTCTGGCAGAAATCAGATTAAAATTCGAATCTAAAACAAAAATTTGTGAGCGGTTATCTATCAAGTAGTATTTACCCTCATTCTTATCAAGATCATTTATTTGACCCATAAAAGTTGAATCGCCAAGATCAAAGTCGACCTCCATACCAAAAATATCACCTACAGGTACTTCAGCCTGTTGCTTGCATGCCGTAATGATTAAACATTGGCAAACAAGTACTAGGAAAGAGGTTTTTTTCAGGATTGATAACATCACAATTTACTTTGAGATATGGGTTGAGAGCTGTGTTAAAATAATGTTTCAAGGGATACATACAACTATCTAATAATGCTAATTTTAAAAAAGTAACTCGCAACTCTCTTTGGCTTTCTGTACCTCTCGCAGATCCCTTCGGGGTGTGGCAAGCCTGCAGTAGCTCGTTTTCATCCCGTCACGCTGAATTCCATTCGGTACATTACAACAACCTGCTTCCAGGTATCCCCTCTTACCATTAAGCAATATCAAAAAGGATACATTCTTATATCACTTTCATTAAATGACGGTGTGAAGATTCTTCGATTTTCAAAATCAATACCGGGGTAATAGAATAAATCCGTATCGGAAATGATTTTATAGCGATCTACAAGTGTTCCTTTGGAATCGAATTGATGAATCCACATTGGCCGCCGGGGAGTCCGCGGTGTATCCATATTGGTATATGTGAAAAGGAATACCTCACCCTGCTGATTACTTCTTCCTGCCATGTATTTTTTCACCGGCAGAAGAGAAACCCGGTGATTGGGACGCGTATCGAGCACATTGCTCAGATCGACCATCAGTGAATCAACTTCAGGAGTAGATGGAATGGCTTGTTCCCAGATTTTATTCCCTGATAGGTTATATTTGGCAATTTTCGGGATGGCGCTATAGACCAGATAGATCTCATTGAGATCGGACGGATCATCAACCGGAAAAGCCAGGGCCAGCTCATGTGCAGGAACTCTTTGGTTTTGAAGGGACATCCTCACTTCGGCATCATCAGAGTTGTTAGTATAGCCATCAGGTATTTCTCCAATATCACCTACTTTTTCGCCCTGCCAATTTACTGCCCGGTAAAGAAACTCTCCATGGGTTTGGGATGGAAGCAGTATCGATTCATTAAGCGTTACAAACGGACGGTTATTGTTGGAAGTAAGCGGAGCCTGCGGGGGCAGTGGCATGCCGTGTTCTGAACCATTTGTTCTCTCCAATAACAACTCACCATAATCCAATGAAGAAATAAATTGTCCGTCTTCACGGCTATACTTATGAATTAAAAACCGGCCGCCGTCTACAATAAAAAGGTGTTCTTTAGTGATAAAAAAATCATCCAGGCTTTGAATCTCACCGGGACCGCGTCCCCGGGTTCCGTACCTTCGAACTTCATTATTTTCTTCATCTAACTCAATCACCGCCCACAGTGCCACATCCTGGATGAAAACATGCCCGGTATGATGGTCGTGCCTGATCCTAACAGGCACGCCCAACAGCAGATCGTTTTCCGAAGTCAAACGATCATAGTCCCTGAGTTCTGTAACCTCAATTACGGTGGCTTCAGCAATTTCAGGAGCGTGTTCCCCGCAAGCTGCGATCAAGCTTATTATCAATAAGGCAGGAAATACAAGCATATAACAGGGTCGCATATAAACAGTTTTTAAAGTAGAATTATTTCAGATCGATAATAACAAAGTATTCTGTTTCAATTCTTGAATCACATTTCATCTCTTTCATCAACACTCCATCACCCTCTCCTTGGTCTTCGGAGCTTTAGCGTAGTACACACTCTCTTCCTCTCATCCCGCCTCGCTAAATTCCATCCGATACTTAACCACATATTGGGATCCGGTTTCCTCATTTGTCATTCTACTATACATATATCCATTTTTTACTTCATGAATCGGCTTACTTTTTGGGAGTAGTTTTTTTGCGAGAAGTTCTCCGGTTCCTGAAAGAATCCACCATTCATACGTATCACTATTTATATCAGCAGGAACAGCAACCCAGATTCTATCTTCATCGTCAACCATCAATTCATCAATAATAGGTGAAGTTTCCGGTAGTTTTTTTCCAACTTCATCAAGGGCATTAATTACTTCAACCCGACTAAGATTGGAACCTTCAATATATTTACTGAGGTTAAAAGAAGGTCCGGCAATTGGATAGTATATTGACGATTGATAAATACCCTCTGAGTTATACTTTTGAATCAAAAATTCCTGAGAATCAGCGGTAATCAATTCCCCTTCATCAGATATCGTTGTCAGGGTATAATCTACTGTAAAAGATCTTGGTATAGATTGAATTTGAGAGTTCCTCGCTGTAGCTATCTGTAGCTTCTCCAGGAAAACATAAGGCTCATAATCTAGCCTTTTCCCATACTGATCCATCAAAAGATACTTATTTTTCATTCTTGTATTTTCTATATGCTCATAAAACCTGACCGAAATGTCCCCATCATTTCGAACCTTCAAACCGACTAAAAACAATCCACGTACATCATTTTCTTGACGGATATCCCAACTCTCTTCCAACGAGGTCCGAATAATGGAATAATCATTGGCACTGTATACATTTAAACGTTTTCCGGTATAATCATATAAATACACCTTTCCGTCATTTACCTGCGTAAAATAAGGAAATCCATATTCGCCGGGCCCTCTGCCCGGTCCGCCAAGTAATGTACGATAGGTACCATCTGCATTATATACATGTACATTAAATACAAATGGCATTGACTCATAGTTGATTCTAAGATCGGTCAATATTACACGCCCATTATCATCAACTGTGCATGCTTCAACTCTTGTTAAATAGGGTTCTCCGGTTTTACCGTAAGTCTGTACCGGAATTAGTTCAATGGAATACCGGGGCTCTGAATTTCCCGGAAAAATGGTAAGATTTTCAACCTCCAAAATGTGCTCCGGGATTTCATCGAGCACTTGAATATTAGCCCGTTCAACATGTTCAGATATTTTACTTTGTTCTGATTCATCTTTTTGTTCTGCTATTTCCGGTGTGGAGTTATTGCATTGAACAAGTAAAAAGCCGGACAAGAGCAGCGTTAGTAAGATTCTCATGTTATCGATCATTTAGTAATCACAAGTAAAGTTATCACTTTATAGTCAGTTCAATCCGGTTCTTCACCACAAACTCCTCATCCGTTTCTTCATCGATCTCCTTGCTATAGAGATACCCGTCTTTAATATCGAAAATGCGCAGATTGCGGGGTCGCTGCAGCCTGGCCAGCAGTTCGCCTGATGGGGCCAG
>REDT01000285.1 GCA_007693295.1 Balneolaceae bacterium
ATCAAGACAAAAGTACATAGTCAATTAAATTCATCAATCTATTCTACGATTTAAAAATCAAAGTGGAAAGTATCTGCACTAATAGACTTTATATGATTCCGATCAAGATTCTTTTCACATCAAAAAAATAAGAAATGGTGTCCCAGCGCGGAAGTCAGGATGGGGTGAAAAATAATACAAGTCAAAAAAAGCCCGAATCAGTGATTGTCGATTCGGGCTTTTTTCATCTTCTATAAAAGACAACCGGCTAACTCTGATCCGGTGGCCGAATTGAAATTTTCATTGGAAATTTCTCTTTGATCGCCTCTGCTTCAGTACTGTTTTCACCAAGCGAAGAAAATGGCATTCCATATTCATTGATTGAGGCCTCCTCTCTTAACTCTCTGTAAGCTTCCGTTACTTCCTCAAGTAACTCAAGATAGGTGTTATATGGCGTTCTGGGCGTAGTTTTAATCGATACAACTGCGTCAGTGGGCGATTCAGATAAGTTCGGATCTGCTCCTCTGTTGTTCACAAAATCGCTGATTCTCTCTTTAACATCGCCAATCGCAGCCGGCTCTTCATTCATCAGAATCATACCCTGGCTGTTCATCAAAATCTGCATCAGGTTCCGTGTTCTAATCGGAGGCGGAGGTGGCTGAGCATTAATTACCTCAGCTGAAGAATCGTCCTTCATTCGTTCTTCAGGTGATGGCGGCATCGGCGGAGGCGGAGGCGGTAGTGGCGGCAGCTTCAATTCCACTCCTTGAATTGATTCCATAAGCTCCGAAAGCTCATCATATCTCTCTTTCAGCTCTTCATAATTTGGATGATCCGGCTCAACTTCCATATACCGGGCTGCTGCATTTAAGAATTCGTCTGTAATTCTTTCCAGCTCATCAGTACTCTTATCCTTTTGTGTAGAGTAGTTAATTCTTAATGCTTCATGCTTTCGAAGCAGGGTCTGTACCTCTGTAATTGTGCCAAATGTTGCATCCGGTTCTACCCGCAGATAAACAATATTCGGAGGTTCGGCCAATTCTGTAAAGTAATTGTCCAGCTCGGGTAGTGTCATCACTTTTCCGTTTACCATCAAAACATCACTGCTTGTGATTTGAATACTCATATCTGTTGCCATATCCTTCTCATCAGCGTAGTCGGATGTGGTCGATTCACACCCCGGAAGCAGCATAATGGTTGCAAGTAACGGTATGAGTGCCGCTACTTTTAATACGGACCTTGAGGTTGATTTTGATTTTGTCATCATTTGGAGTCGTTTTTTGGTGAGTGAAAAATTGAACGTATTTACCAAACTGTATGAAGGGCTCTTAACCAGCGACTTCAGCAGTAAACTTTGATAGCTTTTTACCTCTGCTCCGTGGGCAATTACCGCTTCATCTGCCAGAAATTCATGGTTCAGAAGTATGGCTTTTTTGTACAGATAGAGAATTGGATTAAACCAGAAGATGATCTTAAGCAGTTCAATCAAGAGAACATCCAGTGTATGTTTCTGCCTGACGTGAGTCAGTTCATGAATCATTACCTCCTCCGGTATCTCCCCGTTCAGGTACTTCTGCTTGTTCAGAAAAATTGAATTCATAAAGGTGTGAGGTATCACATCGTCGTTCAGTAATACGATCTCAAAACCTTGGTAAAGTCTCTTTTTATTTCGATCTGCTTTTAACTGAATCATGTAAATAATGCGAAGCAAACGAACGAACAGGCTGAATGCAACGAGGATGTACACCGGAAGAAGTAACTGAAAGTAGTTGAACGTTGAAGATCCGGATGCCGGGCTGCCTGCTGCGATGGCTCCGTTTTCAGATTCAAGCCATTCACCATCAAGAAGCAGGGGTTCCGTGGCATCCTCTACCGTTTCCTGCCCAAAGGAGAAAAATTGCGTGGGGGATATATCCAATCCCACCGGGATTAGGGGAATGCTTAAAGAGAAAAGCAGACTGAAAATCAAAAATCCCCGGTTTATCTGATGCATCTTCTCTTTTTCCAAAAACAGATGGTAAAAAATCAGAAGCGCGGCAAGGCTGATTGTTGAGTAGATTAGATAGATGATCATTTTTTCCTCCTCTCCAATTCTTGCTCCACGATATCTTGCAAATCTTTGAGTTGATCTTCGGTTAAATCGGTCTCCCTGGTAAAAAATGAAGCAAACGTGGAGGGAGAGTCATCAAAATATTTTTCGATGAGTCCTTTAAGGTGGCGGGAAAAATAGTCCGCTTTTTTTACGGTTGGGTAGTACTGCCGGGAACGGCCCATCTGTTCATAATCGATGTAGCCCTTATCTTTCATGCGCTTTAAAAGGGTTGCCACGGTAGTCGTGGCCGGCTTCGGCTCGGGATACATCTCCAGCAGTTCATTCATAAACGCTTTTTTGCGCTTCCAGATATACTGCATTAACTGCTCTTCGGATTTTGATAGCTTCATGGTTCTACAATATTAGAGTGTTCTCTACAATTGTAGAATTAAAAATCCAAAAAAGCAACCCCTTATCTTAACCTATTTTCAAAACATGCGATTAATGCCCATTAACGTCCTTTTTTGATTCAGTTTTTTTCAATGTTGGTTACGCTGAAAAAATACCGGGCATAAAAAAACCCGGCTTTGTTCAAGCCGGGCCTCTGTTACATCGAATAAGAAAGCTAATTCTTAGTACCCTGAAGTATCATCTGCAGGTGGTAAAATTACAGAATCGATAACATGAACTACGCCATTAGAGGCTTCAACATCAGCCATAACTACAGAAGCATCATTAATTGAAACACCGTAACCATTAATGGTAACTGTAATATCAGAACCTTCAACAGTTCCGGCTGTCATTCCATTACTCAAGTCGGTTGACATCACTTTACCCGGCACTACATGGTAGGTAAGTATTTGAATCAGCAGATCTCTGTTCTCTTCAAGCAGAAGGCTTTCGAGTGTTCCGTCGGGCAGTGCTGCAAATGCTTCATTTGTAGGTGCAAATACCGTGAAAGGTCCGTCGCCCTGCAGTGTCTCAACTAAGCCTGCTGCGTCAACTGCTGCAACGAGTGTAGAGAGAATGTCGGTCTCGGAAGCCAATTCCACAATATTCTTGTGATTGTGTTCATTCACTTCAGATGAAGTTGTATACGGTACAAATGCTGCCAGTACAACGACTGCAAATGCTACTAAAGCAATTTTTAAAGTTTTCATGTCTATCTTTGATTATTTGGGGTTAAGGATTTGATTTATACCAAATCTTATGTTCATAAGAACAGACCTATCAACAGCAATAATCTGAAACAGGTTCCCCTCCATAAAACTGATTTTCTTGCACTTAAGACACTCATACCCCATGATTGGCAATGGCTTACGGGCGCCGGATGATTTTTATAAAAATTGGACTGAAAAATATCCGGAGATTTATTACCCTGAAAAGAGCAATTCCCATTTTCTGGTACTTCCAGACACCGCCTGGCTTTTCCCCTACCCCTCGATTCAATCACAGCTCTGATCCAAATCTCGCCTCGGGCCTCGGGGTTGATGGGCCTCGGCCCATACCCCGGGTTGCACCCGGGGCTAATGACCTTTAACACCTTCGGTGTTGGGTTCTATCAATCATTAAATCGGACTTCGGATATCGCAAATCGCATATCCTTCGATTTAGATGCCTTGGTCTGAATCGAATCTTTTAGGAGATTTCCTCCTGTACTTTTGCCTTGATGCCCCATCGGGATGCCTACGGCGCAAAAGTACCATGCCATAGGCATCCCAATGGGGAAAAATCAAGGCTGTGAATTCACGAAACGATCGGGGTAGCTGCTCGGAACGAATTCAAGGCCCCGCCTTGAAAGCCACCTAAATTAAATTTTAAGCCTCAATAGGTATATCTTAATTTCAAACTGTATTACTAGCAGAGCAAGCTCATGAAGGATATTGATCACGAACATATAAGGCAATGGTCAGAAGCGATCAGGCAATCGGACAGAAATGCGTTCGATGATCTGTTCAGACATCTCTATCCGGGCCTTGTACACTTTGCCATGCGCTTTACAAAGCAAAAGCCGGCTGCGTGTGATATTGTGCAAGACACGTTTGTAATTCTCTGGAGTAAAAGAGAAGAGATAGATCCTGAGCAGTCTCTGAAAGCCTATTTGTTCAAAATTGTGAAGAACCGGTCGTTAAACTGGCTCAACAAACAGGTCAATAACAGTGAACCGCTTGAAGATCACATGCTGCACCTGGTATCAGACAGCGAACAAACCAATTCCTCTGCCGAGACTCTCAGTTCCAATTTCAAAAACTGGATTGAAGAACTCCCGGTAAGGCAGCGGGAAGCTTTTGAACTGAGCCGTTTCGACGGGCTCAATCACGATGAGATTGCAAACGTTATGAATGTTTCCCCTAAAACAGTTAACAATCATATTGTTGCGGCACTCTCCACGTTACGGGATAGATACAATCACTACAAACAGGGTTGAATATGGAAAATCACAAAAACACACCCTTTAACAGCCCCAACGGCGATAAGGAAAATGAAGAGCTGAACCACGTTTGGAACCTTGCCGAATCGGCATATTCTGAAACTGAGATCAGCACAGAGCAGGTCGAAGAGGCGCTGCAAAACGTTCATTCCCGAATCGATGACTCCGGCCCTGACTATTCATCAAATCAAACGTCATCACAAGAACGCTACTGGCTGTATGCCCGCTACCTGGTAGCCGCTGCAGCCCTGATCACTTTTGGCCTCTACTTTCTTTTCACCCCCATTCACATCTCGGTTCCATATGGTGAAATGGCTACCATAGAGCTGCCTGACGGTTCATCAGTAGAATTAAATAGCGGATCAGAACTGACTTACAGCAGGTTTTTTGGACGAGCAGACCGTGATCTGACGCTTAACGGTGAAGGCTATTTTTCAGTTGAACCCGCAAATGCCCCGTTCCGGGTAAAATCGAACGGTACGGTAACAGAGGTTCTTGGAACCCAATTCAATATCCGTTCATGGAGAGACGATCCAAACAGTGAAACGGTACTCACCGTAACCGATGGGAAAGTTGACTTCTTTGCCGAACGATCTGAACATCATAAAGTAACCCTGACGGCCGGGAAATTGAGCCGATGGAATCTTGAAATGGAGATCCCCATCGTGGAAGAGCCTTTAAATATTACAGACAGGATTGGGTGGAAGGAGAACAGGCTCATTTTTAAGGAACAGTCGTTAATTGTAATTTTGCATGAACTCGAACGGCGTTTTGACACCCGGATCTCTCTCGAAGTGCCCGGCGCCGGGCTGGATACGTTAACTGCATACTACGCAGAACCAAAAAGTGTAGCGGCCGTTCTTGAAGATATCAGCACCGTAAAAGGATTTCGTTTTGCAGAAACAGCTAATGGATACAGAATTTTCAAGTAATATTACTGTATGGCTTATATCCGGATTCAAATATTCCTAACCGCTGTTCTGCTTTTTACCGCGGCCGGCTCTATTTCTGCACAACAGAACAACCAGAAGGAGTATATCTTTGAATTCCGCGGCAACTCTATGGTGGAAGTGCTGGATCACATTGCCCGGAAAGCGGAAATCGACCTGGTGTATGACCCGGAACTTGTACGAAACATCCGTGTCTACAAAAGGCTGCAGTACGGTTCTATCCCTGAGATACTTACCGCCCTCCTGGCAGAGTATCGGCTCGACTATATCACCCTCTCATCAGGAACCATCGTCATCGTCAGATCGCCCCGCGAAACACCCGCTTATGGCACCATTGCCGGTAAAATTTTGGATGCCCAAACAGGAGATCCGCTTCCGGGAGCTTCCGTGATGCTGGCCGATGCATCCGGCGGCACCAGCTCAGGCCGGACAGGCCACTTTTCGATTAACCGTGTGCTGAGCGGTACACACCGTATCATAATAAGCTATATGGGCTATGAGTCGGCCTATAAAGTGATCGAGGTAAGACCCAACGAGCAGGCGCAGGAGCGCATTGACCTGAATCCAAAACGAATTGAAGTGGAGCCGTTGATTGTTGAAGCGCATCGCCCAATGTATCCCTCCAATTCGAGCAGCCTTGTGATTAATAATGAAAATGAGGTTAATCCGTCAGGCTTGATGGTATCCCCTATTCGCAATCTCAATATGGTGCCGGGGGTTCAGTACGGCCTTCCCATGCAGGATCTGCACCTTCAGGGGAGCCAACAGGGGGAACACAGGATCCGGCTGGATGGCATTCCCATCTACAATCCCTACAGCTTCGGGCAGCTGTTCAGCTCGTTCAGCCCGTTTGCCATCGGAAACGTAAAGCTTCACAAAGCAGGATTTGGAGTTCATGAAGGGAGCCAAATGTCGGGCCTGGTAGAGCTCAGTAACGACCTCTCCTACTCCGATCACAATAGCGCCCTGTTCCAGGCCGATCCGCTCTCCCTTAACCTTCGGGGCGATGTTGCGATACCTATAAAAAATGAGAACAGTATACAGACAATGGCCGCCGTAAGAACGAGCTACTGGGACCTTTTCCAAAATCCTGCACTGGACCAAATGCTCAAAAACTGGAATGTGATTGATCCCCTGATTGCAAACCGGCTGCTGGAACAGGAAGGGAACCCTGAACTGTATGAGCCACACACCCACGAATCAGACGTCAACTTTTTTGACCTGCATATTGCCGCCGGATACCGGCCGGACGCTTTTAGCCAACTCTCTGCCTCGCTATATGCAGCAGAAAACTCAATAGAAACCCGCTTACTCAATCAAGCCCTGCCGGGAAACGATTCCCCTCGCTTTCTCTATTCAAGTGATATGCACCGGTGGTCGAATCTTGCCGGGCAGGTACAGTGGAGCCGGATGGTTACCCCAAGGCTGGATCTCCATCTACAAACCGCATACAGCGAAAACCGTTTTAATCACCAGAGCTCACTCGGCTTTTCGGAAACCGCTTCTCTATTTAGAACTCTCCAGGGCGCTTACGACTTTGCAAGTGAAACGGGATTGGGTGGATATATCAAGCGACTGCCCACACAAATTGACGGCAACCGGATTCAACACTTTCTCACGGTTGCAGACCTTACATACAGCTTCACGCCAACCTTCAGCATAGATGGCGGATTCCAGGCCGATCGCGTTCTATCAGAGGTTGATATTTCCGATACGGCATTCCTGGGAACCAACACCTCTCAGTCATCAACCATTTTGAGCAGTTACCTGCACGGCAATCACACCCTAAACCGCAATTGGAGACTCACGTACGGCTCGCGCTTTACCTATCTGAACACCACCGAGCGAATCTATGCTGAGCCCAGGGTGTCGATACAGTACGACCAGCCTGAGTCAAGAATAGGGTATTGGTCGTTCCGGGTTGCCGGCGGGCTTTATCGCCAATTTATCAATGAATTCAGGGTAAGCAATACCGGGGCAACCTCTATTGTGCCCGATATTACCATATGGTCTCATGCTGACGACTCTGCCATCCCGAAAGCGTATCACCTCACGGGGTCTCTTCTCTTTGAGCCTTCAGAAAAAACGTCCATCAACCTGGAGGGTTTTTATAAATGGCAGCCTGTTTCCAACTACACCTCTTATGGCAGCCTGCTTGCCGGCCAGGATTTGGACCGTTCTGAAATCAGGGCGTTTGCAGGCGTTACAGAGATGACAATTCTTGGAGCCGGTATCCGGCTGAATCAGCAATTTGGAGATTCAAATATCAGAATGATTGCCGGGTACGATTACAGCTACAACCAAATGGATTTGAGCGACCAGTTTGGACGGAAGATGATGTCGCCATGGAATGAACCACACCGTGCGCAACTGAGAATGCTTTACCGCTTAAGGCCCACCTTTACGGTACTCACTAAATGGCAGGGAATCTGGGGAAGAGCCTGGGCTTATCGTCAATCCTATTACAACTACCTGCGAACAACAGATGCCGCCAGTTTGACCGGCCTCCTCTTCAATAACCCACAGGATGATAAACTCAGCTCCTTTCAGCAGGTAGATATCTCCTTCATTTATCAGCCGAAAATCGGAGTTGCCGATATGGAGTTCCGCCTCGAACTTATCAATATTCTGAACAGGCGTAACAGCATTGAGAAATATCTCTTACCCATTATCAATGATGGCGAATTGACCGGATATCAAACAGAAAACCGTTTGCTGCCCGGTTTTTACCCGTCCTTGAGCGTTCAGATGAAATTTTGAGGATATTCTGGACCTGAATTCAATATTAAATTTGTGAAAAGGATACTCCCCTCCTTCGCAAGGAGGGGTCGGGGGTGGTTCGCCGTCTGGCAGAGAACGCGTGGAAAGATCTCATTTCATGGGAATCGCTAACGCTCGGTACACTGCGCTTCGCTTCATGGGATAAAAAAGGAGCCCTGAGATGGGGACTACCTTAAAAAACGCTCTAAAGGATTCCCTCCGATAACAAGGAGATGTCTCGATTCCAGCCCGAAAAGCACGGGCTTTCACTCGACAAGACAGGGGCCTTGGCAGGGTAAGCGGCGGGCATCCGGTTACGGGGCAGAATTTACTTTCAAGGGAAACAGAGATATGGGCCTCAGTCCCACCCCTTCTCTCCAATCAGGGGTACAAACTTAAAGTGCCTGAGCTGCTCCTCTTCATAGGCATCCTCCGCAACCCTGGTAATTCGCACCATCACCTGGCTATCCTGGTCACCCACCGGCACAACCAGTCGTCCGCCCACGCTCAGCTGTTTCACCAGGTCTTCGGGAACAACCGGGGCTCCTGCAGTTACAACAATGCCATCATATGGAGCATAGGCGCTCCATCCCAGTGTACCATCCCCAAGCTTAAGCTGCGGCCTGTAACCGAGCTCCTGTAAATTCTTCTTGGCATTCAGGTATAGTTTTTCATGGCGTTCTACACTATATACATCGGCGCCCATATGACAGAGGATGGCCGACTGGTAACCCGAACCCGTTCCAATCTCCAGAATTTTATCCCCTTTCTTAACTTCCAACAGTTCGGTTTGAGCTGCAACAGTATAGGGCTGCGAGATGGTCTGTCCCTGCCCGATGGGTAGTGCCGTATCTTCATACGCACGATTTTCAAGAGCGGTGTCAATAAAGATATGGCGCGGAATGGCATTTATTGCCTGAAGCACATTTCTGTCTTTAATACCCTTCTCCTCAAGCTTCTTAACAAGCTGAGATCGCCGTTTACTGTGCTTTCTATTGTCTTTGTTTGCTGCAGTCAATGAACCTTCCGTTTGTTAAATCCTTGTGTACCCAAATAAAAGTAACATTTTCATTGCTGCCAAACATACTAATTGATTGGGTTTCATAAATTGTTCGAGTTTCTCCGAATGCTATCCTTTGAACACAATTGATATAGAAAAAGGAGATACTTCCTCATCCCGACAGAAAAGCATTGTCGGGATTCGTCAGCATGACATGGTTTCAATTAGGAGGAAAG
>REDT01000287.1 GCA_007693295.1 Balneolaceae bacterium
ATGTATAGAGATATTGCCGAGAACAATCCAATGTCGATGGATTAAGACGTGATGCCAAGCCTCAGCAAAGCCGGTCAGAAGTTTTGCAGGGGTTCAAGTTTCAATCTTCAGAATAAACAGATACCAACCCTTCGTTTCTGTTCCTTGCCTGCGTGATGTTGTAGATATCCTTTTGAATCTTGGATAAAGTAAAGTCTTCACCCACTCTCTCCCTCACTCCCTCACTCCCTCACTCCTTCTCTCCTTCACCCCGTCTCCCGTCTAAAAAAAAACCGGACTCAGGGTTTGAATAACTAATTAAGCACCAAGCATCTCCTGCAGCACTCACTCACACTGAAAAATAAATCCTTTCTTTCGAACCGTTTCAATGTAGTCGAATTCGGTGTGCTCTCTCATTTTCTTACGGAGGTAGCTGATGTAGACGTTGATATAGTTGGTTTGAGTATCGAAATGAATATTCCACACGTTCTTGGCCAGCTCTTCCTGGGAGATCACCTTGCCTTTATTCTTGATGAAGTATACGAGCAGATTAAACTCGTTATTGGTAAGATCTACTTCATTCTCATTGATGATCATTTTCCGGGATAGAAGATCTACTTTTAACTCGCCGCAAATCAGCTCCTTCTCCACACCTTTGGGTACGGAACGCCGCGCAATCGCATCGAGGCGAGCCATAAGCTCTTCACTGTTAAATGGCTTTGTCAGGTAATCATCTGCACCAACGTTCAGAATTTTAATCTTAACATCGGTTTCATGTTCTGCAGAAAGCACCAATACCGGTGTGGCAACTCCCTCTTCCCGAATTTTTTCACAAACGTCATAACCGTTTCCGTCAGGAAGCCGCAGATCGAGAATAATCATATTAAATTTGTTCTCGAGTGCAAGTCTCTGCCCTTCAGTTGCAGTATCAGCTACAGAAACTGTATTACCTCTGTGTTCGAGTACAGCTTTGACAAGTGTGCGAACAGTAGGATCATCTTCTATAACCAGTATGTTCATTCCGTTTTTATGGTCTGCAGATGTGGCCATGATAAAATTTTCAGATTCACTTTTGTTTGTTTGGAGTAGCCTAAATTGAAAAAAAAAAATGATAAAACCCACTAATATTATTAGTTATCAGAATTCTTCTCCATTTACCGGCAAAATTTAGCGAAAAACATGCTAAATCCTGCAATAATAACTGTTCATTGTAAGAAAATATCTTCAATAATCAATCTCTTTCAGCCAACTTTTTATTTTTTCAATATACGGCTTATTAAAAGAATGATTTTCATCTAATAATTCCAACTTTGCATACAAACCTTTTTCACTCAGAAGCCTTATCTCTTTCTGTTGCGGTTCATACTTTACACTTTCATCATTTTCTCCATGCAAGGCAAGAAATTTAATGTGTTTAACATTTTCCCAATTGTCCTGAAGCACTTCAGTCTTAATCCTGGCCCCAATAACAATGCACTCATTTACATGTTTCCAGCGGGTAAGAGCAAAATAACCTGCAAGATATCCTCCCATTGAGTAGCCAATTACACAAATCCGGTTTGCATTTATAACTTCCAATAATTTGTCGATAATTTCCTGGATAAATTCTGAAGCAAGTTCCAGAGATTTTATGAACTGCCCGCGATTTCCGTCATACAGATACCACGCTCTTCCCCAGTCTGAAACATTTTTTTTCCGTGATTTGTCATAAATTGGATATGGACCCTGTACAAAAAGATGATATGCTTCGATATCCAGGCAACCTTCGCACGTTTTCTGAAAGGTTTTAATGTTTTCACCAAATCCGTGAAAATAGATAATAAGTGGCTTCTTTTTCTCTTTGATGCCGGTCTCAATCAATTTATAGGGCACTTCGATTTTAAAAGAGGTTTTACCGGATATCAAAACGTCACGTCGCATTTCAGCCATAAAAAATAGAGGATGTGTTTTTAAAATTTGCCCACACAATCATACATCAATCTCCAATTCTATCAAAATGAAATTTCATTTTCAACATTCAGCACCCTGCATTCAAAAACCTCACGCATATCGAACCCGGGTCAGTACCAATCCATGAGCCGGGGCCGAATGTCCTTTTTGGATACGCTCATCTCCTTTCAAAAGAAGCTCAAACTCAGAGAACTGCTGTCTGCCTATGGCAATATTCGTCATGGTGCCTACCAGCCGCCGTACCAGGTGCCTCAAAAATCGGTTTCCTTCAATGGTATAGATCAATCCCCCGCTCGAAATTTCCCAACTGCTTTCCTGAATGGTGCACACAGTAGTCATCAGCTCTTGATCCGGTGGAATGCAAAAATTGATAAAATTATGTTCACCCAAAATCAACTCTGCACATTGATGTAACAGGTCGGGATCTATTGATCCTGGCAGGGTCCACGTTACATGTCGCTGCAGGGGTGTTTTCCTAACTGATACTCTGTATTGGTAACTTCTCGATAGTGCATCAAAGCGTGCATGGAAATCCGGAGATGTTTTTTCAATTGCTTTCAGGGCAATGTCGTCCGGCAGCAATCCTTTCATCGCGTGCAGAATGCGTTTGCGGGTATACTTCTCCGGCAGGTCAACATGTGCCGTCTGTGCCAGTGCGTGAACCCCGGCATCGGTCCTGCCCTGGCCGATGATATCGATCTCCTGCTGATAAAGCCTGGCAAAAGCTTCTTCAATCTCCCCCTCTACAGTGCGAACCCCCGGCTGAATCTGCCATCCGCTAAATGCAGTACCGTCGTATTCGAATGTGAGTTTGTAGCGGTTCAAGGGTTCAAGGCGCAAGGTTCAGGGTTCAAGGCGCAAGGCGCAGGGTTCAGGACCTGTCAGCACCCACCGGACTGTGTCCGACTGCTGGCTGATCTGACAGCGTCCGGTTCACGGATCACAGCATAAATTCCAAATTCCAAATTCCAAATTCCAAATTCCAAATTCCAAATTCCAAATTCCAAAAGGGCTAAACTAAATTTAAAAAGCCGTTTATGAAACTTAGTTTAATATGGTTCAGCTCTTGTTTCTTGAAAATTGAAAATTGATACTTCTTGCTTGATGTTTGAGATTTGGAATTTGATGCTTGTTATTTGGTGCTTGGTGCTTGGTGCTTGGTGCTTTAAAGGTTGACGTTTTTAATTAAAATGCATCATTTAAGAATCCCCCACCCAATCCTTCTTATACCACTTCACAAAGTCTCCTATTCCCTGGTCAAGTGCTACTTTTGGACGGAAATCGATATAGCTGAACAGATCTTCCGTATCCGCCCAGGTTCGGGGTACATCGCCGGGCTGCATGGGCAGAAAGTTTTTTTGAGCCTCCATCCCCAAATGCTTCTCAAGGATTTCAATAAACTCCATCAGGTTCACCGGGCTGCCATGACCGATATTAAATAGCTGATGAGGCACATCACCGTTCACCGCAGGCGGTTTGGGAACCAATCGTGTAATACTCTCCACAATGTCATCGATGTAGGTAAAGTCCCGATACATCTCTCCATTGTTATAAATGTCGATGGGTTTTCCGGCTCTCATCAGTTCTGCAAATTTAAAATAGGCCATATCGGGTCGCCCCCACGGACCGTAAACCGTAAAAAAACGAAGGCCTGTGGCCGGAATATTGTATAGATGTGAATAGGTGTGCCCCATCAACTCGTTGGCCTTTTTGGTAGCCGCATAGAGGCTAACCGGTTTATCCACCCGATGTGATGTTTTAAACGGCACCTCTTCATTATCTCCGTACACCGAACTGGAGGATGCATAAATAAGGTGATCTATCTTTGAATGCCGACACCCTTCAAGGATGTGCAGAAAGCCGGTCACGTTGCTCTCTATATAAGTATGGGGATTCTCCAGGCTGTAACGTACACCGGCCTGGGCAGCCAGATGAATAACGGCGTCAAATGATTCCCGGCTGAATATCTCCTCAACCTGTTGACGGTTATTTAAATCAGCCTTGTGAAAGGTGTAGCTATCATATCTGCTGCTTTGAACCCCTTTAAAACCTGTATCTCCAAATGGAAGCTCAATGCCGGCCTCTTGAAGTCTACCCTTTTTAAGTTCAATGGAGTAGTAGCTGTTCAGGTTATCGAGTCCGGTTACTTCGTGATCCTCCTCAAGAAGGCGTTTGGCAACATGATATCCGATAAATCCCGCAGTTCCGGTTACAAGTACTTTCAATGGCTTGAAGTTTTTTTCTGTTTATTATTACGAATTTGAGCAATTATACGGGTTTTTCTAAGTCTATTTAAAATAAGATTACCTAATTGTTAACTGTTCGCTTCACTCACGTTGAGTACGCTATCGCGTGTTGAGTGCCACGCGCAGCGCGTGGCGTTGAGTGCGCCTTTGGCGCGTTTAGTGTTCGCTGTGCGAACGTTGAGATCTTTGAAATAGACCTGACAGCATGCGAGCGGTAGGGAGCTTCTGTCAGCGTCGGTTTTTTGCGCTGCCCATTGTTGAGTACTCGCTACGCTCGTGTTGAGGATAAATCTGGGTTTTGAAACTTAATGGACATATTTACGCGCATCAGGTTCTCTAACTCAACGCGATCCGCCGGCTGGCGGAGAGCACTCCACGTGAGCGCAGCGAACACTCAACGCGAGCGACAGCAAGCACTCAACACGCCTTCGGCGTACTAAACGCCAAAAATAGTTTGTTTGGAATCGGAATATCATTAAATTATTAGAAACTTCTAATGATTATTCGCTATCCGGCCTCTCCCACATACCTGTTCAAAGATGTATAAACCGTACAACTACCTCATCTGTGCCTGTGCCCTGCTGTTTCTGATCCAATGTGAAACACCTGGTGACCCCAATTTTACTCTCTCACAGAGAATTGACACGCCTCTTATCGCGGAGGCTAATTTTCAATTTCTGGGAGGTAAAAATGCCCTGATTGATACCACATCCGAAGACCTTCAAAATCTTTTCAGTGTGGCAGAAGATGGATTTATAACCCTCTCAAAACAGGAAACCCTTGAACTGGACGATCTCGATGATGCCCTGCCCGACATTCAGGTAAGTCCTGTTCAGTTCGAGGCCGAAGTGGGTGAAATAGAGCTGAATGATTTCTCATCACAGGATGAAAACGGCAACCTTGGTGAAGCAGATTTTTCTCAGCTTACCGACCTGGGCATCACTCCCCAACAGGGGGACCCTATTCCCGGGGCACAAACTCCATCACCGGTCCAAATCCCGCTCGACACCGATTTCTTCGAATCGGCAACCATCAAACGGGGCGGCATTAATATTACGCTTCGAAACGAACTTGGGTTTAATATCGATATTCTTTCACTCGAATTTTTCAGCGGGAGCACGTCTGTTGGCACCGTACAATACAACCAGTTCAGCCACAACACCACTCAGTCTGAATTGATCGTGCTTATAGAGAACCCGGGCATTGATCCGGAACTCTTCCTTTCTGATATAAGCGTTGAAGTAGAAATTGAATGGTCAGGCCAAACAATGCAGGATGATGCCGGAAGCCTTATTGTGAACGATATCAGGGGCGTCGATCTCTTCGCTTCGGAAGTTGTGGTTCAGGTTCCTCAACAGGAATTTGAACAGTCCGGTACGATTCAGATCCCCGAAGATGAGTTTCGTTTTGAACAGCCGGGTCACTTTGTACAGATGAAATCGGGCACCCTTTCCGTTGAGGAGGTATTTAATTTTACCGATGTGGATATCGACAGGTTAGTCATCTCTTTTCCCGGAATTCTTTTTCCGCCTTACTCCCCTTCCGACTCCCTCGTGATCTCCTTTGAAGGGGCAAATTCAATTTCCCGGAACAATAGCCTCGCTGTTTCCCAAACGATTGACCTGGCCGGCACACGGATTTTTGGCAGCGGTAACAGTGCCGATTTTAACATCTATGCTGAAACAGAGGACACACAAACCGGGACAGGTGGTGACCTCAGAACGATCCGTGAAGATGATTTTATAAGTGCGGTAGTAGAAATTCATGATATAGCCACTTCCGAAGCGTTTGGAATTATTACCCGACGCACGGTTTTCCTGAATTATGATGATCCGTCCAATGGTGAAATCCTGGACCTGTTAAATGAAGAAGAAGCCGAAATTATTGAAATTGATGGCATCAAAAACCTCTCTGAAAAAGTAGACGGGCTGGAGTTCACCAATTCAAATATTGAAATTCAATACGCCATCAATACCGATCTTCCGGCAACGGTTACGGCGGCATTTATGGGGACGGATGTTTCCGGAAACCGTTTCTTTCTGAGCGGGGCTCCCGGCAGCGGTCTCGAAGTATCCGAAACTGAATTTACCGATCGCCTTACCGTTGATGAAATCCCGATTCCGGTTGAAGACCTGATTCAGTTCGACGTAAACCCAACCGGCGACCCTGATGATCTGATTACCTTCCTGTTTAACCGGGACAACTCTACCATTGTGGAGTTTCTGAATCAGCTTCCGGTGGAGATCCGTTTTATCGGGTTTGCCACATTTAATGAAGATGAGGTCGAAGGAACTCTTCAAAGCCCAATCCGTCTTGATCCGGCCGTAAGCGTTAACATTCCTCTCTCACTCAGGGCAGAAAACGCAACCTTTGTGGATACCACCTCGCAGGATTTGGGAAACCTGCCCGGACCGGATGACGATTCAAGTATTGAAGAGGGTTCTCTGTTTATACAGTATTCAAACAGTATACCGTTGGGTTTCAACCTTCAGCTTGAACTGCTTGATGAAAATTTCGAACTGATCACATCCATACCCCTCGGTGGCCAGGAGATTATCGAATTTGACCCTGCACCTATAGATGGCACAGGCTATTCGCTGGGCAGCGCAGAAAACTCCACCATGATTACCCTGAGCCGTGCTCAGCTCGATCAGCTGAACCGAACACGTGAAGTGCGCTTATCTGCCGGCCTGCTCTCAAGCGATGGCGGTAAAGTGCGAATACGTGACATTGACGACATCACCATTCGAATCAGTGGCCGATTCAAACTAAACAGAATCATCAATTAAGGAGGGGCATCATGAAAAAAAGCTATCTAAACTATATTATCGTACTCTCTTCTCTTACACTGATGTTTCTTTCTGCATCCGGAAAGCATCTGTTTGCGCAGTCGGGTCACCAAACGGCCAGAATGATGGGACTTGGAGGCGGCGGTGCGGCCTATCAGGACCTCTATCACGCCAACTTTGTGAACCCGGCCAACCTTATGATCAACCATAATAAAAGGCCCACAATCACGGCAGGGCTGGCCGGTGGAATCTATGCCCGGGCAGGCGGTTCACTGCTGAATATATCTACTTATAATGAATACCTCACCTCCGGATTGGTGATAGAAGGTGCCGTAGCCGACAATATGCTCGATCAGTGGTTTGGCGTCTCCTCCTCTAATATGCGCAGCGGAAGCATAGACGCAGGTGCTGTTACGCTGGGAGGCGTCTACAGAGCTGACAGGTGGGTAATCAGTGCTGCACATCGCTACAGGGTTATTGCCGGCGGATCTTTCTCAAGAGGATTGGCCGATCTGGTTTTTCGCGGGCTCGATTCAGACTATTTCAGTGATCCCAGGGCGTTGAACACACGACAGGAGATGGTGGCATTCAATGAGGTTTCAGTTGGATTTGCTACATCAATCTACTCCGGGCAGGATCTTTTCGGATTTACAGATGGGTTTCGCATTTACGCCGGTATTGCACCCAAGCTTCTGCTTGGCGGTGATTACGCCTCTCTGTCAATGAACTCTACCCTTCGCGTGCAGGGAGTGACTGCAACGGATGGAGGTTCCATAAACCACAATTTCAGCTATACCCTCGAGGCCGCAGGTGAGCTCTCCGATCAGCTGGCAGCGTACAACCGGGACCGAATTGCAGGCAGTGATCCCAAACTAAATGATTATGTAGACTATTCATCAGGAAACCTTTCCGGGATTAACGGAATCTCTGCCGGAGTTGACCTTGGGGTGACGGCAGAGTTGGATTTGAAAGAGAATCTGTTCGGCGGATACGGGATTTTCAAGGGAGATAAGAAACTTCGCCTGGGGCTCTCTCTTACAGACCTGGGTTCAGTCTCCTTCTCCGACCGGGCACGTTCGTTTGGAGCGGCCGACGATTTTTATTGGGAAGGGTTTCAATACGATCAGGATACCATTGATGAACGGTTTGATGGGGATGAGAGCGCCTACTTTGAGTCCGTACTGATCGACAGCATCGGAAATGACATATATGGAAATTTTTCGACTTCGGATCAATCACGCCACTCCGTTGGTCTCCCCACGCAACTGCGCTTTGGCAGTCACCTGGAGCTTGGCAGGTTCGGCCTGATGCTGGACCTCGGAGCGGGATTACTGGAGCGGGGCAGCAACAGCAGAAAGATGTACATCGCCCTTGGCAGTGAATACCGGTTTTGGAACCGTATTCCGCTTCGTGCCGGATTTCGAACCGGCGGTGACAACAGCACCACATATCACGCCGGAACGGGCGTAGAGTTCCGAAACATTGATTTCACCATCGGCGCAGCCACTACCGCCTCCTCTAAACAAAATGGAGCTGCCATTGGCGCAGCCTGGTCAGGCATTGTGGTTCATTTTTGAGTGCCACGCGCTGCGCGTGGCGTTAAGTACGCCTTCGGCGCGTTAAGTACACCTTCGGTGTGTTGAGTGCCATCCGCCGGCGGATGGCGTTAAGTGCGCCTTTGGCGCGTTGAGTGTTCACTGCGTTCACGTTTAGTGCCACGCGCAGCGTGTTTAGTACGCCTTCGGCGTGTTGAGTGCTCGCTCTGCTCGCGTTTAGTACTCTCCGCCAGCCGGCGGATCGTGTTGAGTGTGCTTCGCCTGCCGTCCATAGTTTTAACGAAGGATGGTTCGCGTTGAGATGGAGAAATGTTGCAGGTTAAGCTTGTTCATCTCTTTTTTTAGACTAAGAACCCTTCCTCAACACGCCGAAGGCGTACTCAACAATGGGCAGCGCACAAACCCGACGCTCAAAAACCTCAACACACCAAAGGTGTACTAAACGCGCCGAAGGCGCACTAAACG
>REDT01000290.1 GCA_007693295.1 Balneolaceae bacterium
AGGCGGGGCCTTGGATTCGTTCTGCGGAGCCGAAGCGAACGGTTTCGGGAATTCATCGCCCTGCCCTTCGAATCCGTCAATTGCCGGAGCAGTAGGGCTTGATTTTTCCCCATTGGGATGCCTTTGGCATGGTACTTTTGCACCTGTCCGACTACAGGCGGATCAAGACAAAAGTACAAAGGCACTTTGATTCATCAATCTATTCTACGCCAACGCCTTTGGACTTGGCCCATACTGATTGGATCCGGTATCACTGTCGAGCAGAAAGAAATAGAGAAGTACAAAAAAGCCTATAACCGGCACAAACAGAATGAGCAGCCAGAATCCCGATTTCCCGGTATCGTGAAGCCTTCTCACACCAACGGCTAAGGAAGGGATAAAGACAAAGAGGCTAAAGAGCATGCCCAGGTACTCCGATCCCAATCCAATTCCAAAACCCGCACCTCCAAGTAACAGTGAGATGATAAAGTTACCCAGCGTAAACGACCAGTACTCCTTTCGCCGGGCACGCCCGGTAAATTCAGCATATTTTTTAAAAGGTTGCAGATACCACTCTACGAAATCGTTCATTGTTTCCCCGTTATAAGTTAGTTAGTTATCAGTTATGCCGGTTATGCTTAAGCCGTCCCTATGATGAATAATTTTGGTGAGAAAGACAAGATACAACCAACCGGATTTTGGCTGCAGGGTTCAAGGCCTATGACGCCATCTGAATATAGAACTCCGTTCTTTGGCTGTCCGGCTGGCTCCACTTGATAATTAAGGTCCGGTCCCGCTCATTGTAGTGCCACATGCCGGGTTCTTCTCCGTTGGGAACAGTCTCTTCATTTGCCGTAACCGAAACCGGTTCATCCATAAACTTAAATCGAAGCGTGTAGCTGGTTTCAGAACGCCTGCCTTCAAACCCTCTTACAACAGCGCCGATGTTAAATGTTGCATAATCAGTATGTTCAAAATATCGAAAAGCTGTAGTTGAGAAATCTCCCTCCCTGTATTTCATGGTTTTCCCGTCATCTTCATAGAGCCTGAAACTGCCCGATTCACCGGTATAGATGTCGAGAGTCAAATAGTCATTGGTTGCCTGCATCACTGAACCGCTGTCATCTCTGTAGGGTATGATGGATCCGGCTCTAATAAAAAGCGGTATCTCATCAAGAGGCGCTTCCACAATCCAGCTCTGTCCACCGAGGTATTCCGTATTGTCCCAATAGTTGTACCAGCTGCCCGCCGGAAAATAGACCTGTCGCTGATCACTCCCCTCTTCGACGATGGGAGCCGCCAGGAACGCTTCTCCCAGCATAAACTGAGCCGTATGTGCGCCGGCCCCAGTTACAGGCTTCACGCGCGCTGTACGTGCGCGCAGAGTATAGCTGTAGATATAGGGAAAAAGACGATGACGAAGAGATGTGAACTTTTGTAACTGGTTCGTGATCTCTTCCGAGCGGTCTGTTTCCCAATCTGAAAAGGATGGCAATACCATTATGGAGTTGAAGGCCGAAAATTGCAGCCATCGAATAAAGAGCTCTTCGTCAATCTCACCTTCAAAGTCTTCTCTAAACCACTCCGGCAGAGCGGCCAGGAATGGAACTTCATAGGTTATTCCATGGGGATTTGAAGTAAACTCAACCTGTTTCTTAAGGTGATCGTAACCCGAAAGGCCACTGTCTCTCCACATTGCCGGATACATTTTAATCTCCGGATTAAACAGATCGATCGCTTTGGAGAGCAGAAATCCTCTGGTGACCAAATTCTCCTTCAGAACTGTAGAAGAGTGGATGTCCCTCAAAGTTGACAGATTAACTTTTGACATCAATACGCCAAAGTGACCCTGCAGATCTTCCTGATTTTCAAGGTCGGGCTCGTAAAGAAATTTCCCCTGTTTGATATGTTCCTGCAGCTCAAATCCGGAGGGGTCTCGGCTCAAAAGAGCATCAATATGTATGCCAGACTCAATAAAATAGTTACCCTCGAATTGATCGGTTCCCAATAAAACACCAAAAGCCCAGGCAGGCGGGATCTCCACGTGATGATCCCTCTTTTCGAGAACCGGATCCATATTGTATCTCCTGGTTTCGGGATACCCGGTTCCGGAAGGTTCATGAGCGCCATTGAGGGAGAGATGAATAGCCGCAATTGAAAAACCGGCCTCTCCACCCGATTCAAACAGGATGGAGTAGTGCCCTTCTTTCTCGAAAAAGATCTCCAGCGGTTCATTCGCCCGGTCATGTTGAAACCAAAATGGTTCATGCCCTGACGGAAGAGCCAGCTCAAAGGAGCTGACCAGATAGTTGTCGCCGTCGAAAACCTGAACCGGCAGCTCGCGATTTTTTGATGTTGAGCTATCCGAACCGAGGATCCAGAATTGGTATGTGCCGGCGTGCTGAACATAAAATGAGAGGTCAAGAGCACCCCGTACCGGTTCGGTTGTTTCTACTGAAACAATCGTTGTGAGCAGCTCTCCATGCTTGTGCCTCCATGAATCAGATTCATCGAGGCTTTTTGCATGTATGGATACTATACCTTCAGCTGAATAAAATTCAGCCTCCGGAACATGCACACATGAAGGTGTACTGAGCAAAAAGATCAGACAGATTAATTTAACGCATCGGGCCATTCATTGAAGCTATTGAATTCAAACCATACCTGCATGATGATCTACTTTAAAAGTTGCAGGCTTTTTGAACACGAACGGCGCGAATTTTTGGCAATCTGCAGAATGATAGTTTTCTATCCGTTGGATTGATTAACTATTTTTTTGAAATCTTTCGATACCTTAAGCATCGGTACATACTGTTCCGGTACAATAACTTCCTCATTGGTTTTCGGATTACGTGCAACCCGCTGTGCACGCTTCACAACTTTAAAGCTTCCAAAACCTCTGAGCTCTATAGTTTCGCCACGCTTCATTGCATCAATTACAGTGTCTAAAAACCCTTTTACTACGGTTTCGGTTTCCACTTTTGTTATTCCGGTTGCAGATGAAATTACATCAACGATATCAGCTTTTGTCATAATTTTGAATTCTTACTTTTTATTTAACATGCTTTCTGGCAAAGACTTAAAATTACAAATTTTTAAATTTAGAGTCTTCGCAACCATTAAAGTGAAAAAGATTATTAATCGTTCACTTCATATCCATTTTTCACAAAATAAAACCTAAATCTTTTATACATTCACTCTGATTTTAATTTGAATGCCTAAAAAATATTTATGGAAACGTTTGAACGCATCATTTTTACCCTTGAAAGTTTGGTATGGAGTTTTCCTGAGTCAGTGTTTGGCTACGAGTCGCTACCCCTTCTGGTTGTCGTAATCCTTGGTTTTGGGGTTTTCATCACGGGTCGTCTTGGATTTATACAGGTTCTCCAGTTCAAAGAAGCATTCAAAGTTTTATCAGGGAAGTATGACGATCCTGACGATACCGGAGACATCAATCACTTTCAGGCGCTGAGCACTGCGCTCTCAGCTACGGTTGGTGTCGGTAATATTGCCGGGGTTGCGCTGGCCATTCACATTGGCGGGCCCGGTGCTCTCTTCTGGATGTGGGTTACGGCTGTCTTCGGCATGGCAATCAAATATACCGAGTGTACCCTTGGGGCGTACTACCGAACTGAAAACAAGGATGGGACTGTATCGGGCGGCCCCATGTACTATATAGAAAAAGGGCTCGGCTCCAACTGGAAGTGGCTGGCCGTTCTTTTTGCTATTTCCGGCTCAATTTGTGCCCTTCTTACCGGTAACGCAATTCAGGCCAACACGCTTGCCGATGTAATGAGAACCGAATTCAACATTCCACTCCACATTACCGGTTTGATTACAGCATCGCTTGTGGCAGCCGTTATCCTTGGAGGAATTAAGAGAATTGGAGCTGTAACGGCACGCCTTGTTCCGCTTATGGCCATACTTTATGTGCTTGGCGGTCTCGTCATTCTATTGCTCCACTATGATCAGGTTATTCCAGGATTTGTTACCATTCTTTCAAACGCTTTCAACCCTCAGGCCGGTGTACTGGGTGTAGGTTCCGGTGCGCTCATTTTTACTCTCAGCTATGGCGTTCAGCGCGGACTATTCTCAAATGAAGCAGGCCAGGGATCCTCTCCCATTGCAATGGCTGCAAGTAAAACAAAGGAGCCCGTTCACTCAGGCCTTGTTGGCCTGATTGGGCCGTTCATCGATACGCTTGTGGTTTGTAGCATTACAGGCCTTGTAATTGTCGTAACCGGAGCATGGGATGCACATCACAAATCAACCGTTAACCCGGCAGAAGGCAACATATCCTATTCAATCATGGTATCTGATACAGATCCGGAACCTGACCAGGAAAATGTTTTGATTTTTGAGGATGGAATACCGGTAAACGGTCAGATGATGCGATATAGCGTCCCTGTTGACACCATGTTCGTTGACCCTGAATACTCTGTTCCGTTTAATGGCCAAATAGAGCTGATGAACCTTCGAACAGACATTGGGGAAATCATCGGTGAAACTGAACTGTTTTTCAGCAGTGCAGGCGCAACTGCTGTTGATGAAGAGGGTAATCCATTAAGCAACCTTTATGGAGGAGTGGTAGAAAATGTAGCTTCACTTACATCTGCAGCGTTCTCAATTGGATTGGCCCCGCTAATGCCCGGGGGACAGTACCTGGTTACCATTGCCGTTTTCTTCTTTGTGATCTCCACCTCCATCAGCTGGAGTTATTATGGCGAGAGGTCCATCCACTACCTGTTGGGACAGAAATCGATCTTCACCTATCGATTGATATTTGTGGGAATGCACTTTTTAGGAGCCATTGTATCCGTGAGTGTGGTGTGGTCGTTTGGTGATGTTATGCTTGGAATAATGGCGCTCACAAACATTATAGGCCTCATTGCCCTTTCCAAGATCATATACACCATTACACAGACTTACTTAAAGAAGCAGAAAGAGAATAATTCATAACCAACAGGCGATGAAAAATAAGCAGGTCACTATTATTGATCACCCGGTTGTCTCGCGCGATCTCACTATCCTGCGACAAACCTCTACAGAAACTGCAGAATTCCGTTCAGCAATAGGCCGTATTGCTACAATACTGGCCTACTTTGCCTTAAAAGAGCTGCCTCTGAAAGAGAAGGATATTGAAACTCCAATTACAACTGCCAAAGGGTATGAAATAGCCACTAATATTATTATAGTGCCTATTTTAAGGGCCGGTTTAAGTTTAGTGGATGCCATTATAAATTTCGTGCCCGATGCAAAAGTTGGTCATTTGGGCATGTATAGAGACGAAACCACCCATCAGCCCGTTGACTATTACTCCAACCTTCCGGCCGGCCTGGAAGACGGGTTAACCCTTGTTGTAGATCCGATGCTTGCAACCGGAGGCAGTGCCGATGATGCGATCGCTTTCCTTAAAAAACAGGGAGCTAAAAATATTCGGTTTATATCCTTAATTTCAGCACCGGAAGGGCTCGAACGAATTTTAAAGAAATATCCCGATGTATCAATTATCACCGCAGCAGTGGATGAAAAACTTAACAGCGATGCATTCATCGTTCCGGGGCTGGGTGACGCGGGCGACCGCTATTTTGGCACCACGTAATATTGCCCCCCTTTTTATCACCACATTTCTCTTGATGGGTGCATGCACCGGCCTCTCTGACTATGACAGCGAGCAGATTAAGGCAACCATGAACGATTCGTTGATAGTGACTACAGAAAGCTGGGATGTTGAGATGGTTTTAATGCAGCATGGACGTGCCAGGATATTAATTGAGGGCAGCTACGCCATCAGCTATCAGAGCAAGAACAGAAAAGAGACGCACATCGACGGACCGGTTTATGTACAGCTTTTCGACACGCTTGGTGCTGTTGAGACCGAGGCCTGGAGCAAACGTGCCATCTACCTTGAGGCCAAAAGCGAATTTGAGCTTTACGACTCTGTACGGGTTCTCACCAACACAGAACGTGAGCTCTATACCGAGTTTTTGGTCTGGTCTCAAAACACAGACCGGATTACTTCCCCCCGATTCGTTACCATCATCACCCCCACCGACAGTATTGCTGGAAGGGGATTTGAGAGCGGAACCGATCTCGCAGACTATGTGATTGAAGAGATCAGCGGCAGAATGCTGGTGGATTAATGAAACAACTCTCCTCAACACTCATCCTGCTGCTGCTTTCATCCCTCACGTTTTTTGTGGCAGCTCCACTTTCAATTCAGGCTCAGAGTTTGGTCACCATTCATCAAGCCGATCGGGCCGAGGGCGGGGTGGTTGATGGCGAAAGCGTCCGAAAACTACTCGGTAACGTTATTCTCTCTACTGAAGAGATGACCCTGGAAGCAGACAGCGTATACCAGTTTGTTGGCAGAAACCGTCTTCAGGGATTTAATGTGCAGATCGAAACTGATGGGGAGGTGATCTGGGCGGATACGCTTTTTCACAATACATTAACCGATTTCAGTGAATTGAGAGGGCGGGTAATTGTTCAGTCGGAAACCAATACTGTATTCAGCGAAGCCATTGACGTGAATATGCCCTTTGACCTGGCCATTTTTAATCGGCCTGTGCGCTTTGAGGATGAAAAAGGGACACTTTTAGCGGAATCGGGACTTTACTATCAAAGAGTGGACAGTGCCGTTTTCAGAGGAAATGTTCAGCTGGCCGACAGCACCCAGTATCTTGAAGCGGACTCACTGTTCATGAACCGTTCAGCCGATCTGTACGAGCTCTTTGGCAGGGTATATGCCGATGATTTTGAAGAAAAGGTTACCTTTACAGGTGATTATCTCCTGGCTGACTCCACAGGATACCGGCTGCTTACCGGCAGCAGGGCCTGGATGATGGAGGTAAATGAGAGCGAAACGGACACTACCCATCTGTTTGCCAAAACCATTGAGCTTTTTGAATCCGATACACTTTCCACGATGGATTCCTATGAGGACGTCACCATCTGGACTACAAAATTCTCTGCCGTTTCTGATACAGCCAGATATCGTGATGACCTGGATCAATTTATACTTCGGTCTGAACCGATTCTTTGGCAAAAAAATATCCAGTTAACGGGGCCGGTAATTGAAGCTTTCCTCGAGAATGATGATGTTCGTTTTCTCTCCTCCTACGTCCGGCCAATAGCCGTCCAGGAAGATACCATTACCGGCAGGCTTCATCAGATGACCGGAGACACACTTCATGCCTTTTTTGAAAACGGGGTAATTGAGCGAATCAAAGTATTTGAAAATTCTGAAATCATATTTCATGTAAAAGATGAAGACGAAGAGCCCGACGGCTTGATTGAACTGATTGCTGCCGGTGCATCCACGATGATTTTTCTGGACGGAGAGTTTGATTTCTTCAAAGCAGAGAAAAATCCGGATGGCTCCTGGCTGCCTGAAAATCCTGCCAATGTTGACCGTAAACTGGAAAATTTCCGATGGGATCCTGAAAAAAAACCGGCGCGTCCCATGATTCAAATCCCGCGCCTGCCATTCATTACCGATGAGCGACCGTTTGAACTGCCGGTGAAATATGTACGGTATCGGGAATCATTGATGAATGAAGAAAGTGAGTTATAAAGCTCAAGATTTCAGGTTAGATATTAAATCTTAACAAATGTGTCTCCCCTCCTTCACAAGAGCCTGTCCCGGACACTTTCGGAAAGGGGTCGGGAGTGGTTAAGGCACTTTTATTGAGCTACAGATTAAAAAAATGAGTATTAAAACTTCTCAAATAGAATATTCGCTTTTTGGCTTTCCGGTGCAATATATAGACCTTATTTTCTCACGAATCGAGACTACAACCTGACAAATTATGCCTGACAATAAAGAAGCTTTCATCATCGACGCCATCCGGACACCAATAGGAAATTTTCGTGGCACACTCTCTCCTATCCGAACGGATGATCTTGGAGCCCATGTAATCAGGGAGTTGATAAAAAGGAATGGTGAAATCGATCCCAAAGCAATAGATGATGTGATATTTGGCTGTGCCAACCAGGCCGGAGAAGACAACCGTAACGTGGCCCGCATGGCGCTGTTGCTGGCCGGCCTTCCATTTACTGTACCCGGCGAAACGGTGAACAGGCTTTGCGCCTCAAGCATGTCGGCGGCGATACATGCCGGGCGGGCAATCAAGGCCGGCGACGGTGAGATCTTCATCACCGGGGGTGTGGAGCATATGACGCGGGGCCCATGGGTGATCTCAAAAACATCCAAACCATTTGGAAGTGATGCAGAGATGCACGACTCCAGCTTTGGGTGGCGATTTATCAACCCGAAAATGGAGGAGCTCTACGGTACAGACGGAATGGGAAATACAGCGGAAAATCTTGTGGAGATACACAACATTTCGCGGGAAGATCAGGACGCATTTGCGGCATGGTCTCAGCAAAAGGCAGCGAAGGCTCAACAAAGCGGACGGCTGGCTGAAGAGATTACAGCTGTTGAAATTCCCCGGCGTAAACAAGATCCCCTGGTTTTTGAAGAGGATGAATTCATTCGGCCGGCAACCACCAAAGAGATTCTCGCTAAATTACGCCCCGCCTTTAAAAAAGATGGAACGGTAACTGCCGGAAACTCATCGGGTTTAAATGACGGAGCTGCAGCCATGCTGATTGCCTCAGGTGAGGCTGTGAAAGCTCACAACCTGCAACCCATGGCACGTATTGTCTCCTCCGGCGTGGCCGGTGTAGAGCCCCGCATTATGGGGATCGGCCCGGTTTTTGCGTCTGAAATTGCCTTAAAACGCGCCGGCCTCTCCTATGACGACATGGGCATTATTGAACTCAACGAAGCCTTTTCTGCCCAGGCACTCGCCTGTACGCGGAAAATGGGCCTGGATGATAACGATCCGAGAATCAATCCGAATGGCGGCGCCATAGCCCTGGGCCACCCTCTTGGCGTGAGCGGTTCGCGAATCCTTCAAACTGCAGCTATCGAGCTTCAAAAACAGAATAAAAAATATGCCCTGGTAACCATGTGTATTGG
>REDT01000292.1 GCA_007693295.1 Balneolaceae bacterium
AGTCGAGTTTCCGATAACCTTTGAAGAAGATGTAGAATGGGATGACTTCATCACAAATTTCGATGGCGGAGAGCTAACCGTAGTGGATAATCCTGATAAATCAGGTATTAATGAAAGCGATAAAGTAGCCAGAATGGTGAAAGACGACGGCCAGCCCTGGGGCGGAGCCTTTATAGAGTTACCTGAGAGCATAGATTTCTCTGATGGGACTGACTTTACAGTTTCAGTTTGGGCACCACGGGCAAATACCACAATGCTGTTCAAAATTGAAAATGAAGAGGAACCCACCCAGGAATTTGAACAGGTGTTGACAATTGCGGAATCTCAGGAATGGGTTGATATAACCTTCAATATGGCAGGTGCTGATCCTTCATTTACTTACGAAAAGCTTGTGTTCATCTTTGATATTGGAACAATTGGAGATGGAACTGATAATTTCACATGGTATTTTGATAATATTCGCCAGGCAGAACCAGATGATGACAATGGAGACAATGGAGATAATGGAGAACCGGGTGAGCAGGTTAACCTTCCTATCACTTTCGATGATGATAACATCTCTTATGGTATTGTAGATTTCGGCGGCACCGTTTCAGAGATCGTAGAAGATCCAACGGATGCGTCCAACAGAGTTGTTGAAACAGTCAAGCAGGATGGCGAACCTTGGGCCGGTACAAGCGTGGGTGATCCTGATGGATTTGTGGACCCGATTCCGTTTACCAGCAGTGAAACAACCATGAGTGTACGTGTATGGTCACCAACAGCCGGAATTCCGGTAAGGCTCAAAGTTGAAAATGCAGATACTCCGGAACAGAGTGTTGAAACAGAAGCCACAACTACTGTTGCAGAAGAGTGGGAAACCCTCGTATTCGACTTTAGTAATGAAGCTGAAGGTACTGCAGAACTGAATCTGTCATACGACTATAATCTGGCGAGCATCTTCTTCGACTTTAACACACCAGGTAATGGTGAGACCTATTACTGGGATGATGTTGAGTTTGGTGGAGAAGCCGGTAATGGAAACGGTGGCGAAACAGGGCCAACAAGTGCGGCTCCAACACCAACCAAGGATGCCGATGATGTACTCAGTGTATTCAGTGATGAGTATACAGACATCTCAGACACCAACTTTAATCCAGACTGGGGTCAGGCAACCCAAGTGAGTTTTGTAGAGATTGATGGAAACGAAACCATGCTTTATACAGGCCTGAATTACCAGGGAATTGAATTGGGAAGCAATCAGGATGTATCGGATTACGATTATGTTCATGTCGACTTCTGGACTGCAAATTCAACTTCGCTGAGTATCTTTGTAATTAGCCCCGGAAATGAAACACCTTATGAATTAACAGTGCCTACAGACGGTTGGTCAAGTGTGGATATCCCCCTTTCAGCATTCGTTCCTCCTGTTGATTTAGCTGATGTATTTCAGTTTAAATTTGAAGGAAACGGAGACGTTTACATTGATAACATCTACTTCTGGAAAGATGACAATGGCAACGGTGGCAACGGTGATGACAACGGTGATGCGACCGGGCTGAACCAGCCGATCGATTTTGAGGAAGGTGGTTTTGGTGCAGACTGGGACTGGACTGTCTTTGAGAATGACTCGAATCCCCCATTGGAAATCATCGACAATCCTGACAAATCAGAACCAAATACCTCAGATACAGTAGCCAGGTTTACTGCTCTTGAAACAGGGGGCGCATTTGCAGGTTTTGAAACTGTGGAAGGTCAACTGGGTGAATTCTTATTTACCAATGAAAACTGTGTTGTCACAGTAGATGTATGGAAAAGTGTGGCCACTGATGTGAGTGTCAAATTTGATACCGGAGCTCCACCTAATGACTGGGGAACCGCACTTGTCACTGTAGCTAATACTGAAACAGAACAGTGGGAAACATTAACTTTCAACTTTTGTGCAGTAAGTCCTGAACAACAAAATCCGCCGTCAGAATTTGGGGGTTTGAAGAGAATTGCCATTTTCCCGGATAATGAGGAAAGAAATCAGGAAAATGTTATTTTCATCGACAACATAACTTTCTCTGCAGAATAAGAACTAGGCAATAAGTAAACCGGTACCATCAACCATGATGGCACCGGTTATTTAAATAAGATGTACAGATTACAGCAGTATCTATTCTTTCGGCTTTAACAGTCGATTGAAAAAAATTACAGGGGACTGATGATTTAAATATCACAGTCCCCTTTTTTTATGCCTTTCTATATAAAGACACCCGAATCAATTTCTGATTTCGATTTCAGCCGTAAGAAAATTCATTTATTGATCACATATTCTTCGAGAGATTCGAACAGTTATCCTACCCCATTTCAGGTATAAATAAAAGAAATTGCCTCATACTGCGCCTAAGCCGGCATTTCATCACGTGTAGTGATGTCGGGTTATCCGGAGCGTTTCTAAAAGATTCCGGAGTTTTACCTCAAAAAAAACAACAAAAATCCTGCGGGGGGGTAACGGAAAATATTGAACGCCATCATTTTAAAATTCAATAGAAACTTTTGATCGAATCCGTTGTTCAAATATTCAGCGTCTTAGGACGCTTTAATTTGAATTAAAGCTGTAAATTTGTGATATTGATGTAAGCGCTTACATCAAATAGGCGTTTTAATAACACGGTTGACAGTTTATAATTCATCAACTGATAGCAATAAAAACTTGGAGACTTAACATGATTATAAAAAAACTAAGCATAATTTTAATGGCAATGGTACTTCCATTCGCACTCATGTCATGCAGTGACGACACAGTCAGCGTTGACCTTGATGATGAAAATGATGATGAACCGGTAGAACTTGTCTATGCTATTTCATTTAGCGTAGGTGATGGCGTTGCAACATTTACTGTTGACATGACCGATGTAAGCGGATTTGATCCTGAAGATCATTCTGTATTCATCACAGGTTCTCTCTTAGGATGGGCTGAGCCCGGCTCGGATCCCGAAAGACAAGAGTTGGTGTTGATGGTGGATGGGGATACAGAGATTCCTGTCATAGAACCGGAAGCAACCGGCGATGTTGAATACAAATATTTCTCAGATTTTGTAGCCGAAGGCTGGGATGGAGGAGAATGGGCAGGAGACCCAAACCGATCTGCTACTCTTGAGGAAGGAGCTACTATTGCAGATGAGTGGGGCGAACAGCCCGCTGATGACTAGATGGTTGCAATTTGCAATTCATTTTGCAATAAACTTAGCGGACAGAAGTTCCGCTAAGTTTTTTTTTACATTTACACCTGAACCATACCATAATTTGATCGACCTAACCTGTCCACTTTACGAATAGCTTTTTCGTGATTAAACAAAAGTTTAAACGGTTTGTCTAAAACAATCTACGACATTGCCAAAGCAGCCGGGGTAAGTATTGCTACGGTTTCACGGGTTTTTAACAATGCAGAAACCGTTAGGCCTGCAACGAGAAAGAAGGTGTTGAAAGTTGCAGACAAAATGGGTTATCAGCCCCATGTATATGCACAAGGCCTTGCCAGGAAAAAAAAGAACCGGATTATGATGCTTATTCCTGTCATGTCGAACTATTTCTTTACAGAAATTCTGCGTGGTATACAGGACTGCCTTGCCTCTCACAATTTTGAGCTGAATATCGTGAATATCAATCATGAAGAGGACCCTTTAAGCCAGGTTGAGAATGTGTTAATGAAGAAATGGGCCGAAGGGTATTTGCTGGTATCGCTTCACTTTACAGAAGATGAACTGAAGCTTTTAAAACGCTACAATACTCCAATCAGCCTTGTTGACGACTGCAGTGAACTTTTCGACTCAGTCAGTTTTGACAATAAGCAGGGAGCCTATCTTGCAACTAATTATTTGATTAATACGGGGTACAAAAAGATTGTATTCCTTTCTGCAAGTTCTGAATCGATACCGATCAAGGATCGATTGGAAGGGTATAAGAAGGCGCTTAAGGAGAATAATATTCCTTTTGATGAAAATCTTATCGTGAGCGGAGACTCAATGGAACGTGATGGGTTTACTGAGAAAAGCGGTTATGAGGCCATGCTGAAAATTCTCAAACTCAATCCTCTGCCCGATGCATGCTTCTGTACTTCAGACATTAAAGCTGTTGGAGCACAAAAGGCGATGAGAGAGACCGGGATTGATATTCCCTTAATCAGCTTCGATAATTTAACCATGGCCGAATATATCGGGTTATCCACTGTCCATCAGCCTATGTACACCATGGGGCTGAATGCGACAAAGAAATTGATCAACCGGATTCACAATAAAGGTGTTGATCCAAGTCACGAAATTCATCAGCCCGAGCTCATCATACGATCATCTTCAGAGCCGGCATCGATTAAACACGTTGCACTATGAAACTTAAATTTTCTTTTTTTCTATCCGTTCTGCTATTCTTGCCTCTCTTTTTAATTGCGCAAGACACAATCGATGTTACATTCAGATATGTACCTTCCGATAATGCAGTAAGAAGTTTTGTGCCGGGATCCTTTAATGATTGGGGGAATAATCAGGCTGGACAGATCAGTCCCACAGATGGTTCCCTGCTTACTGTTGATGAAGAGAATGGTTTCTCCTATCAGGTAGTTGAGCTTGAAATTGGAGGAGGTTCTGAAACCTACCAGGGTACTGCCGGTTATGCCTATAAATTTCATGAACACTATAATCAAAGCGGCACGGAGTTCCAGTGGTTTACAGATCCTCTCAATCCAATAGCTATTGGGCCGAATGCTGATTCATTTATCGAAGTAACTCACCCGCTTATTTTTCAGGTAGTCCCGCAATCCAGAAGTGTAAAAAGAGATTCACCTCCCGGTATAACAGCAACAGTTGCAGCAAAATCCGATGATCCCATCAGCGTTTCCGGTTCAAGTATATATGTAAATGGTACAATGGCCGGCAGTTTCGACGGGTTCTATGAAACCGATCGTCAGCTGCTAATGGTACCATCTATTTCAGATCTTGGTATTGATTTAAATATTGGCGAGAATACCCTCAGAATTGTTGCAGTAACGGATGCCGGAGAGACAAAAGAACAGGAGATCACATTCTCATTTATCGCAACGCCTGAAGTTGTGGAAGAGACACGGCCTTTTGGCTTGGAAGATGGAATTACCTATCACGATGATGATCCCTCAAAAATATCTTTCTCAATTTTTGCCCCGGGTAAAGATTTTGTTCATGTAATAGGAGACCACAGCGACTGGCAGGTTCGGGAAGAGTATTTAATGAAACTGGATTCACCGGCACCCGACAGCGCACACTTCTGGATAACCATTGATGATTTCACTCCGGGAGAAAGCTACCGTTTTCAATACCTGGTAGATGGTGAATTGAGACTGGCTGATCCATTTTCAGAGTTGGTGCTCAACCCTTCATTAGATCAATACATCAGCGAGTCAGTATATCCTGATATGCCGCAATATCCATCCGGTTTAACTTCAGAGATCGTCACCGTTATTGAACCCGGAAGAGAAGCTTTTGAATGGGAAGTGCCCGACTTTGAGAGGCCAAAAGTGGAGGACCTGATTATATACGAGCTTTTACTGAGAGATTTTGTTGAAAACTCTACATATGAAACCCTCAGAGACACACTGGATTATTTGGAAAATCTTGGCGTTAATGCCATTGAGCTAATGCCTGTTTCTGAATTTGATGGAAATCTGAGCTGGGGCTACAACCCGGTATTTCACGGAGCACTCGATAAATCGTATGGCAACAGGGAGTCATTTAAGAAATTCATTAATGAGGCGCACAAGCGTGGCATGGCTGTTATTTTAGACGTTGTATATAATCATGCCCATGAAAACTCCTCTCTGATCAGGCTTTATGGTGAATCCAGGGATCAAAATCGCTTTATAGGGCCCGGGCATGCATTCAATGTATTTCAGCATCTGAATCACGACGACCCTTACATCAAGTATTGGCTTGACCGCATGAACCGGTACTGGATTGAAACCTATAAAGTTGATGGTTACAGATTTGACCTCACGAAAGGTTTTGCGACCAACGTTCAGGACGGAAGTTTACTGCAGGGCCCCAATCCGGAACGGATAGTTAATCTTAAACGAATGTATGATCGCGTACGTGAGTATGATGATGACGCTTACATGATTCTGGAACATTTTGCCGCAAATTCAGAAGAACGCGAGCTTGAAGAGTACGGAATGCTGCTCTGGGGTAACCATAATTTCAATTACTCTGAAGGAGTAATGGGATACAATGATGGTAACAAATCAAATTTTTCAGGTATCTATTTTGGAAACAGAAATTTTCAAAATCCACATCTGGTCGGCTACATGGAGAGCCATGATGAACAGTGGATGATGCGTAAGATGAGAGAGTTTGGGGATGATTCAAACCCTGAACACAGTACTCGCGATCTGGATGTAGCCCTACAAAGAATGAAGCTGGCAGGAGCATTTTTTCTGACCATACCCGGCCCGAAAATGCTATGGCAGTTTGGAGAACTGGGTTATGGCTGGGGAGATGGAGAATGCCTTAAACCCGGTGATGGAAGCGATGGAGACTGCAGCCCAACCGATCCCGGCCGAACTGCTGAGAAACCGGTTCGCTGGGAGTACTATGACCAAGAGAACAGGTATCGTCTATACCGCTCGTGGAGTGAACTGAACAGGCTGAGAAGATCAAGCCCAGCATTTTCAAGTGCTGAAACTCAATTTAACTCTTCACTGCGGGGTGAGGTTAAGTGGATAACCCTGGAGCATCCCGATATGGACGTGGTTATCGTCGGTAACTTTGGAGTAAACTTTAATGAATTTACTGTCGACTTTACCGGTACAGGCGACTGGCACGAATTTGTTTCAGGGAGTACAACGAGTATTGAAACAGACCTTTCAAAGGAATTTAATCTTGCTCCGGGTGAATTTAGAATTTTCACATCTGAATTCGTAGAACCTGCAGAGGAAAATGTGTTTTTTAAAGTGGGTGAGAGTGATTTCACCACGCTGCCGGATGAATTTATTCTCGATCCGAACTATCCAAACCCTTTTAACCCGGGGACGACACTTCGCTACAGTGTTCCGGAACAGGCACCGGTTAGAATTGATGTATATGACATACTTGGCAGGCGGGTTACCACACTACTGGATGTTGATGAGCATCCGGCAGGCGTCAACTTTACGGTCAACTTTGATGCCACCGGCCTGAGCAGCGGGGTGTACATTGCCCGCATGGTTAGCGGCAGCACGAGCCGGGTGCAAAAAATGACGTTTGTAAAATAACCTGCGTTTCCCAGGGATTCCATCGTGACGAAATAAAATCTAATTTGGGAGTGTCCCCCTTCGAAGGGGGCAATGGGGGATGATAAGAAGTTCATTTGTTACTCCTAAAAGACTATTCGAATCAAATATTGCTGCATTACACGTCATCCCCCTGCTCACTCCGTTCGTTTCGCTACGCGTTCAAAAAATGAGCCCCCTTCTAAGGGGGACTTTAACGCACTTTACTTAAATCGAACCCACGTTAAAATAATTGAGTTTAGGTATCGTATGATAATCCGGATCATCATTACCGCTCTCCCATATACCGGTTGTTCAGCTCTTCCCAGCGATCGCTCTGAATAAATTCCAGGAGAACCCGGTTGATGTCGTTTCTGTACTCGCTGTTTATTGGCAGGGCAATGCCATAGTATTGGTCATTAAACGTGCCGGGCAAAACTCGAACCCTTCCACGAAAGTCGCTTCTGGCGAAATATCGTATTATGGGTGCATCATGTACAAATGCATCAATATCATCATCTTCCACAGCCTTTAACCCGTTTTCAATGGTGGAAAATGTATTGGGCGTTATATTTTGATCCTCAAGATAGATGAGGGTAGCCGATTCACTCAGCGCACCAACCCGTACATTTGGAAGGTCACCCGGACCGCTAACACGGCTGTCGAGCTGAGTTACAGTAAGAGAAGAGGCTATGGAGGCCGTAAAGAAAGAGATCACAATGATGGCGGTGAACATCCAGATAAAGCCAACAACCCTTCCCCCAATTGAGCGTGGCGACTTGTCGCCGTACCCAACGGTGGTCATCGTTACGGCTGCCCACCAAAATCCGCTTCCGATTCCCTCGGAGGCTGAACCTCCAAACTCATCGCGGTTCTCGTGACGTTCAAAAACCCAAACCAAAATACCCCAGAAAAAGAGCAGTGCCAGTAGTAGAAGAACAATCCAGAGAAAATCAGCTGAAAACAGACCTAAAAAAGCACTCCACAAGCCGGTTGGCCTGTGCGGCACGGCTATTCCCAGGCCGGTCACAAAAAAAGGATGTGTAAAATCGATGGCCTCTTCCCGTTCGGCTGTAATGGTCAAAGCCGATATGGAGGCAAACAGCGATCCATCTTCCACACCCTGAAACAAACCTGCCAAATCTCTCTCCCGGTATTGAAAATCAATTTGGAGCTCCCGGGCAATCTCTTCCCATAATTCAATGCTCAATCCGCTGTAGGAACCATCACTCTCCTGCATCACAAAGGGTGGCGCTATTCGGATCCCAACTACATTCTCCTCAGGTTCAGGGGCTTTCTCTAACGAATCTGCAAACAGGTTGGAAACAGAGCAGAATTGAATCAGTAAAAAGAGCAGGCCGAAAGTTGTAAAGGTAGGGGTAATGTGTTTATGCAAAATTCAACGGGTTGATAAATTATAAATTTCTTCAATTTAAATGATTTGCTTTCACTCAGCAACCTCTGTTCTCTCTTTGCTCTCTTCAAAATTGGAAATAGTAAACTTAGACGACGTCACACACACATGAATGCTTTGTCACTGGATTGGCGGGCAGCAGGTGAGTTGTTAAATTTCAGGACCTGTCAGTACTCACCGGATCTGCCCCGTAGTAGGGATCCCTTGGGGAACAGCGTCCGGGGCAAGGCACACGGTGCACGGTTACAGGTTACAACCTGAGCCTTGCGCCTTGAACTCCCGATGGTTCGGGCTGTCGCTATCGCGCCACTTG
>REDT01000297.1 GCA_007693295.1 Balneolaceae bacterium
CTACCGGCGGATCAAGACAAAAGTACATAGTCACTTAGATTCATCAATCTGTCCTGCGATTTATAAATCTAAGTGGGAAGCATTTGCACTAATAGACTTTATATGATTCCGATCAAGATTCTTATCGCATGAAAAACCAAGAATAGGTGTCCCAGTGCGGAAGTCAGGAGGAATATAAATGAAAAAACGGGGTAAAAAAGATTCTCTTAATCCTCTTCTAAAGACGTGGAAACGGACTGTTCGGCAATATCTTTTTTATTTTTCAACTCAATTATCTCCGGGTCTTTAGAGTAGTAGGATATCACCAAGAAAAATATCAGGTTCGTAATTTTTTTAAGTACGCTGTAAACCAGCAGCATACCCGCAACAGCCGCAGTCGTCATATCCAGCATCCTTGAGAGTTCAATTCCGGCCAGCAGAAATACAAGATCACGACTTGGTAAAAATGGGATTCTGTTCACAACAATCATGATCGCTACAAAAATAAACCATGTTGAAAGAGGCGCTTCCGGTATTACAACAGCCCATAAAACCATCATCAACCCATTGTGAATGATGAATCGTGAAAAATAGATCGAGAAGATAAGCAACGCTTTTTTCAGCGGGAGTTCAAAAATATACTTTCGAAACTGTACAATAAGTGCCACAACAATTGCTGCAATAACAGAGCCCGCGATGATGTATAACAGGTCTACATTCCCGATCAGCTCCTCCAGGTCCAGAACCCCCGTAAACACAAGAAACCCGAGAAGCAGAACCGTTACCGTATTTGAGCTTACTGCAGAGAGGATATTGTTATCCCTTATGTTTTTCAGGATCTCACTGTCGGCCGAAGACATATACTTTCTGGCCCAGATAAAAAGGAAAAGCTCACCGGAGTATCCCATCACCTCATCGTTGTACACTCTCTTGGTAAGAAATGCTTTAAACATCTTCCATTTCTGAACCGCCCATACCTGACGGTAAATAAACACCTCTGCTACGGGAAGGGTCAGGTAAAGGATAAAGAACAGAATATAGAAGAGAGGTTGCGTAGGTAAATTTCGAAGTACTTCATCCCAGCCAATATCAAACAGCTGATATATAATGATACCTACGATAACAGCGATGACAAGACGCCGTGCAAATTTCTGAACTTGCTTTGCCCGTGGAGTGTCCAGGTAGGTTTTTTTGAATTTGTTAAACGTCTCTTTAGAGATCACTTCAAATGGTAATAGTTGCGGAAATGCGTAAAAATAGGGATCACATGGGTTGAAAACTATTTCTCATTCCAGAAATCTTTATAACCTTATCAGGTAAGCAGAGTTAATTTACGATCTCATTTTCTTTTGCACTGGTTTTAAGAATATTTCTCTTCTTGAGCCCCAGATCTCTCTTCAGTGTTCTGATTATTTTTTTACGTTGTCCCTTCTTAAATATTTCTAGTCCCTGAAGACAGATAAAACGGACACGGTTGTTTTTAATCTTACTGAGTTTCCTGTTTAATATTGGAAGTAAATCCATTTCACCGTTTATCATCAAAAAATCATCCGGAGTTCTCAGTTCAGCATTACCTCTCATAATTTCGAGATGATTTGCAAGAAAAATCGAGCTGAATTGATCCATGTTTCTGAAGCGATATTTAATATTGTTTTCAAAGGCATCAGAATTGTCATCAAAAAATCTCTTAAGAGTTTCCGTACGTATTGGGTGTGGCACGTGTGGAACCCTGAAATATTTCTCTTCAAATCCAGCAAGCTGAGCAGATCTGATCTGCAACAGCAGATGCATCGATCGGGTGATGCCAAGCAACTTTTTCGCAAAAAAACTTCCCATTCGATTAAGTGTCAATCTGATTGATCCATAACTATTGATATGGCTCCAATTACCACGAAGAATTACTTTATCACCTATAAAAAAATGTTCAGGCTTCACCTTTTTAGTTATAACAAAATCATCATTAAAATAGATAAAGCGAGAAGCGAGTCCCGGTGTTCTCCAAATGGCCGTTTCAATGGAGCGTGTGTTAAACGTTGGGAGCGCCCATTCAAAAGAGCTGAAAATCTCTCTGTGATCTACAATTTTTACATTCAATTTCTCCCGCATCTCCTCTGTCAAGAAACCGGGCACCTGATCATCCGTGATCAGGTGAATGGTTCGAATCCATGGTGCAAACTTTCGAATGGACAGAATACAGTACTTTATTTCACCATTATCGATGAATCTGGTTTTATCCATTCCCGTAGATACAGTATTCTGAACTGCATCAGAGGTATTGCCAAGTACTTTTAATCTCTTCTTTAGATGATTCTGATCACTACCGTCAACCCAGGTAATTACAGCATCTATTTCTAATTCTGATTTGCCCATAAATTAATCGTCAATCTTACAGAAACTAGTCCGGTCACACACATTTTTTATCACACATTTTGCTCGCAATAATATGATAAACTATTATAAACTCCCAAATTTGGAATATTCAACCTTTATGCTCTAATCGCATTCTTTAGTTTCAAGAACGAGCAAAAAACACTCTATCCGGCTGACGTTGAGCTGTAAAAAACCTTTTTCGTAATAATTACATTCATTGCGGGTTATAGGTAATATCTTTTCAATTTGGAACCTGTTTTATTTTCAGGAACTTATTGGAATAAATCGCTTAAAATCAGAAGTATTGACTATGCATATTGCAACGATTTCAATATCAGATCGTTATATTCAATCAAAATAATACTCCACCTTTTTCGAAATAGGCTCTCATTTGCAACACAATAAATAAAAATGCTAAAATCGATTTTTAGAATTCTTACAGCTGCTCTGTTTCTGATATTTTATTATCAAACGGCTGTTAGCCAAACATCCAACCCGTCTGGAGACATCAAAAAAGCACCTGATCAGCTTATTTGGGCTCAAACACTGGAGGGAAGTTATTTTAATGAGTTTTGGAACTATCAGTTCTATTTTGACAATGGAATGAAGGCACATATTGTCTTTTCTGTAGCAAATTTTGGGAGCCTGAAATCACCGGTTAGCGGAGTGCGTGTCTCGGTTTTTGATCACAATGGCGAACTCTATCAGCTCTCAAGAGAATACCCAATCGAAAGGCTGGTTCAGGATAAGGATAACCACCGGTTTCAGCTTCATCCGGAACGGGAAGTATTCTTTGAAGGTAAACTTCCACATCAGCACCGCATCGTAATTAATACGTCCAAAGATGGCGTACACTACGATATTGACCTATCATTGAAAAACATTTCGCAAGCCGTGATGTTGGGCGACGGTAAATTTAATGTAGACAGTGAAAAGATCGGAATTGTTGCACATATCCCCTATGCGGAAGCCGCCGGACATATATCCATAAATGATAATAAAAAGAGAGTAACGGGAACGGCTTACATGGATCACACTTTCCAGAATCAAACAACGACCCGGCTTATGCATAGCGGGTATCGTTTTGTAACTCATCATGATCGGGAAAACTGGGATATTCTCTATTTCATGCTTCCAAAGAACAGTAATAATAATCGAACCATTGGCTACCGTATAGTCAAATCCGATAATGATATATCGATGATCGGTGTTAAGCGTATCGAGCAGCTGCACAGGGGGCGTGCATTTAATACGAGTGTGCCACGCATCGTTGAATTAAGACTCGAAGACGATAGCACGCTCAGAATTTCCAGAACAGAAGATCAGGAGAAGTTTTCGATTCTCTCCGAGCTCGGCTGGCTGGCAAGGCGGGCAGCACGAAGTTTCCTGGGTGGAGAAGTGATTGACTTCAGAGGTGAAGCTACGCTCCAGAAGTCATCTCACAGGCCTAAACAGGGAGATTATAATTTCTTCCTGGTTGACTGACCCCTTCTTTGGATTACGACTGCACGGTGTATCATTGTCGTTTTGACTCATAGGGTGAGCTATACTCATAAAGCAATAAGGAAAGGAAAACCTACGCCTGTTAATCAACCCTCAATTCCCAACCGGATATCCATTCAGTCCCTTTATCTACTCCCATCCGGATAGTGACTCTATAAAATTCACAACACCTTTCTTCCGATTCTGACAATCCGGTTCCGGTTCTGCTTGGGATGGATTGCATTGAAATAAGTGGGTTATTGCTCGCAGATGAAAGGAATTTCAGGAAGAAACCGGTGGGGATAAGTGTAAAGAAGAATAACCCCGGGACTATCAATCCCGGGGTTGTATGCTTTAGGTTCAGCATAATAGGAGTGACTAATTGACTAACCAGAGTGAGATTAGTGCTATGCTGTTACTTATAAAGATTAACAGAACCTCTATTCGTTACAAAATTTTTAAAATAATTTACCGGCTAAAGAATTCTCAACATTTTACGGCACCAAAATTCAGAACCTGTTACATTCAGGTACATAAATGATAACACAACCCTACTCATGAAAACGCTAGCTACATTTATTTTAACCCTTTTTCTGATAACACCACTCTATGCACAAATGGCGGATGCACCCGACCGTACGGAGGGTGAAGGTCCTTACGAACGCTTAATAATCCGCGGTGGAACCATGATAGACGGAACCGGCTCTCCGGCTGTAGGTCCCGTCGACATTGTTATTGAGGGCAACCGGATCGTTCAGATTCAAAATGTGGGCTATCCCGGCGTACCCATTAATGAGAGCAGGCGCCCGCAGGCCGGTGAGGGCGATATAGAGCTGGATGCCTCCGGTAAATACATCCTTCCCGGTTTTTTTGATATGCACGCCCATACCGGCGGGAATGCCCAGGGAACGGTACCTGAATATGTCTATAAGCTCTGGCTGGCACATGGCATTACATCCATCCGTGAACCGGGCAGTGGTAACGGAATGGAGTGGACATTGCGTCATAAAGAGAGGAGTGAAAAAAATGAGATTACCGCGCCGAGAATTTTTTCCTATGTCAATTTTGGACAAGGCGTGAGAGGCGGCATCAACAGCCCGGACCAGGCAAGGGAGTGGGTTCAGATGATTCACCGTAATGGTGCCGATGGAATTAAATTCTTCGGAGCACGGCCCGAAATCTGGGAAGCGGCCCTGGATGAAGCCAATCAGCTCGGCGTGGGCTCCATGGCCCATCATGCCCAGCCCCGGGTTGTATACGCAAACGTCGAGCATACCGCCAGGATGGGATTAAAAGGTATGACACACTGGTACGGGCTTCCTGAAGCACTCTTTACTGACCGGATAATTCAGAATTACCCACTCGACTACAACTACAGTGATGAACAGCACCGGTTTGAAGAGGCGGGCAAATTATGGAAACAGGCTGCTGAACCGGGAAGTGAACGCTGGAATGAGTTGATGGAACAGCTGCTGGACCTCGATTTTGAGATCAATCCTACCTTTACCATTTATGAAGCCAGTCGCGACCTGATGCGCGAACGCCGGGCTGAATGGCATGAACGATACACACTGCCCTCTCTATGGAACTTTTTCTCTCCCGATCGGCGTGCACACGGCTCCTACTGGTTCGACTGGGGAACCGAACAGGAGATTGCCTGGAAAGAAAACTACCGTATATGGATGCAGTTTATAAACGAATATAAAAATCGCGGCGGCAGGGTAACTCTTGGCTCCGATGCCGGCTATATCTATAAGCTTTACGGTTTTGCCTATATTCGTGAAATGGAGCTTTTCAGAGAAGCCGGTTTCCATCCTCTCGAAATTTTTCAATCCGCATCCATTAAAGCTGCCGAAGTTTTGGGAGTTGATGATCAACTAGGCACCATTGAGGTAGGTAAACTGGCCGATCTTGTGATACTGGATGAAAACCCGCAGAAAAATCTTAAAGTACTATATGGCACCGGGGCTATCCATGTAAATGAACATAATGAGGCCGTTCGTATTGGTGGCGTGCGTTACACGATCAAAGACGGAATTATTTTTGATGCAAAACAGCTTCTTAAAGATGTTGAGGACTACGTTAAACAGGTAAAAGAAGAGACCGGTTTTAAAATTACTCAGCCCGGTCTCGATTATTAAAACATATTATTGAGACATTAGCATAAAAAACTTATCTATTTGAAACCACTTATCACAAATCCATTATTATCATGAAGAAACTAATCGTAGTCCTGTTTTTAACTGCCTCTCTGATACTTATCTCAGAACAAGCCCAAGCCCAGGATCGTGGATTTGGAATAGGTGCACAGGTTACAAATCCTGCAGGATTAAGTTTTAAAGGGTGGATGTCTGAAACCGCCGCCCTTGCATCCGTTATGAGTTTTACCATCAGTGAGAATAACTCCACTTTCTATCTGCACCTCGATTATCTGAACCACAAAACCTACGACGAACTGGAATGGGATTTTGGCTACATGAGTTACTACTATGGAGGCGGCGCCCGTTTTATCTGGCGTGAAGCCGGAATTGACAACTCCTTTTTCGCCCTTCGGGGGCCGGCCGGTCTCAATTTCAATTTCACTGAAGTTCCGGTCGATTTTTATATTGAAATAGCGCCCACATTTGAGGTATCTCCTGATTTTAGCTTTGGCTTTACCGGTGGTATCGGATTTCGATATTTCCTGAACTGATGGCAGACCTATCCCTTCCCCAATATGCCGATATTGAAAAAGCACATCGGCGTATCGGATCCTATGTTCGTCGCACCCCCGTTCTGACCTCCTCCTATTTCAACCGGTTAACCGGCGGGGAGCTCTTTTTCAAGTGCGAGAATTTTCAAAAAGTAGGGGCCTTTAAATTCAGGGGAGCGTGCAATGCCGTCATGTCGCTTTTAAAGAGTGAGGGTGAAAAAGGGATCATCACCCACTCTTCGGGTAACCACGCCCAGGCCGTAGCCCTGGCAGCCCGGATGAACGGGTATCAGGCTACAATAGTGATGCCCGAAAATGCTCCAAAAGTAAAGGTAAATGCCGTTCGTGAATATGGTGCTGAAATTGTGTTCTGTGAATCCACCATTCAGGCCAGGGATGAGACAGCTCAAAAAATTATCGCAGAAACCGGGGCTACATTTATCCACCCCTACAACCATCCCGCCGTGATTTCCGGCCAGGGTACAGCTGCCAAGGAGCTGCTTGAGGAACACCCTGACCTGGACATCATCATGGCGCCGGTGGGTGGCGGCGGGCTGATCAGCGGCACGGCCATTACAGCCAAACATCTGAATCCAAAAACCCGTGTGATCGGCGCCGAACCCGAACGGGCCGACGACGCCTATCGCTCCTTCCATTCCGGAAAAATTGAACCGGTACTGAGAACGGATACGGTAGCCGACGGGCTGCGAACTTCTTTGGGAGAACTCACCTTTCAGGTTATACATACCCACCTGGATGATATCGTAACCGTTTCTGAAGAATCCATTATTCGCGATATGCGTGCCGTTTGGGAACGGATGAAGATCATCATTGAGCCCTCCTGCTCGGTCCCGCTCTCGGCCATTCTGGATAAAAAAGTGGATGTAATGGGAAAGAAAGTCGGTATCATTTTAACCGGTGGAAATGTGGATCTGGAAAATTTGCCGTGGTAAAGTATCTTGCATTTAACCCAAAAATAAAATCTCCGCTTTGTCATGACTGACCCGCAATCTGAAAAAAACATCTCTACCGATCGTCAAATGGGATTTGCACTTCTACGGATCATGCTTGGTATTAATATGCTGGGGCGAAGTCTTGTTCGTATTCCCCAGCTCGATTCCTTTGCCGCCGGAATGGCGGATAATTTTGCCGACACATTCCTTCCCGGCTCGTTTGTTTATATTTATGCGTTTATCATCGTTTTAACGGAAGCCGTTATAGGAGCCCTGCTGATTCTTGGCTGGAAAACCCGTTGGGCGCTTCTAACCATGGGCATCCTGCTCATTACACTGGCTTTCGGGCAGATTTTGCAGCAAAACTTCGGAACTGTAGCCAATATCCTGATCTATGCCATAGCGGTTTCATTTTTGCTTTTCAATACAAAGTATGATCATTTTGGAGTGGACAGGGGATTCTCACTTAAGCGTTAAGAACACCGTGCTTGCTACGTTCCTGGCGAATCGGTCTGAAAAGTGACATATCAATATAAATTTTATTCGGCGTTTTATTCGGAGATAGAAAAATGTCGATTAAATTATATTCTGACATCATCCTGTGTTTATTTGTTTTGATGGCATGTTTGGATTATTATCGGACATATAACAGGCAGATTGTCTGCAGATATATAGATGTTATATCAAGATTTCTAAATGCTTTGTATGCAGTCGTACTTGGGATTGTCCTCGTTCAGGTTTTCTATTTTTTTACAGGCTCAGGCTCTGTCGTCGTTTTGTATGACAATATCCTCTTTCTCGCCTTCCTGGGTGTATGTTCAATTCTTGGTTGGATTGTCGGTGACAGTTTCATCGTTTGGCTTAAAGATGAGATTGGAAACTGGAAGTTTTGGTGATAAATGTTAACAGGTTGGCGATGCTTGATTAATAATTATCAGATTTGTCCGTTTTTCAATAGATTATCGTATAAACTCAACTCAGAAGGTTATGATCACTGATTTTAAAGAAATAGAACATTCAGCCCTTGAATTGGATAAAAAACGGAGGGCAGAACTGGCTAAACTGCTTATCAAGAGTTTGGATGAGGAAGTCGATTTGGACATCGAGCAGGCATGGATTGATGAAGTAACCCGGAGAAAAGAAGAGATTAAGTCGGGGAAGTTATCACCAATTTCAGGTGAAGAAGTTCACAAATCGGCCAGAAATTTACTTAAAAAGTGACTTTCCAATATCATCCGGAAGCAGCCAAGGAGTTAACCAGTTCAATCGAATATTATGAAGATAAGTCTGAGGGATTAGGCGAAGAGTTTCTGGATGAAGTCGAAGCTGCTATTTCACTCTTACTATCTCACCCGAAAACCGGTACGTTAATTACTAAAGAGGACCGCAGAATTTTGTTAAATAGATTTCCTTACGGTCTTATCTATGATGTCTCAAATGAAATAATTACGATCAATGCTGTGA
>REDT01000196.1 GCA_007693295.1 Balneolaceae bacterium
CCCGGTGAGAGATCGGCGGTTTCAATTTCCAGATCTTCAATTACATGCCGTTCTTCGTTGGTGAAATTCAGGGTCAGCACAAATTCAGCCTGGTCGGTTCGCACCTTACCATCCTCATCAACCGGCAGGATTCGATAGGTAAGTTCAAACTGGGTAAACCTTGTAGCATCGTCTCTTCTCTTCAGGTTATAGACTTCAAAATGGAGAACAAGCGTCTTTTCAAAGGGGATCAGCGCATCGTTTGCGACCCGAAAGGTGAACGGTTCGGTCACCCTGTCATCATCATCCGACTGAAATCCCAATACAAGATCAGCCATTTCAAGTGTATCAGTATGGCTTACCAATGGAGCCGGTAAACGAAACTGACTACGGCTCTTACCTCTGAGTGCTTCGGGAAATGGCGTTTCATAGAGTGTTCTTGTATCGGGATCGTAGTTCATCAACTCAACGGATGCCGAGCGATAGTGGCGTCCTTTATGTTCAGTTTCAAACATAGAGCGTGAGATGCCTCCTGTAGCTTCCAATCGATTCAGAATTAATGGCGGATGATGCTCTTTCTTTACTCTCACATCCCACTTGTCATCATACTCCTGAAGGCTATGAGTCATCTCATAATAGGGGAATTGCTCAGTTACATTTTGCCCGTCGCGAAGCTCTTCATCGTTTACGGTTCGCATACGATTTCGGTGGAAATCGATTAAAAAGGCTTCCTGGGCACTGCTCTCTATATAGGTTAGCAGAACCGGCTTTTGATCTTCATCTAAAAAACGGTATTGATATACATTCATCGGTATGTTTGGAATCAGACCTGAGTAGGTTGATACCTCACGGGGAGCACGCACCCGGCGTTGATTTATCAACTCACGGCTCTCTGCTTTAAAAGCGAGATCCATCCCCTGGAAAGCCTCCATCCCCTGTTCTAACACATTATCTCTCAGTTCATTTAACCGATTTTCAAAAAATGGGTCAACCTGTATAAGTTGCTCGTAATAAAGCATCTGCAGCATTAAAGCGGGTGTTAATCCGGCACGGGTAAACTCTACTCCCTCCTGCCTGCCGGCACGATCCGGGAAGTAAGCACGTTCCGGAATAAAATCTTCAATACTGGTTTGAAGCCTGAACTCTTCATCTCTCACATCTGTCCCAAAAATGAAGGGTACGGTATCTTCCCCTTCCACAGCTATCCCATCATAAAACCAAACTTCATATTCCGGATACCTGTGATATTCGTAGATCAAATCCTGCAGGCGATCAACCAGCTCCTGCTGACCCTGAGCCTGGTGAATACGGTCATCTTGCCGCGGCCGTTCTGAATTGCGTTCGGCATAAGGATTGAGCTGATTAGACAGCCAGTTGCCAATATTATGACTTTGAAGGGTGAGTATGCCACTCCGGGAACGGCTCGGTTCACCGTACCTGATAAAAATCAGGGCGCGATCATCGGTCCCGTAAACCGTGTTCGAATTTTTTGTAAACCTGTTTTTTGAAACCGCAATTCTTTCCCAATGTTCAATCAGCCGTTCATTAGACACTCTGGAAGGTGTAGGATCGTGCTGAACCCAAAACCCTCTCATATCTGAACCAAGAACGGCATTATTCTCCGACCACCACTCGTTCCACTGGCGATAGATTCCTTCACCGGTTACAGGCCTCATTCTATCAATTTCCTGCCGAATTGCAACCCGGCTGTCGGATCCCCGGCCATCTATAAGAGCGCGATAATAGAGTTCCGTAGCCTGTTCGTAGTATTCACTTCTCCGCTTTTCTGTTACAACCCGGATAAACTCAAACCCAATGCGCGCATCTACACCCCCCGGTGCGTCATAGGCGCTGTACCAGATATCGAGTGCACGGGTGGTATTGTTGCGATAAAGCTCTTCAAGGCCGCGTTCATAAGCTCGCTGTGGCTGAGCCTGAAGCAGTTCCGCAGCAAATAGAATCAGCGCGACTGATAGAAATGATATAATTTTTAAAACCTGTTTCATCAAGTTGGACAAATTAACGGATTTTATAAAAAATACCACCCGTTCATTCATTTATGAGAAATTAAAAATATCCGGCTACTATTTAACGTGAGTTTAATTTAAGAGCTAATTAAAGAGTGTCCCTCCGTCAGCCGACGGAGGGCAATGGGGGGATGAAACGTAGTGAATTCGAAATCAAATAATGAATATCAAAGTCAGAGGGCAATGGGGGATGAAACGTAGTGAATTCGAAATCAAATAATGAATATCAAAGTCAAATCAACACTTAGTGGGTCATCCCCCCTAGTCACGCCGTGGGCGTGACTCTTTCGCTTCGCGTTCAAAAAATGAGCCCCTTCTAAGGGGGACTATTACAGCCTTCGCTATTAAATCGAACTCACGTTAATATAAACTCCCTGAGTATAACCTTTAGTACCCATTGATACTCACTATCTCTCTATCTTTCAGGTTCCTCTCAATTTTAACAGGTTATGGGCTAATTCTTTTTGAAAGGTTCAAAACAGAAAGTTCTTTTTTTAGTACCTTAAAGCTGAACAGATTCTGATTGTTTTATGGCTCAAAATTACCGCGCATTAACCCGTACATATCGCCCTCAAACGTTTGATGACATCGTCTCACAGGAGCATGTGAGCAGTACATTGAAAAATGCTATCAAACAAAACCGCATTTCTCATGCCTACATGTTTTGCGGACCGAGAGGAGTAGGAAAAACTACGATGGCCCGCGTGCTGGCCCGGGCGGTGAATGAAGTGGGTGACGATGTAGACGGAGAGGCGTTAAATCAAACGCTCAATATTGTTGAGATGGATGCTGCCTCTAACCGGAAAATAGAGGATGTCCGTCAGCTTAAAGAGGTAATCCGGGTTCCGCCTCAAAGCGGCAACTACAAGATTTTTATTATTGATGAGGTCCATATGCTCACAAAAGAGGCGTTTAATGCGCTTCTGAAGACATTGGAAGAACCACCGCCTCATGCCATTTTTATTTTCGCAACAACAGAACCCCACAAAGTTCTCCCAACCATTCTCTCACGGGTTCAGCGCTTCGATTTTAAGCGTATCAGCGTGCAGGAAATTGTTTCGCGTCTAAAGGAGATCTGCAAAAAAGAAGAAATTACCATCGATGAGGAGTCGCTCCATGTAATTGCGAAAAAAGCAGATGGAGCGCTTCGTGATGCCCTTGGATTGATGGATCAGGCTATTGCATTTTGCGGATTGAATATCCGGTATGCCGAACTGCTTCAGGCACTTAATGTGATTGGCCAGGACCAGCTGTTTGATTTCACCGGCGCAATTGAGAAAAGAGATTCCAACAGCGGACTCACGCTTATCGATGAACTGATGAAGGAGGGTGCCGATATCCAGGAGTTTCTTGCATCTCTCACGGAACACATTCGCAATCTATATATAGCCAAACTGGGCGATAAAATGCACCTGGTTGAAGCCACATCGGAAACCAAGGAGAGGTACAAACAGGTTGCCAAATCGTTCTCAGAACAGGATCTGATTCGAATGCTCCATTTGGTTAGTGAGGCCCAGCTAAAAAATAAAGATGTGCAGCAACCCCGGGTCCACTTTGAGATTCTGATGCTTAAACTGATTCACATGAGTCGCTCACAAGAGCTTGGGAAACTCATATCCGGCCTGGAAGAGTTAAAAAAAAACGCCGGTAACCCGGTAACCGATACCACATCTACATCCAAACCGGCTCAGCAAACTGAAGAGTTTCAGGATGAAGAACAGGCCGAGAAGGAAGAAGAGCCCCCCGCTGCTTACAAAAGGGATGAAGAGATTTCAGAACCTGTAAACAGACCGGCCCTGCAATCACCCTCAGTTAAACCGGAACCTGTCCCTGCTGCACCGGAAAAACCTCAGCAGGAACGGTACACAAATACAGTTCATGTGGCAGAGCCGGACGATGATCATGATGAAGATCATGACGATATGTTGATGGGAAGGCCAAGCCTTGGGTTTTTACGGGGTATCAGCTCCACTAATGGACGTGAAGACATATCTACTGAACTTAACAACGCAGAGCCGGAGCAGCAAACCGAACGCGCACAGCTGAACGATACCGATGATATTGAACTACACTGGAAGCCGTTTCTTGAAGTAGTAAAAGAAAATGCCCCGCAAATGCTCTACTATCAAATGCTGCGGGTTCAGCTTAAAGATCTTCGGGGCACAGAACTCATTTTAAGCGCAGATAATGAATTCGCTACCAACCTGATGGAGGAGAATCAACAGATGCTCTCTTCGTTCTTTAAACAGGTGACGGGAGTTTATATCAGAATGAAATGCATTGTGGAACGTAATGAAGAGAAGGAGAAGGAAACCCTGAGCCCATATGAACGGTTTAAAGAACTACAGAAGAAAGATCCGCACCTCAGAACCATTGTAGAGTTGTTTGGAGCGGAGCTGGAGTATTAAAAGACCGAAGACCGAAGACCGAAGACCGAAGACCGAAGACCGAAATGCAAGTTGCCAATTTTCATGTTTACATTTTTTAAATTTTTTTTGGTTCTAACCCGATTAGGAAAACTAACTTTTCACTTTTGCCTTTTGCTGCGTGCTTTTAGCAGTCCCGATCCTTCGGGTCCTATACACTACCAACCATTATGAACTTAATTTCAAAACAATAGATCTATTATGAGTCAATTTAACATGGCCGATATGTTCGGTAAAATTACAGATTTACAAGGAAAAGTTAAAGAAGCCCAGGAGCGTCTTGGCGAAGTAATCGTAGAAGCTGATGCCGGTGGTGGCATGGTGAAGGTGAAAGCCAACGGAAAGCGTGAACTGATCAGCATTGAAGTAGACCGAGATGTAATTGATCCCGACGATAAGGAGATGCTCGAAGACCTCATTGTAGCCGGAGTGAACAAAGCTCTTGAAAAAGCAGAAGAGGCCGGCAAGGAGAAAATGCAGGAGGTTTACAAGGATATCTTACCCGGCGGCGGCCTTCCCGGCATGGACATGAGCAAATTTGGCCTTTGATAGATGCAAATAACCTCCGAAGCTCTTGAACGGGCAATTGAAGAGCTGGCGAAACTACCCGGAACCGGGCGAAAATCAGCACAGCGCATTGCTATCCATCTGCTGAAGCAGACCGATGAACGGGTTTATACCCTTGCTGACGCACTGGTAAAGCTCAAAAAATCGGTAATGCGATGTTCGGTGTGCGGAACCATTACAGATACCGATCCCTGCACAATTTGCAGTAATCCAAAACGCAACAACGGCACCATCTGTGTGGTTGAAGAGTTTCAGGATGTCTACATCATCGAAAAAACCAATGAGTTCCGCGGGCGCTATCACGTTTTGGGCGGAATTATCTCACCTCTTGAAAACATCGGCCCCGACGATATCCGGGTCAAAGAATTACTTCAGAGAATTACCGATTCTGAAGAGGGTGTACAGGAAGTAATCCTTGCGCTTAACCCGGATGCTGAAGGTGAGGCCACCTCCTACTACATCAATAAACTGCTTTTAAACTATGATGTTACCGTAACCAGAATAGCCTACGGTATACCGATGGGAACCGAGCTTGAATATATTGACGAAGCTACCCTTAGCCGTGCATTTGCCAGCCGCACTTCCTTTTAATTTATATACTCAACAGAATTACCTTATATGAATCGATCAGTTTTAAGAAAAGACGCAATCATCCTGCTTACGACCCTAATCCCGAATATACTGACGCGGACATCACGATTTGCACTTTTTTCCTTACCTCTCGCCTTATCCGCGGTTTTAGCCATCACGCTCCTCGCCCTCAGCCCGGATCAAGCCGAAGCACAGCGCGCCGGGTACTGGCAGCAGGAGGTGGAGTATGTAATAGAGGTCGATTTTGACGTGGAGACCAACCGGTATGCCGGCAAACAGACCCTTACCTACCACAACAATTCGCCCGATGTGATCGATCGCGTTTTCTATCACCTCTTTTTTAATGCTTTCCAGCCAAACAGCATGATGGATAAACGTTCGCGAACCATTGCCGATCCCGACAGCAGGGTACGCGATAGAATCTATCACTATGATGAAACCGAGATCGGGTATCAAAAAATTCACTGGATCAAACAGAACGGAACGGAGGTTGATTTCACAATAAAAGGAACCATCATGGAAGTACATCTCGCCGAACCCATCCAGCCCGGAGAGAGCGTGGTATTTGAGATGGAGCATGAAGCACAGGTCCCCCTGCAAACCCGGCGTTCGGGCCGCGACAATGCCGAGGGAGTTCGTTACTCCATGGCCCAGTGGTATCCCAAAATTGCCGCGTACGACGAGAGAGGCTGGTACGCCGACCCCTACATTGGCAGAGAGTTTTACGCTCCGTTCGGTACGTTTGATATTACCATTCACATCGACCGCAACTACGTGGTTGCATCCGGATCAATACTTCAAAACCCTGAGGAGGTTGGATACGGGTATGAGAGCGCCGACATGCAGGTGCAAAGGCCGTCCGGTGATAAACTTACCTGGCACTTCAGGGCTGAGGACGTTCACGATGTAATGTGGGCAGCCGATCCCGATTATACACACGTTACCGCACAGGTTCCCGACGGGCCCCTGCTGAGATTTTTCTATCAAACGGATCCCGTTGCAATAAACGCATCTGAAGAGCGACAGGGCGAGCTGCTGGCTAACTGGGAAGCCCTGCCTGAGTATACCATCAAAGCCTTTCAATACATGAATGAGCGTTACGGCAAATATCCGTACGATGAATATATAGTTATCCAGGGCGGTGATGGCGGCATGGAGTACACCATGGGAACGCTGATTACCGGCAACCGAAACCTTCGAAGCCTGGTAGGTGTAACGGTACATGAGCTGATACATGCCTGGTATGAGGGGGTAATTGCAACCAATGAGGTGTATGATCAATGGATAGATGAAGGGTTCACCGTGTATGCCTCCGCTTTTGTCATGAATGAGATTTTTAACGATGGCCAGGATGACCCATTGCTGTCGCGCTACAATGGATATTTTAATGTTGTGAATGCCGGCATTGAAGAGCCGATGCACAAGCATGCCGATCACTATATCACGAATTCTGCTTACAGTATGGCCTCCTACACAAAAGGAGCCATCTTTCTGCATCAGCTCGGTTATATTATCGGGGATGACGTGCTTCAAAGAACACTTCTTCGCTTTTTTGAAGAGTGGAAATTCAAACATCCCACCGGTCACGACTTTATCCGTTTGGCTGAAAGAGAGAGCGGCATTGACTTGAAATGGTATTACGAATACTGGGTTACCACCACCAAAACCATCGATTATGGAATTGCAGACGTTGCAGATGCGGATGGCACAACTGCCGTCACGCTTGAACGGATCGGGTTAATGCCGATGCCCCTTGATGTGGAAGTGGAGTTTACCGACGGAACGGTGAAGCACTACTACATTCCAATGCGCATTATGTGGGGACAGAAGGAGAATGAATTCCCGGATATTGACCGCGTAATTTCTGAGGATTGGCCTTGGGTGTTTCCGGAATATGAACTGTCTATAGATCGTCCTTTGAATGAGATTCATCGGATTGAAATTGACCCATCTTTTAGAATGGCGGATATTGACAGATCCAACAACATCTGGAGCCGGGAAGATTCATAATATAGCTTCAGCTCATTTACGTATTGATTTGAGGTCCTGAACATAGCTATTGCACAAAAGGTTAAAAAACTGAAATCTGAAGCTTGTTTCCATGATTCGTATCTTTATGCGAATTCATTTTTGAATAAAATAAATGTATGTCTGCCAATAAAAAGAACGATTACGCTCAGCGATCCCTGGATGCTCACAAAAAATATGGCGGTAAAGTAGCCATCCACTCCAAAATGCCGCTCGATACCATCGACGACCTGAGTATAGCCTATACTCCCGGAGTGGCACAGCCCTGCCTTGATATATCAGAAAACCGAAAACTGGCCTACGAATACACCTCAAAACGGAATACCGTTGCCGTTATCAGCGACGGTTCTGCTGTTCTGGGGCTTGGAAATATTGGCCCCGAGGCAGCCATGCCGGTGATGGAGGGGAAGGCCGTACTTTTCAAGAAATTCGCGGATGTAGATGCCATTCCAATTGTACTTTCATCGCAGGATACGGAAGAGATTATCCAGGCGGTAAAAATGATAGCCCCGACATTTGGCGGAATTAACCTTGAAGATATCTCCGCACCCCGATGTTTTGAAATTGAGAAACGTCTTAAGGAGATTCTTGATATCCCGGTAATGCACGACGATCAGCACGGAACGGCGGTAGTAACCCTGGCAGGAATGATAAACTCCCTGAAGGTAACCGGCAAAAAGTTTGAAGATTTGAGTATTGTAATCAACGGCGCCGGGGCAGCAGGCATGGCCATTATTTACCTGTTGAGAGAGATCGGTGTGAGGCAGATTATTATGTGCGACAGCCGCGGTATCATCCATAGAGATCGCGGTGATCTGACTCCCGTTAAACAGGAAGTAGCTGAGATCACCAACGAGCATCAACTTGAGGGAAGCCTTGAAGACGCCATAAAAGATGCCGATATCTTTATTGGTGTTTCGGTACCCGGGGTTTTAACACCGGCCATGGTGCGAACCATGAAACAGGATCCTGTAATCTTTGCCATGGCCAATCCCGTACCCGAAATCATGCCGGCTGAAGCCACCCAGGCCGGAGCCCGGATTATTGCCACAGGGCGTTCCGACTTTCCCAACCAGATCAACAATGTGCTCGCCTTTCCCGGTATTTTCCGGGGCCTGCTGGATGCCCGATCATCCAAACTGACCAACAAGATGTACATCGCCGCAGCTTATGCTATTGCTGATCAGGTAAAGGAACCGAATGAAGACAAAATCATCCCCGGCCCTTTTGAAAAAGATGTGGCT
>REDT01000224.1 GCA_007693295.1 Balneolaceae bacterium
AAAGCGACGCTGACAGAGCGGTGGGAATACACCACCGTGCTGTCAGGTCTGCTCAAGACTAATACTTAAAAAAGCCTTCCCCGGTCTTATCGCCCAGTTTGCCGGCATCTACCATTTTTACAAGCAGCGGACATGGGCGGTATTTCGGATCTTTGAATCCATCATAGAGTACATGAAGAATGTCGAGGCAGACGTCCAGGCCGATGAAGTCGGCCAGCCGGAGCGGGCCCATCGGGTGGGCCATGCCAAGCTTCATTACTTCATCCACATGAACCGGTTCTGCAACCCCTTCGTGCACGCAAAAGATCGCTTCGTTGATCATCGGCATCAGCACGCGGTTCGAAACAAACCCGGGAAAGTCGTTGGCCGGTACAGGAACCTTGCCCAGTTTTCTGGACGTTTCCATAATCAGGTCGGTCACTGCCTGCTCTGTCTCCAGGCCATTTATCACTTCCACAAGCTTCATTACAGGAACGGGATTGAAAAAATGCATGCCGATAAATTTCTCCGGACGTTTCGTTACTGCAGCCAGTTTTGTGATGGAAATTGACGATGTGTTACTCGCTAAAATAGCATGAGAAGGAGCATTTGCGTCAACCTGTTCAAATATCTTTTTCTTCAGATCATAGCTCTCAGGAACGGCTTCAACGATAAGATCTGCATCTTTTACCCCTTCAGGTATACTTAATAATGGCTGGATTCTTTCAAGAGTGGCCACTTTATCTGATTCCGAAATCTTCTCTTTACTTACCATCCGGCTCAGGTTCTTATCGATCGTGTTTATTGCACGATCTGCAAACTCCTGTTTTGTCTCAATCAGTTTCACATCAAATCCATTTTGTGCGAACACATGAACAATTCCATTGCCCATGGTACCGCCTCCAATGACAGCTACTTTATTTATATCACGCATTGTTCTTACTCCTCTACTTTAGTTGAATATTCATTTCATTCGGCTTTGAGAGTATGTATTTTGACTGGAATTTTCAATCTTTACAACTCTTTATTTAGATTTCTTTACACACTTGCAATGAGATCTCTCTTTCGAATCTTAATTTTACTGTTCGTAATGCTGATAGGATTAGCCTCTATCGGTATCTATTGGACGTTTTTTAAGCCGTTACCCAACTACTCGGCTACGCTTCAGTTAAACGGGCTTCAGCAGCCGGTAGATGTACACTGGGATCCCTATGGTGTTCCCTATATTTATGCCCAATCCGATGATGACCTCTATTTCACCATCGGCTACATTCATGCTCAGGACAGGCTTTGGCAGATGACGCTTTCGCAGCTCAGCGCTGAAGGCCGGTTTGCAGAGTTTCTCGGAGAAGACCTGATCGACCTGGATATCTATCAGCGCACACTCGGCTTCTGGGAAACAGCCAGAAAAATTGAAGAAGAAGCACCCGAAGAACTTCTGAGGTCTCTTCAAAAATATGCCGATGGCGTAAATCATTTTATCGATACACATCCCAAAAGCCTGCCAATAGAGTTCTCCCTGATCGGCATGAAGCCTATTGAGTGGACAGTTACCCACTCTATCGCCATTACCCGGCTTATGGCCTGGGATCAAAACATACACTGGTGGAGCGAGCTCACCTACGCCTACCTGGAAGAGCAGCTTGAGCCTATTCGGCTGCAGGAGCTCTTTCCACGCTATGATGACCGCTACCCTACCACGCTGAACAGTGACCAAAGCAGAAGGCTTGCCGCTTCAACACTTCCATTAATTGATCTGGAGATGAAACGGCGCACCCGGCTTTCCATAGAGGGATCTCAATTCGGCAGCAACGCCTGGGCGGTAAACGGCAGCAAGACGGAATCGGGCCTGCCCATTCTCTCCGGAGATCCGCATATGGGGTTAAGCATTCCGGGGTACTGGTATGAAGTCCACTTTTCTGCTCCCTCCCATAAAATCACGGGTGCTACTATACCGGGAACACCTTTCGTTATACTGGGTCAAAATGAGCATATCGCATGGAGCATAACCAATATGATGGCAGATGTTGTTGACTTTTTTATTGAACAGCCGGCCGCCGGCAGCTCAGAATACTACGTGAGCGACAGCACGTCGGAACCGGTAGTGACCCAGCCATTTTCTTTTCGAAATGAAATTATCAAAGTGAAAGACGGCGACGACAAACTGCACCGGGTCAGAAAAACTCAAAACGGGCCGGTTGTAAGTGATCTTATCAATGAAGACGGACTTTTTGATGATCAGATCATCACGCTGTCGTGGACCGGCCACAGCATAAGCCAGGAAGGCTGGGCAATTTACAATATGAATCGGGCAACCGGTATTGAGCAGTTTGAAGACGCCATTCGCGATTTTAAGTCGCCGGCAATGAACTTCACCTATGCCGACAAAGAGAATAATATCGCACTCTTTAGCGCGGCAAATATACCCATTCGGTATCATGATCCCCTGCTCTTTCGTAAAGGGTGGGACCCCGATTATGCCTGGAATCAAACGATTCCTTTTGAACAGCTTCCAAAATTGATCAATCCGGCCTCGGGTATTGTAGCACATTCCAACAATAAGCTCCATACCGACAACTACAGGCACTATATCGGTTCGTTTTGGGCACCTCCATCACGTATCATGAGAGTGACGCAGATTCTGGAACAGAATGACAGCCTCAATACAGAGGCCATGCAGAAGCTTCAATATGATGCTTTTTCTGAACATGCCCGTGAAATCGTTGAAATCATACTTCCAATTTTAAGAGCCGGTGATGGGAATGAATTTACCGGCATCCTCACCTACCTGGAAAACTGGGACTTTTACTACCTCCCCAGCTCAACAGCCGCAACAATTTTTGATCTCTTTTTTATGAATCTCTCCAGGAATACCCTGGCCGATGAAATAGGAGAAACTGCATACCACTCCCTCATAGAGCTGAGCTATCTGCCGGTTCAGATCATCAGCAGAATGCTGAGGAACGACAGCGTATATTTTAACCGGGTTGATACAGATCGCACTGAAACCCGTGGCGATATGGTCAGGTTAAGCATGCGGCAGACTATTGACCAGCTTGAGGAGAGATTCGGCCCGGAAGCTATTGAATGGAGATGGGAGAACCTCAATACCATTACTCTTCGGCCGCCGCTGCTCGGAGAAGCAGCCGAATCAGATAGTGCACCCGCCGCATTTAAGATGATCGTGAATAATCTTTTTAGTAAAGGCCCTTACCCAACCCACGGAAACAGTATGACGGTAAATAAATCCGAATACAACTGGAACCGGCCATTTGATGTGACGCTGGGTCCATCTATTCGCAGAATTATTGACTTTTCAACACCCGGAAGAAGCCTTTCCGTACTGCCAACCGGTCAATCCGGAAATCCCATGTCTACCCATTATGGCGATCAAACCGAACTCTGGCTGGACGGCCGTTACCGATTTATTTACCAGGACAGCACCTTTTTTCAGCACTCCAGTTACCAGACAATGCGGCTGAAGCCTGAATAATCCCTTAACGTTTTTTCAAGTACCGTTTCCAACGATTTTTTAACTCCTGAATATCAAATCCCCATGAGCAGACTTATCATACATAAACTAAGCCGTTCAACACTTTTATATTCGCTGCTGCTATTTTCACTCCTGATTGTGATGAGCTCATGCAAAACGACTGAACCCACTCCTGAATTTACATATCCACTGCTGCCGGTTCCCTCGGTTCCGGACGACACACTCACCGAGAGAATTGAAATGGATGTGGATGTAGACTCTCTGCTATCGGAAATGTCGCTTGATGAGAAGATCGGGCAGCTTTTCGTCGTGCCTGCATTTGGTTCATTTACAAACGACCGGGATCCGGAACTCTTGCGCCTCAAACGAATAATCAGTAAATATCATATTGGCGGCGTGCTCTTCTTCCGGGGTGACATCTATGGACAGGCCATGCTTACCAACCAACTGCAATCTGTATCAAAAATCCCACTATGGATCTCCCAGGATATGGAGTTCGGAGCGGCGATGAGAGTTTCGGGCACCACACGGATCACTCCGGCCATGGGCGTGGCTGCCACCAACGATCCTGCCAATGCCTATCTGAAGGGCAAGGTGACCGCAAGAGAAGCCTCTGCGCTCGGTGTACACCAAATCTATGCGCCGGTTCTTGACATCAACAACAATTCAGAAAATCCGGTTATCAATGTTCGATCATTTTCTGCAGATCGTGACATTGTAACCCTGTTTGGCCAGTATTTAATTAACGGAATCGAAAGCGAAGGGGTTTTGGCCACTGCAAAACACTTTCCCGGCCATGGGGATACGGATACCGATTCGCACCTTGCCCTGCCGGTAATTCATCACGACTATGCCCGGCTCGATTCTCTGGAGCTCTACCCGTTCCGCAAAACCATACAGAATGGGCTTCGAAGCATAATGAGCGCTCACATTGCATTCCCAAACATCAGTGATAACCTGGATATGCCGGGAACACTGGATGAATCCATTCTCAATAAGATACTGATTGACACTCTCGGTTTTAACGGATTGGTGGTCACCGACGGGCTTGACATGCAGGGAATTACCGACAATTTCTCTCCCGGCGAAGCGGTTGTTCTCTCTTTACTTGCAGGTGCCGATAAGATGTTGATCAGCCCCGATGCCATGACGGCCATCAATGAGGTAAAGAGAGCTGTTGAATCGGGCCGGATCAGCGAAGAAAGAATTGACCAATCTGTCAGAAAAATTCTTACCCTAAAAAAGGAGCATCGTGTATTTCAGAATCATATGGTAGACCTGGATGTTCTGAGCCATCAAATTAATACACCCGAATACCAAACCGTAGCCGACAAAATTGCACGCGAATCGGTAACCCTGCTCAAAAACGACAGGGATATCATTCCTATCCGGGATGTGGACAGACTCAAGATTCTTGCAGTTGCCCTGGCCGATGACAGATCGGGCGCAACCGGCACCTCTTTCGCACGTGAGCTCAGAAAGTATCACAACAGCGTAAGTTTTCATGTATTGGACCAGAGAACCAGCAGCGAGGAGAAAACCGCCATATTGAATGCCGCCAATGATGCCGACCTGATCATTATCGGATCTTTTATCATTGTGCGATCTCATCAGCCCATGCAGGTGCAGCCCGAGCAGCTTGCCCTGCTTCGCCAGCTTACAAGCTTGAATAAACCCTCTGCCGTGGTTGCATTCGGAAATCCATACGTGGTGAGAGACCTTCCCGGTGCAGACGTACACATGATGGCATGGTCGGCCGATAATAACCAGGTTGTTCAGAGTGTGCCGGCCCTTTTCGGAGCCGCTGATATTAAGGGAAAACTTCCGATAAATATGCCGGGCTTGTATGAAATTGGGGATGGCATTGAGATGAAACAATCTGTTGTTCGGCTCGACCGCCCCGAAAATGCAGGTATGGTAACCGACTCGCTGCTTCACATTGATATGATTATGCAGCAGGCTATCGACGACTCGGTATTTCCCGGAGGTGTTGTGGGTGTAATGAGAAAAGGTTCAATGGTTTGGAATAACGCTTATGGGTATCACGACTATACCAAAACCAGAAGCGTGAAAAACGATGATGTTTACGACCTCGCTTCACTCACCAAAGCGATGGCAACAACCACTTCCATCATGAAACTGGTTGATGACGGCTTAATTGATATTGATGACCCGGTAGCAGCATACATTTCCGAGTTTGATACGGATGAGAAAAGGGATATTACCATAGAGCATCTGCTGCTTCATACATCCGGGTTACCGGCGTTCAAGGTATATGTCGACAAATTGAAAACCCGCGCAGAGATTATTGATGCCGTTCGCAATGAGCCGCTTGAAGCCGCTCCCGGCGAGAAATACACGTACAGTGATCTTGGGTTCATCCTTTTGGGAGAAATTATAGAAGAGGTATCGGGCCTGAGGCTTAACCAATATGTGCGGACAAACTTCTTCTACCCCATGGGCATGTATTCCACTCATTTCAACCCAAAAAATATTGGCCGATGGATGAGCAGCCGCATTCCCCCAACGGAAATTGATATAACCTATTCTCGAGGAACTGTTCAGGGTGAAGTTCATGACGAGCGTGCCTGGTTTATGGATGGTATAGCCGGCCACGCCGGACTCTTCGCTCCCACCAGGGATATTGCCAAGTACGCCTACATGCTTTTAAACAGCGGCGTCTATGGCGGTCACCAATACCTTTCACCCGAAGTTATTGAGCTTTTTACGGGTCGCCGTTCGCAGATCAACAAACGCGGCTATGGCTTTGACCGGAAAAGTGAAGGGTTCAGTACTGCCGGAGAATTGACAAGTGAACGAACGTTCGGCCATCTTGGGTTTACAGGAACAAGTTTATGGATTGATCCCGATGAGGAGATTGCTATCATACTGCTTACAAACCGCACCTATCCCAGCAGAACATATGGCAGAGAGATCAGCCGTATACGGGCCAAAATTGCCGATGCTGTGATGAATAGTTTGGAGAAGTAAGATCGACTAGTCCCCCTTCCCCCGTAGGGATCCCTATGGGAGAAGGGGGAAGAGGCTCTTAAGAGCCTAGGGGGATGTCCCTCTGAATGTTGATTCGACTCAAATATTCATTATTTGACTTCGAATTCACTACGTTTCATCCCCCATTGCGAGGCTGTCCAAAAAGTATATTTAGTTGCAGCTCAACTTAAATTATTTAGTTTATTTAAATAGATGTAGCAGAAATACTTCGTGTTGCTTCGTTCCGCCAATTGGCGGATTCGTGGCAAAACCTGCTTGTTTATTACCACCCCCATAGGGATCCCTTTGGGAGAAGACTCAAAGACTCGAAGGATCACGAAGTAAACTTTAATTATTAAGGCATCCATAAATCAAATGCATCTTTTTGGATAGCCTCGACACTCATTAATTAGTTTTTATCTCGAACATAGGGTTATTTAAAAACAACTAAACACCACCCATGAATAGCTACACTCCATACTCAGGAAAAGACGAATCCTGCCTCGTTCAGGGAGAGTCAGGGTTGTATTATCCCGGTGTAAGGGTAGAAAATATCTCTTTCCCTCTCTCTATCTCCGCTATTCAGGCGGCGGTTTGCAGCTGTCTCGGAAATGGTGACCGGCCAATTAACATATACAAGCTCAACTCAGAGTCTGAGCTCTTCGGCCAATGGGTGCAGGAATTTGAAATGGACATAGTGACGGAAGAGCCGCAAAATCCCACCCTTTTCAACCCCGTCAGGGATTCATCAACGGATATACCGGCTGCGCTTCGCGAACTCACTGAAAAAGCGGTCACTATCCATTCCGATTTTCCGGTAGCTGCGCTTCTTGATGTGGGCGAAGGCCTGATCGAAGGGGTTAACATTGAGACAAATATCTGGAGCCTGGGACTCTGCGCAGAGCGGGTTGCAATAGCAAGAGCTTTGGCAGCCGGTTATACGGAGTTCAAATCCATTCACATCTTTGCGCCAAAAGGTGATTTTTGCAGTCCCTGCGGAGCCTGCCGGCAGGTTCTTGCTGAATTTATGCCAACCAAGACTGCGGTACTTCACCATGGCGACGACACGTTATCCAAACACAATATCTCTCAACTACTGCCTTTGGGTTTCACCTCAGGCACTCTGAAAAAATAGACATGGATTTTATAGCAGTACTCGACTACGAACACCTTGACAACGGCATGTTTTTAACCGCATTTGCACGTTCCCTGGCAAGGAAAAAATCCAGGGGAATCATCCTTCACGGAGACAGCGAATATACAGAACGGCTTATCCAAACCGGGATGATGCGTGAAGATGCCACACTTCGATCCATCAAGGATCTGAATCATCGATTAATCGCCCTCTTTGCAGATCAGGGCATCTCAACAATTGGGGTAAACGGCTATCAAAAATCACTGATCACGGCCGATGAGGATGAAATCAGGGTTGACGAGATACAGCTCAATAAATTTCCTGAACAGCCCATGCTGCTTATCTCATGCTTAGCTTTTCAAACCGAAGGCAGCCGTCCTGTACCGGTGAGCCTCCCTTCGCTGTCACTATTTTTAAAGCAAAAACTTAGCCTGAGTGAAGTAACCATTTTCAGCACCAATCAATCCTCAGGGGTAATTAAAGAAGATCTTCCCAAAAAGATAACCCCTTCCGATACGGATCAGGAGTTCAAAAATCAGTTCATTCCCAAAAGCTTTCACCATGTGAAGGAAGATGTTTGGCTTACAACAGCCGATGAGTTTGGTAATTAAACGTTGAATATGCTGCAGATAAATTCTCATTTTAAAAGAAAATGCCTCAAAAAAGCCTATTAATTGATTAAAATAGGGGTTTTTACTTGCTCCTTTACATGGGGTTATATAGTTTTGTGGTGAATTCCAGCTATAATTTTTGGATAAACATAAACTAACCAAAGGAGTTATTAGAATGAATAGAATTGAGCAAATGCGATCAATGATTGCTGAATTGGAAGATGACATGAACAAGTTTTATGATAAAGGGAACAAAGCTGCAGGAACCAGGGCACGCAAGCAGCTGCAGGAACTAAAAAAGGTATCTCAGGAAATCCGCCTTGAAATACAGGACATGAAGAATTCCGGGCAGGTATAAGTTATTGGTCTTTTAGATTTTGAAGCCGCTTTAAAGAAGCGGCTTTTTTTATTTATAAATATTTCTCAATACGGCTTGACATACGATAAAACATCGCCTTATATTTAAGACTTCTGATTATTTAAAAATCGTTACGATTAATCAGAAAAACACCTTCCTCGGTAGCTCAGTGGCAGAGTCCCGAGTCCTCGGGAGCTGTTATCCGCCGGCTGGCGGACGCTGGTTCTCTCCCGGCATTATGGAGAAACCGATATTTATTTACTGATTTTAAACAAACACCTTCCTCGGTAGCTC
>REDT01000318.1 GCA_007693295.1 Balneolaceae bacterium
TTAAAAAAAAAGCCACGCTTTTCGCGTGGCTTTTTAAAAGTGTTTATATGGACAGAAGCTTTATCTAGTTACCGCTTGCTACGTGGCCTTCACATTTCAGTTCGAACTGAAGCTCGTGGTTTGCAGGCTCTGCAAAGTCACCATATCTTGCATTTTCAAAAGCACTGCATGCGTTACTCACGTCTCCTTTTCCTTTATATGCAGTACCGAGCTCGAAATAGATTTTTGCCTTGTCGGTCACACCACCTGTCTCATATTCCAGTGCCAAATTTGCATGCCGGATTGCCTGATCCCAGTTTCCGCGTTCGTTATGAATTTCAGCAAGCCTGTAGTGAGCTGTTGCAGATTGCGGATCATACTGTTCTACACGTTCAAGTAGTGCAACGGCATCAGAAAATCTTCTCTCATCAGCAAGATTTACAGCTCTGAAGATCAGCTCGTCTCTTGCACCATTCCGTGCGCTATTCAATGTGCGGGTATCATTCACTCGTTCAGCTACTTCAATAGCCTGATCGTACCATTCCAAAGCTCCTTCAAGATCGTCAGGATTCTTGGCTTTCAGTACAATGCCTTTTTGATAGTAAGCCGTTGCATAATTTGCATTTAAATCTATGGCTGTATCAAGGTCGGCCAGTGCTGCATCGAAATTATCTTCACGGAATTCCAAAACGGATCGCAGGTAGTAGAGCTGCGGAATTGCGCCTCTTGCCTGCTGGGCAACTTGCTCATTTCCAAACTCTTCTGCAAGCTCCAAAGCCTGTTCAAAACTTCTCAGGGCGCGGGTTGCTGAATCTTTTGTTCTCTCACTCTGATAGGTTCTGTATGCGCTGGAAGCTTTACTCTGTGCTACTCTTGGAATATTGCTTTCAACCAACTCAACAATATCATCAATATTATTCTCTCTGGCTAAATCAAGAGCATCTCTGAAAAGATCAATAGCTCCGTCAAAGTCATTATCTCCGGCTAACTCCTGTGCGCTGTTGTACAACTGTACAGCTTCTGCACGGGCATCATCCTGAGCGTGTGATTTATCGGTAACTATCAATGTGAAAGCTAAAGCGGCAATCAATGATATAAGTATATTAAATGATTTCATGGTGATCTGATTTGTTTTGATTCTGTCCATTAAACGGGCTCAACTTAATGAAATTTTATAAATAATTTCATGAAAGCTTAGCTTATTAATTTAAAACTTAGTTTAGCGTTAAAAGTTTCCTAATAGGAAAAATTGGGTTCCGGTTTCTGCTTCTTGTAAAAGTCACAAACATACTTTACTGCATCCTCATAATCATCGGTTAAATAGAATAAATCCATGTCCTCACTGTTTATAAGGCCAAATTCAACCAATCGCTCCTTAAGCCAAGTAACCAAACCACCCCAATATTCTGAACCAACCAGAACTATTGGAATTTTCTTAATCTTTTCAGTTTGAATTAAAGTGAGCGTTTCAAAGAGTTCATCGAGGGTGCCAAACCCCCCGGGAAAGACAATAAATCCCTGGGCATATTTAACAAACATTACCTTACGTACAAAGAAATACTTAAAATTGATTTCATATTTGGAATGAACATAGTTATTCACTCCCTGCTCAAAGGGCAGTTCGATACCTAACCCTACCGACTTCCCCCCTTTATTATGTGCCCCGCGGTTTCCGGCTTCCATAATGCCCGGCCCGCCGCCGGTAATCACACCAAAACCATTCTCAGTAATCAATTCAGCCGTTTTCACCGCCATTTCATAATACTTGGAATTTGGTTTCATTCTGGCTGAACCATATACGGAAATACACGGGCCAACTCGGTATAGTTTGTCATATCCATCAACAAACTCACCCATTATTTTAAAAATACTCCATAGATCCTTGTTACTGTCTGCATCGAAGTGATCTGTTTGCTTGTTATTTTTCGCAAAGAATTCCGGTGATGTCATAATCAATTATTTTTTAAAAAGTGAAAGTGATATGGAAATACCCGGATTTCCACTAGCCATTATTGCAGGCTGCACTGTTGTACGCGCCGAAAGATCATCTGAAACATCAAAACTGCGCATATGTGCAAAAACATAGGCATCCAGCACATTCAACCCATAAGCTAACCCAAAAACAACAAACATAAAATCCCGCTGATTTCTTAAACTATTCCGATTTGATTGCAGCTCACCGGGGTTAACCCCTTCCAGCCTTTCCGGAGTGGGACCAAACCGCAAATCATCATTTTCGGGAAAGCTGTTATAAAAAGCAGCCCTGAAATCCTGATACTCATTGTGTAAATAGTTGGTATAGAGTCCAACCCCGGCAAAGAGCCCATAAATAATGGGAACTTTCCATATTTGACGGTTCTCAATTTGTCCCCATCCGGGTATCATCATCGATTTATACATTACAGACCGAGGCGATGGAAATTCCATATTTCCATTACTCTCTTCCCTTGTGTCCTGTTGTGCAGCCGGGGTATTATAGTAACGATTCTCAAGCAGTGTAAAGTCCTGATAGAGCAGACTTGGCTGAGCTGTAGCCGATGCCGCAATTAAGAGGGGAAGAAGAGTAAGATAACTAAGCCATTTCATCGAACAACTGCATCAATCTTTCTAGGTCATCTTCTGAGTAATATTCTATCTTAATTTCACCGCCTTTGCCTTTTGGCTTGATATTGACTTTTGTACTGAGGTTCTGCCTCAGGCGCTTGGAAAGCTCTTCAAGAAAAGGGTCCCGTTTATTCTCTTCTTTCTTCTTTGCAGGCGTCTGCTCATTTTTCTTTTCGTAGGAACGAACAAGATCTTCGGTTTGACGAACCGAGAGAGATTTTGAGACGATCTGTTTTAAAATCTTCTTTTGGTCTTCTACACTCTTAAGATTAATGAGAGCCCTTGCATGACCTGCTGAAATACTTTCATCGCGCAGCGACGCCTGAATAAAATCGGGCAGCTGCAGCAGACGAAGCATATTAGTTACTGTTGTCCGGTTTTTCCCTACACGTTCGGCCACCTCGCTTTGTGTATATCCTACCTCATCAATGAGCCGCTGATAACCCAGAGAAATTTCAATTGGATTCAGCTCTTCGCGCTGTATGTTCTCAATCAGCGCAAATGCAATAATCTCCTCATCATTTGCTTCCCTGATGTAGGCCGGAATTTCGTCTATTCCGGCAAGTTTAGTAGCCCTGAGCCTTCGCTCACCGCTAATCAGTTCAAATCGCCTTTCACCCAGATAACGCACGGTTATAGGCTGGATAAGCCCATGCCTTCTTATAGATGATGAGAGCTGTTCAAGGGCTTCCTGTTTGAATTCGGTACGCGGCTGGTGAGGATTTGGCCTGATGTGATCAACCGGAATATTCAGAACAATATTGACCCGTTCAGCCGGTTCGATGGGAACCGCTGTTTTTGTATTTTCTGATGTACTCTTTTCACTCCCTTCCTCTTTGTCATAGTCGGGGAAAAAAGCTCCGAGTCCTCGGCCTAAAACTTTTTTTGCCATAATGGTCCCTCTATTTCGTCAATACCGGGCTGTTCTTAAACAGCTTTTTGTTACGCTGAATAATTTCACGTGCCAGTGAAAGATAGTTTTTTGAGCCTACGCTGGTCGCATCATATAATATTGCAGGTTTACCAAAACTCGGTGCTTCTGCCAACCTGACATTTCTTGAAATAACCGATGAAAATACCCGGTCATCAAAATAGCGTTTCACCTCATCTGCCACCTGGTTCGATAATCGGGTACGCGTGTCGTACATCGTGAGAAGTACGCCTTCAATATCCAGCTCGGGATTGAGATGCTGACGCACAATTTTAATGGTATTTAAGAGCTGCCCAAGCCCTTCAAGCGCAAAATATTCACACTGTACCGGAATCAGTACTGAATCGGACGCCGTCAATGCATTGATGGTAAGCAACCCCAGTGAAGGCGGGCAGTCGATTATAATAAAATCGTATTTATCGCTTAGCGGTTCAATCGCTTTTGAGAGAATTCTCTCTCTCTCACTTCTATCCACCATCTCTATTTCAGCACCCACAAGATTTATGTGTGACGGCACCAGATCCAAAAACGGTAATTCGGTTTGGTGAACGGTATCAATAATTTCGACGCCTCCCACCATTACTTCGTATACAGAATTTGTCACTGTTTTGGATTCGATACCCAAACCACTTGTAGAGTTATTTTGTGGATCAATATCTACAATCAGCGTAGGGTGCTCTATGGCCGCGAGGCTTGCAGCAAGATTAATAGCCGTTGTTGTTTTACCCACACCTCCCTTCTGGTTGGCTATGGAAATGATTTTACCCATTTATTACGGGGACTGTTAAGATGAAAATTGTTTATGAATATAACCCTCAGTTCATAGCTAACCAAAAGAAGTTATACACATTTGACGGTGGAAAAGATGTGGCCTTTGCACTAAAGGCCATTAAACTACAATCATTTACGGGTATAGCAATTATATTAAGACAAAATTAATTACTACTGACTGCCTGTCAATTGCAGGTTACGTTGTAACATTCGCGATTGAATTGGGTCTGTTACAGGTGTAAGGCGCTGATAACTGTCTTTTAACATAGAATCGATCTGGGCAGACTCCGGATTTTGCAATCTCTCATTGAAGTGTAAAATATCATTATTGTCTATCCACGGTGTAATTTTGGCTTTACTCTCAGATAAGGCCCCCGGTTCCTCTTGGTCTGAATAGATCATATTTGTACTTCCTACTACGGCATGATCTGATGCGCTGTCTTGTTCAGATGAAGTTGAATCCATGAATAAAATACTTCCGGTAAAGCCAACCATTACTATAGCAGCTGTTGCCAGATAGAATGGTTTTATCCAATTCATTCGCGGTTTCGCCGTCTTTTTCCGGGCTTTTGAACTTATTTCTTCAATTAGATGTGCCGGAGCTGAAAAGTGGGGAAGTGAACTGAGTTTTTCATTCACTTTTCTTAACGACTCAACCTCAATGAGCAGGTTTTCGTTATCCTGCAGGCTACGTTCAAACTCTACCTCTTCCGAGGGATCCATTTCTTTGAAAAGATATGCTATGCTTTTGTGATCCTTTTTTTTCATACGTTATTTGACTCCTTCTCGTGTTCTTCATCGAACATTTTACGAAGGTTTATTAAAGCATATCTCATTCTGCCCAACGCTGTGTTAATAGATACATCAGTTAGTTCAGCAATCTCCTTAAATGGCATTTCGTAATAATGACGCAACATTACCACGGTGCGCTGCTCTTCAGGAAGATTTGAAATATGCTTCAGTAAACTTTCTGTCGATTCATCCAGTTCCAGCTTTTCCTGCTGGTCAATGGAATCTTCGTCAGGCAACCTGTCGTAAAAATCTGTTTTTGATTCTTTATCATACGAGCTACTAACGTCGACAAATCGTTTTTGTTTTCTGATATAATCAATTGTTGCATTATGCGCTATTCTCATCACCCAGGCGATCCATTTCCCCTGTTCATTGTAGGTGTCGTCCATCTTAGTGATGACTTTGGTGAACGTCTCCTGAAATATATCGTTAGCTATCTCTCTGTTTTGGATCATACTAAAGATATACGAGTATATCTTGGACTGATGTCTGTTCATCAGTTCACGAAACGCAAGCTGGTCATCCTTTTTCCTGAAAAGGTGTACAAGCTCCTTATCTTCCATTTGCTCGTAATTGGATGGTATGAAATCCGTATTCATTAGCTTCATGACTTACTTAAATTTATGATGTTAACAGCTTATTACAAAAACAGTTTTTTCGAAATAACCATTCATGTAGAATAAGTGCTCTTTAAGTTTATTTACTGCAGAGAGTGTGCCAAAGTTCCACAACTGACGAAATTGCAGTCCTTTATAGTTTCTAAGCATATTTTAATTAACAATACGCCAACATTCATCTAATTTCTATCACATATTCATGCGAAAGAGATCACGGTTAGTTGTTAAAATATGCATAAACCCGTTCTCCCATTTTCTCGCCTATAAGCTCCTGGAGTGCACGTTTGTTCGTTTTTTTTATGTTTTGAACAGAACCGTAGGATGACAGCAGCTTTTGTGCCGTCTTTTGCCCTACTCCCTCAATCTCGGTCAATTCTGTTTTTAACGTGCGGTCTGATCTTTTTTTCCGGTGGTATGTAATTGCAAATCGGTGAGCCTCATCCCTGGCCCTCTGCAAAAGTTTAAGTGAAGCAGATGTCTTTGGAATCATGACGGCATCCATCTTGCCCGGTAAAAAAACCTCTTCGAGCCTCTTTGCAAGCCCTGCAACCTCACACTGATCTGAAAATCCAATCTCTTCCAAAGCTTCAATCGCGGCGTTGAGCTGCCCCTTGCCGCCATCGATCAGGATCAGGTCGGGCGGCTGTAATTTCTCCTTTTTTACTTTTAGATATCGCCGTTTAACAATCTCTTTCATCGAGGCAACGTCATCAGCTCCTAAAACTGTTTTGATCTTGAAACGCAGGTATTCACTTTTTCGGGGCTGGGCATCCACAAAACAGACCATCGAGGCAACCGGATCTGTACCCATGGTATTGGAGTTATCAAAACACTCAATACGGCGGGGTAACCGGCTTAGCTGCAAATACTCTTTGAGGTCTTTCACCGATTGAGGTATGCGATCTTTTTCTGCTTTTCTCTTCTCCAGCTTTCGCTCACTCAAATTCAGCTTTGCATTCGTGATAGCCATTTGAATCATATGCTTCTTCTCTCCAATTTGGGGAACATAGATCGGCACCTTCTTCTTGCGCTGCTCCCACAGATATTCATAGAGAGGGTTCTCATCTTCCATTGGGTTGCTTAGGTACACTTCATCGGGGATAGCTCCTACGTGCTGCCCTGTATAGTAATCTTCCACGAACGACTGCATCATCACCTCGCGTGAGGTGTGTTCAATATTCTTTAGAAACCGGTGAAATTTCCCAATCAGTTTACCCTCCCGTATCTTAAAAAGAACTCCACACGCCTCCCTGATCTCTTCATCCACATCGATGGCAAATATGTCGCGGTGAACATCTTTGTTGGCCACCATCTTCATTTTTTGATTGTATTTCTGAAGAGATACCATGCTGTCGCGTAATTTCGCCGCCTCTTCAAACTCCATTGCAGCTGAGGCAATTTCCATCTCCTCTTTAATCTCCCTTACCAGGTCATCTGTTTTTCCACTCAGTAATCGCTCTACTTTTTCAATTGTCGAGATGTACCTCTGTTCCTCCCAGTCGCCCGAACAATTTTTCAGATAGTCGTCAAAACAGGAGTGCCATTTGGGTGCCCCGCGCGATTTGTCAATCATTTTGGGAGAAACTGCACAGGTGCAGAGGTCAAAAGTTTTGCGAATGGTTTCAAGCATTCTCCTCATGTGCCCAACATGATCGTAGGGACCAAAATATTTACTGCCATCCTTAACCACTGTTCGTGTCGGATAAACCCTCGGGCGCCTGTCGCCGGTAATACAGATATAGGGGTACGACTTATCATCGCGATACATAATATTGTAGCGCGGCTGATATTTTTTGATCAGGGTATTTTCCAGAATCAGCGCCTCCGCTTCAGAATCGGTAACAATCACCTCTATATCGTCAATCTTTGAAACCATCACCCTTATTCTGCCATCATGATTTCGTGAGTCCTGGAAATAGGAACGAACCCTGTTCCTCAAACGCTTCGCTTTGCCCACATAAAGGTGATTGCCCTTGCTATCTTTAAACTGATACACCCCGGGACTTAGAGGCAGATTTGATATTTTTTCTTCGATCGATATTGACATTTTCAGAGAATTACTTCGTCAAAATAAGAACCACAATAGGGGTTATAAAAGGTTTTATATTCCTGACAAGATAAGAAGATTACGAAAGCGGTTTGAGCTTGCAATATTAATAATATGCCCAATGATGAAGAGTACAGGAACCAATCCTGATATTGAAATTCTATTTGAAGATAACCATCTCCTTGTTGTGAATAAACCAAAGGGTGTGCTATCTCAGGAAGATCATACAAAAGAGCCTGATCTGCTCAACTTATGTAAACAGTACATTAAGAGTTCAACGAATAAACCCGGCAATGTGTTTTTGGGGCTCCTGCACAGATTAGATAAACCGGTGAGCGGGGTTATGGCTTTTGGAAAAACCTCCAAAGCCGCATCAAGGATAAATGAACAGATTAGAAAACGCACCCTGAAAAAAACCTACCTGGCTGTTGTTGAGGGAAACATTCCCCCAAACGGATATTTAACCCACTACCTTCTTAAAGATGAAAAAACAAATGTTGTTAAAACTGTAAAAAAAGGAGTTCGTGGAGCCAAAGAGGCTCAGCTCACGTATGTAAGACTGGAAGTTTTTGAAAATCTCTCATTGATACAGGTAAACCTGATTACCGGTCGTGCTCATCAGATAAGGGTACAGCTACAGGCCCACGGTTTTCCAATATGGGGAGACCGTAAATATGGCACAGGCAATAATGCAACCATTGCGCTTCACGCCTATGAATTGACACTCGTGCATCCTACTCTCAAAAAAGAGCAAACATTTCGGGCAATCCCTGAAAGAACTGAACCCTGGCTCAAATTTTCACACCTAATTGAAAAATAGTAAATTGTTCCGCATACCGTTACGAATATTTATTTATACAGGCTTATTGTGCGACCCTTTGAATGATTTAATTTTTCTTCGTGTTTATCTTGATGAATAAACGATATTGTCTAAAGGTAACAGCTATCCCTTAAAACATGTCTCAACTATATTATTTTCTAAGTTAGTGCATGATGAAGTTAACAAGAAAACAAGCTATAGAACTACTTACGGCTGTAGTTGATCAAGAAGCTACGCAGG
>REDT01000124.1 GCA_007693295.1 Balneolaceae bacterium
ACTGTCAATTGCCAACTGCAAACTTTTTCCTATAAAAGCATTAAATAATTCCTCTTCCCCCGAATTTCTTTCTACTTCAAACTTCCGCCCCCCACAGGCGCCTCTCCCGTTTGTATTTCAAGATAAATACGCTGCTTTACTGCATCAGCAACAAACGAGATTCCCGCGTTTATGGCCACCAGGCCAAAAAGGCCAATCCAAAACCAAAGTGCCATATGGGCCAGGTCAAATTCAGCCGGGCTGTTGCTTTTTATAATTGTAGCCTCAGCAACGAAATTGATTCCAAGGCCAACAAGCGTCACTCCTATTACAGAGTGCTTCCACCATTTCTTTTTGTAATCCATAGTCCCATACCGTATTGATTGATTGTTATTTATTACTGTGAGTTTGACTAAATATTTAGAAACTAAGATCGATTTTAAGATTATGAAAAAAACGCTCCCCTCCTTCTTAAGGAGGGGCCGGGGGTGGTTCAACAAGATTTTTTTCAAATCTAGAAACTAATTTGATGAATTATAGCCCTATTTCCCCAACGGGATGCCCATGGCACAACCACCCCTTCCGTCAGCTGACGGATCCCTGCGGGGAAATCACTTCGTGGGAATCGCTGCGCTCGGAGCCCCTCCTTGTCCCGTAGGGATCACTACGTGGGAAAGGAGGGGACCTTTCAGGATCTCAATCGAAATATTATTAATCGAACTTAGGTTTAAGTAAACTCACCTCCATAAAATCCATGCGCTCTATTAAATCGTTCCCCTGCATTGGCTTTTATCCAAATCCGATTTTCTGAGTCATTAATTCTCAGTATTTTAATCGTAAGAGAATCACTACCTGCACTCCGAATTATGTTAAAAACCCGCATTAAAGACCGGTTAACCAGGTTCAGCCTTGCCGATTCGCGAACGGCCGCTAATCGGTATATGAAACGGGTAAAGTGGCCCATCACCCGTAACCTGACACTGCTTGTTTTAATCATCCTTGGGAGTGTTGCCTTTGTAGAGTTTTTTTCGCCGGCCGGACTTGAGCCATCAGCCCGCCATGCCCTCTTTATTCTTATTGTTGCCGCAGCTCTCTGGATATCTGAAGTCATTCCTCCCTTTGCCGTGAGTTTTCTGGTCATGGGCCTGGCAGTTTTTTTCCTGGAAAGTCCGGCCCCGCTCGACATCACTGAAGATTGGGAAAAGTATGTGAACACCTGGTCGAGTCCTGTAATATGGATTCTGCTCGGGGGATTTATACTGGCCATCGGTGCTCAAATCACAAAATTTGACCGTAAATTCTCCGGTGTAGTGATTCAGCGTTTTGGTACAAAACCCTATAACCTTCTACTTGGAATTATGCTTACTACCGGCATCCTAAGCATGTTCATCTCCAATACGGCCACCACAGCCATGATGCTTACCATTATCATGCCGTTTGCCAAAAAGTACGGTAAAAAAGAACCCATCGTAAAAGCGATGATGCTTGGAGTGGCTGCAGCTGCAACATTGGGGGGAATTGGCACCGTAATCGGAAGTTCTCCAAACGCCATTGCCCTGGGTATTTTACAGTCATACGGTTATGAATTCAGCTTTGTAGACTGGATGATACCGGGCGTTCCCACAGCTTTTACTCTCATCCTGCTGGCCTGGTATATTCTTAAGCGTCTGTTTAAAACAGAACTCACAGAACTTAACATTGAATTCCAGGAAGAGCCCACGCCACGCGATCTGGCGGATCGTAACACAACTGAAAACCGGGTGATAGTGGTACTCACGTTTATTATTACCATTGGGTTGTGGATGACCTCAACCGTCCACATGATTCCGGTTGCCGTAGTTTCCCTTATTCCAATCGTAATTTTTACTGCGGTAGGAATCATTCAGGCAGAAGAAATTAAACTGATTCCCTGGGATACTCTCATTTTGGTGTCCGGCGGATTAACCCTGGGCATAGCCATTAACGACTCCGGCCTGGCTGCGTTTATGGTAGAGTTAATACCCGCTTTCGAAAATCCGTTCATTGTAATTCTGATGATGGCATTTATCACCAGCCTGGCTTCCAATGTAATGAGCAATACTGCAGCGGCAAGTATTTTGATTCCGTTTGGCGCCATCCTTGTGCCTACTGAGTTCGTTCTGCTGATGGTGGTCACTCTCGGCTTTGCCGCATCCACCGCGCTGCTGCTGCCAATTTCCACTCCCCCAAATGCGCTGGTTTTTTCAACAAATTACCTCAAACAGGCCGATTTTAGAACATTGGGATTAATTATTACCTCGATCAGCCCATTCTTTATTGTACTAATGATTTGGCTTTTGATCTAGTGTAGTGTCAAGCTGAAAGTGACAGGTTTAAGACCTGTCAGCATGTTCTGTGCTTCCTATCGTGTGGATACAATTTATAAAAATTGCAAATTGGCGGGCAGAAGTAGCGTCGGTCTACTCCGTTACCGGTTGCCCGCCAACTATCCCACCAAGGCCCCTGTCTTGTCGAGTGAAAGCCCGTGCTTTTCGGGCTGGAATCGAGACATCTCCTTGTTATAGGAAGGAGCCCTTTAGAGCGTTGTTTAAAGAAGTTCCCATCGCAAGGAGATCTCTCCACGCGTTCCCCGCCAGACGGCGGGTCACTTGGTCGAGATGACAGTCACGTTTTATAATAAGAAGACCGGCGTATAAGAATCCCAACCATGCAGCCTTCAGTGTCACGCCGGCACGCAATGATTGCGTTGTCACTGCATTGTATCTCCTTTTTCTATATTAAAATGTGTCCACACGTTCTGAACTCTTCAACGAATCTCTAATAAGATCAGATTTCAGTTACCAAATCTATTCCCGAATTCATATGTTTTAGAAACCGTCATCATCATATAAAAAACTATTACCCATGATACCTATTATTCAAATTGGAATCGGCGCACTTGGCCAGCAGGTTTTGCAATATCTCACAGACAGAGAGGGAATCAGCGTGGTGGGTGTTGTAGATCTTAACCCCGAGCTGATTGGAAAAGACATCAGTGAGATTGTCAAAACCAAAAAATCGGGAGTGCTGGTTTACAAATCCATTGATGAAGCCATGGAAAAAGCTGAGCTGAAACCGGAAGTTGCGGTGATAACAACTGTATCATCGATTAAAAAGATGGTTTCACAGATCGAAGATGCTGCCAATGCCGGGCTTAATATTGTTACTACCTGCGAAGAGCTTATCTTCCCATGGAAACAGCATCCGGCTGAGGCTAAAACAATTGATGATATTTGTAAGAAAAACCGTGTAGCATGCCTTGGAACCGGTGTGAATCCCGGGTTTTTAATGGACTATTTGCCGGCAGTATTTACCTCTATCGCTCAGCGGGTCGACTCTGTTACGGTAGAACGCGTTCAGGATGCTTCGGTCCGACGAGTTCCCTTTCAGCAGAAGATTGGCGCCGGACTTACCCACGAAGAGTTTGAAGCAAAGAAGAGAGACGGGTCACTGCGCCATGTTGGTCTGCCGGAGTCGGTTGACCTGATTGCCGCAGCAATGGGATGGAAACTTGATGAAAACCGGGAGACACTCAATCCTGTGATTGCAAAAACCAAAATCACCAACGGGTACAAACCTATTGAGCAGGGCATGCCGGCCGGAGTAAAACAGGTTGGTTCGGGTATTTTAAATGGTGAAGAGGTAATTAAGCTGCTGTTCAGGGCTGCCGTGGGCGAAGAGAAATCGTACGACAAGATCATCATCAAAGGCCTTCCCAATGTTACCACTGAAATTGATGGGGGCATAAACGGTGATGTTGCCACATGTGCCATTACGGTTAATGGAGTCCGGTCGATCAAAAACACAACACCCGGCCTCAAAACCATGCTGGATGTGCCTGTTCCTGCATATTTTTCGGGGATTGATTAATAACCAACTCAAACACGGTTCACGGTTCACGGTTTGCAGTTTGTAGTAAAAACTATGTCAGGAGTTGCCTACTGCTGCGTGTTTGTCGCAGTCCCGACCCATCCTATCATGTGGACACATTTTAAAAAAATTGCAAATTGGAGCTCATCTTTTGAACGCGTTAGCGAAATCTCCCCGTTATCGGCAGGAGTTTTATTAAGCGTTGTTTATAGTAGTTCCCATCGCAGGGAGATCTCTCCACGCGTTCGCTTCGCTCACTTGGTCGAGATGACAGCCGCGTTTTTAATAAGAAGACCGGCGCATAAGAACCCCAACCATGCAGCATTCAGTCTCACGCCGGCACGCAAAGAATGAATTTCACCGTATTGGCGGGCTGGAGGAGCATCGCTCTACACTGGACGGGATGCCCACCAACTATCCCACCATCACTCTTGTCATGCTGACAAATCCCGACAGTGTTTTTCTATCGGGATGAGGAAGTATCTCTTTATTCTATATCAAAATGTGTCCACACGATAGAACCCATTGGGGTCAACTGCCTACTTATCTATTATTAATCAATGAGTTCAAACCTTTAACTTTCAACCTTCAACCACTCGAAACAAAGTGGAAATTTTTGAAGATCAGGGGTGCGTCATCGCATAGACCAGAACATTCAGCCCAAAACGCAGTGCGGCCTGCGTTATCTGCGCCGGGTTATCATGTTCGTCGTAGGCCCAGCCGTCGCTGGGGTTCGATTCGTAGGTGTAGAGAATTACCATGCGGCCATTCCGGTACACGCCAAATGCCTGTGGCGGTTTACCGTCGTGTTCATGCACTTTTGGCGGGCGCCCCTCCGGAAAATCGTAAACAATGTTGTAGATCGGGTGGTTGGCGGGAAGCTCAAAAAACTCTTCATCCGGGAATACACGCTTTAGCAGCGGCCTTACGTACTGATCCATCCCATAATCGTCGTCAACCATCAAGAAACCTCCGTTTTCAAGGTACCGCCGCAGATTGTCCATCTCGGTGTCATTCAGCGTAATATTGCCATGACCGGTGATAAACAGAAACGGATAGTTAAAAATGTCGCGGCTGCCGATCTGTACATCATCGTACCTCTCATTGATCCGGATGGGAACCTGCTCTTTGGTATACCTCACGAGATTGGTGAGTGCAGATGGAGAACTGTACCAGTCGCCGCCCCCGCCATATTGGACACGGGCAATTTTGAACTCGCCGTTATCCTGCGCCGTGGCGGGAATAACCAGGATAAAACTGAGAATGAAAACAGAAAATGCAATGAGTTTTTTCACGGTAAATTTTTTCTTTTCAACGAGGATAACGGGGAATCATTATAAAAATTAATCGGGAGTATTAATTGGTAATAATATACGGTAGTTCGGAGAGTCTGCTACTGGTGAAAAGATAATGTCAGGATTTGAGCAAGAAGAAGTTATATACAATGTTTTGTTCTAAGTTATAGTTCACCAAAATGGCTAAAAAGGCCGTTACACCTCTGAAAGTATTTATGATCGAATCACAATTAAAACATGAACCAAGTCCTCTCGCATTTGGTGCGATTGGTGATGCGTACGGTTTTTATTTTGAATTCGCAGAAGCCAAGTTTGTCGACAAGCACAATGATCTGGCATTTCAACAGTCAAGGCCGAACTCACGGCAATCGTTCATTCAGATTCATTGGCGCAACTGTTAAGAAAATGTGTGAGCTATACAGGTGATGTAGACTCCGTTGCGACGATTGCACTGGCAAGTGCCTCCGCAAGTGCTGCCTTCACACGTGATATTCCTGCCAATTTGTGGCAGAGTATAGAAGATTCGGAATTCGGGATCTCATATTTAATCGACCTTGACCGCCGCGAACGAGGTGTAACAATATCTACTCGTAGCTGAGAATCAAGAATTGCTTAAAAACAATACCTTCAAAACGCACATCTCACGCAAACTCATCCAAGTCTTACTTCTTATTTGCACCTTCCAGAATTTCATGAGCTTCATCATGTGCATCATACGGTTTGAGATGGACAGTAATAACGGCATCCGTATTTAGGGAATCAATCATCCTCCACTCCAACACTGTAGCATCATCATGTGTTTCTTTCAGGGAAATATCATCAGAGAAAACGAAGTGCAGCTCAATCCATGTGGTATTTCCAGATGTGCGATGGCGAAGATAGTGCCAGTCAGTTACTGATTTCGGAAATTCTTTATTCAATCCTTCCTGAAGGGCTTTATCTACTGTGCGATCCCGGGTATGCATCAAACAGCGAACAGAAAAACGAAGTAATTTATAAGCTACTTTGATGATGTACCCTTAAGAAGGGCTTTACGGACCGAGTATTTGGATTTGGCAAACATTTATTGCAGTTAGTACACGATTAATAGTATAAAAATTAAAGCTTATTGAAGTGTATGCAAATTCTAACACACTGAATAAATACAAAAGGCCAACCTTTTTCTTGAAAACTCAACTTGATAAATGTTGTTAATAATACCCTGCACGAAAAGTAATAATGCTCATCAATAGTAATTATTACCTTTCCACTCTATATTTCTTTACAATTATATTCAATTTATTGGCAGACTTATTCACCGATAACATTATCATAAATAAGCCGGCAAAAAAGTAATTAAATGTATTATATGGATTTTAAATTTGACAGACTCTGTTTTAGTCGATCCATTTGCTTTTCCATATCTATATTAATTTCACTCGTTTTCTTATCTCCGATCAAAGCTCAGGTCATCGAAATTGAGATAGGAAATATTAAGGAGCTCTCTGAAGAGTACAGCCTACAGTGGCAACAGTTTGAAAATCGATTCAATTACATGAGTTATGGTGAACGCGCTCAGGTAACCCCTCTCAATCCCTCCATCTCTTATGATCTGGAGTTTCTGGATAATGGTTCTCAATCGGAATATGAACAGTATCTCTACCTGCAGAAAGAGATTCGTACTCCCGGCCACTTCAGAAACCTCAGAGAACGAAGAGATGCCCGTATCAGGCTTTTTGATTACCAGGCCGATGGCGACCGCCATGAATGGCTTGCGGCAACCCGGCTGGGATTTATCCGGATTTTACTTGCCCAAAGAGAAGTGGAAATATTGGAGAACCTGAAATCACGAATTTCACGTATTTCTGATGCCTCACTTCGAAGAGCGGAGGCTGGTGAAGTTTCACTACTGGATGATCAGCTGATCCAAATGAGTAACTATCAACTTCAGGCACGTATTGAGGAGCGGAGGATTGAAGCAGATCGCCTTGCCATGTTGTGGCGTAACCGGATGGGTTTTGATGAACATGCTGAACTCTATTTCAAAGGGGAGTTTGAAAGTTTAAACGTAGTACTGCCGGACAATTCTGAGCTTTTTCAATTTTTAGATCGATCACCCCAATCACTCGCCCTTCAGCAAGCCGTAGATGCCGCAATACTTGAAGAGTCCATAGCACGAAGCAACCGAATTCCATCGTTTGATCTCTCAGCAGGTTATAAACAGCTTAACCCAAATTGGCGAGGTTTCCTGTTCGGTATATCCATCCCCCTGCCAATTTTAAGTTCTAATTCCGAGTCCATATCACAAGCACGGGCATTGCAAGGCATTGAACAGGCGAACCTGGACTATGCTCAATCAAAGCGAAACCAAATCACTTTTCAACTGCTTGGTGAACTGGACAGTTACGAGTACAGGCTAAACCAATTCCCGGAGTATCTCAACAATAAAGACCCATTCCTGAACAGATTGCTCATCTCCTATGAAGAAGGAACTCTGTCGGTGAGTGACTTTTTGAACACACTCAATTTAATTGCAGACACTTTTCAAACCCGATTTAACCAGCTCACTAACTATTATGGTATTGCTACAGAACTTGAAGCATTAACGGGGCAAGAATTCATCATCCAAAATTAATTTCATGACATCAGGCCGATCCATTCTCCCTCTATTTCTGATTTTGTTTCTTTTTTCTGCCTGCAGCAGTAATGAAACCTCCCATTCAGGTAGTCACGACCATTCCGATCACCATCAAAGGCTTACGCACTGGGTCGATGATCTCGAAATTTTTGCCCTGTTTGAAGTTCATGAAAATTCGGGCAGGATTGAGGGTGAATTGTTTTTCTCCAAAAATCATCAGCCCCTGGAAGTTTTGGATGGGGAAGTCCGGTTTGTTGAAAACGGATCTGTTTCCATACAACAAGATCTTAACAGCAGCCGGAAAGGGATTTACCCGTTCGAACTGACTTTCCGGGATTCAGATGAACCCGACCTTTCGGTTGCTTTTAGAACTGAAAGTAATCGTTATGACATCGTACTTGGCAGCGTGAGCCGTTACGAGCGTTTAGATTCAGACATCGATGAGGCCGAGGTTGTAGTACTTGACAAAGCGATGCAGTGGAGAATGAATGTCGCATCCGGCATTGCATCATATCATACGATTCCTGAAATAGTGCAGGGTATAGGTACGGTTATCTATAATCCTGAGCATTATCATGAGGTTTACTCTCCGGTTGACGGTTATATTGATTCCGGCAGTTTCAATATCGTTCCAGTTGCCGGCACGTCCGTTACTCCGGGCAAGCGGCTTTTAACCATCTCACCCCCACTCTCTTCACAAAACTCCTGGACTGCATTACGGCTGGCGTACCGGCAGGCATCTCAGGCTTTCGAGCGGGCACAGCGTCTTCTTGAAAATGATGCAATATCGCTGCGGGAATACCAGGAAAGAGAACGAGAGTTTGAAGTGAGAAAAGCCGGATACGAACAATTTTTAAATGAGAACCGAAATGGCTCAATATTAGAAGATGGGGGAAACCAGTTATACATTAACTCAGCACATCATGGAGTGATCGCCGAGAGCAATGCCGTATCCGGCCGTGAGATAAAACAGGGTGATCATCTATTCTCTATTTTTGATCCTTCACATCTTTGGGT
>REDT01000298.1 GCA_007693295.1 Balneolaceae bacterium
AAAAAGGGGCGTATGGTATACGGTTCAGTTTTTACCGGCTCAAGTAAATCTCAAATCGGGTCTGTTTACAGAAAAAGCTTTCTCGTTATCTCTTTTATAAGCAGTTCTCCCGGTACCGATCTAAACATCTCCAGCCAACCTGCCTTTTCCCCTTCGGCCAGCTTTATCCTGTATAGCTGATACTTTTTCTGAACCTCATTCATTTTGCTTTGGTGTTTCTCAAAGCATGCATAGTATCCCGAGGTTTCATCCCCGGAAGTGGATATTCGCTCCCGCTCAGATTCCATGTTCACAACCTGTAACGTATGAGGAACTGTTTTTATCGGGCCAAAGTCGTGAACAAGGCGTATCCACAGATCATAATCCTGGGCAGATGAAAGAGACTCATCATAACCGCCAACTTCAGTCAGATACGCTTTTTTTGTGAGAACCTGGTTACCTACCTGGTTGTAGAAAAGCAGATCGTTCAGGGTAATTAGCGGTTTCTTCTTCCAGACAATCTCCCTGTTGTCAAATACCATTCTGTCGTTTGAACAGACGGCGGAATACCCCTCCTCAAATGCATCCATCATCAGCTCAATCCGCCTGGGCCTCCAGAAATCGTCGTCATCCAGCCCGGCTACAAATTCGCCCTTTGCATGTTTTATTGCGATGTTTCGACTGGCCGCGGCACCCTTCGGAGATTCATTTCTAACCAGTGTGATAGCATCCTCCGCGGAAAGTTCTCGAAGCAGATCAGGGGTGTCATCTTTAGAAGCATCGTCTACCACAACGATCTCCATATTTTCCCAGGTCTGCTCACGTACAGAGTTAATAGCCCGTTTCAACAGATCAGAGCGGTTATGCGTAGGGATTATAGCGGAAACGAGAGGTTGTTTATTTGTACTCAATGTTCTTGAAAGATCAATTGATTATATTTGCCGGCAGTTACAAACATATGAACAAAATTTCTCTCATAACAATAGCCATTTGTACCTATAACAGGGCAGAGTACCTTCGCGATACTTTGGCGGATCTGCAGGTTCAATCGGCAGATCCCGGCGAATTCGAGATCCTGGTTATTAATAACAACAGCAGGGATCATACGGAAGAAGTTTGCAGTGATTTTTCAAAGCGCAGTTCCGGGTTGAGTTTCAGATGGGTAAGCGAAACCAGACAGGGACTCTCTTTTGCGCGAAATCGGGCTGTAAGAGAAGCCGCTTCAGATGCAGTTCTTTTTATTGATGATGACGTTCATCTCCCTGAATTGTTTATTGAAACGGCACTGAACTATCTAAGGAGGGATCCGGAGGCACAGTGTGCGGGAGGCCGTATTTTCGTGTCGTTTGATAGTGATGAAACCGGTTGGATTCCCAAAGAGTTGATGCCGATGTTTGGCTTGCATGATTTGGGTGATGAGGACAGAATTTATCCGCCAACGAATTTTCCCCGTGGCGGAAATATGCTCATCAAGAAGGCCGTGTTTGAGGCGTATGGTGATTTTCATACCGGCCTGGGCAGGATGGGCCCGGATCTGCTTGGCAGCGAAGAGAAAGAGTTTTTTGAAAGGATCAGAAAAGAGGGGGTGGTTCTGCACTACTGGAGTGATATGGCGTTGTGGCACCGGATCGGATCAGATCGTTTGAAGGAATCCTATCTCAAAAATCAATCGAAAGGAATAGGCAGGAGTGAGCGGATTAAAACCATCGGATCACCGGGCAGAAGGGCAATCAAACTTTCCGGAGAGCTTATAAAATTGGCGGGTAGTGTAGTGCTGGCCGCAGGGTACCTTACTCGTGGCAAAGCCCGGGCTGCAGGCTTTTTACTCAAATTCAGGATATGGGTACTGAAGGGCTTTTTGGCCGGACAGCAGTGAAAGTGATCTTACCCGGTTTTTGGCAGGGATGGAATATTTCTTAGCATCTCATCGGCGTTCTGAAGAAGTTCGTCCATACTGTCCGCTTTTTTTAACTCCACAACCTGCAGTTCAGCCGGCTTTTCGGATTCTATCTGCTGATAAGATTCATTCGCGCTTTCTATGCACGATTTCAGACTGGAAAGATTAATTTTACCCATAAAGCCTCTGGTTAGATTACTACATTCAATAATTATCCTAAATCAAGGAGTGTTCTGGTATGCTTTTGTTACGATTTATTTTCGCATCTAAATGGAGATTTTCAAATAGTGTTGCCCCTCTTTTGGGCAAGATTAGTGACTCAGAATGACAATAACCCTTTCCCCTATTTGAAACCATGTCATGCTGACGAATCCCGACAATGATTTTCTGTCGGGATTAGGAAGTATCTCCTTTTACTACATCAAAATGTGACCACACGATTGGATGCGCTCGGGACAGGCGGCAGTTTCAAGACAAAATGAACAAGGAGCCTTTAATGGAAAATAAATTGATTTTGCTTCACCGTAATAGTTCCAATAGAATCTGAAGCACTGATGCTAACTACACGAATAAACATAGAGTCAGGAAAGGGTATATTCTTAATCAAACAATGTCTATTATTTACCGATCACTAAGCCAAACCGATAAATAGACGATTTTGGGAATTATTGTACGTCAGAGTATCCTTAACAGCCTGATTACCTATACAGGTATAGGGTTGGGCTTTATACTCACTATTCTTCTCTATCCGCACATCCTAAATCCCGACCAGTATGGGCTGACCAGGGTGTTGATTTCGGCCTCACTGATCTGTTCCCAGTTTGCACATCTTGGGTTTCACAATCTTATTCTTCGCTATTTCCCATTTTTTAAACAGTCGGGTCAAAAAGATCACGGGTTGCTGTTTTGGGCGCTGCTGGTACCTTTTATCGGGTTCTTACTATTTACCGGCCTGTTTTTCATCTTTGATGATTATCTGATACAATTCTATTTAGAGCGGTCTCAGCTTTTTGTCGATTATTATCTTTGGGTATTACCGCTCACGCTTTTCATTCTCTACTTCGAGGTTCTGAACAACTATCTTCGCTCACTTCGCGATTCCACAACAGGGTCCTTCGTAAATGAAATTATTCAGAGAGTATTCGCGATCCTTTTTTTGGCTTTATACTTTTTTGAGCTAATAAGCTTCTCTCAGTTTGTCACCCTTTTTGTACTCAGCTATGCGTCTCAACCGCTCTTCATCCTCATGCAGATTTGGAGAAAGAGTGAGTTTAGAATTATCCCAAATTTCGAAATTCTGAAAAAACCGCTGGTTCAGGGGATGGCAAATTACACCCTGTTCTCTTTGTTGGGTGGTCTTACTACGGTTCTGGTCTGGAATATTGATGTGATTATGCTTGGTTCCATGGCGGGCCTTGAAAACACGGCAATCTATGCAATCGCGTTCTATATCGGTTCGGTGATTGCGGTACCCCAGCGCTCAATCGAAAAAATTGCAGGCCCGCTGCTGTCCGATTTTATTAAAAATAAAAAATGGCCTGAAGTAGCGTCCATTTATCGAAAGACGTCGATCAATCAACTCATTCCGGGTATCCTCATCTTTGGATTGATCTGGGTAAATATCGAGCCTTTTCTAATGTTGCTGCCCGAAGTTTACAGCCAGGGGAAATGGGTGATTTTCATTATCGGGATTGGCAAATTAATTGAGGTGATAACCGGCTCAAACGGAATTATTCTACTCAATTCAAAACACTACCGGGTCAGCTTTTACACCAATATCGTACTTGTAGTGATCACCATTACGGCAAACTACCTGCTCATTCCGATTTATGGCATAATTGGTGCCGCAATAGCTTCAGCTCTGGCTCTTTTGATTTACAATAGTGTTAAATACATATACATCTGGTTGCGCATGGAGATGCAGCCTTTTACAATGGGAACCCTTTTTGTAATTATCCTGGGGTCGTTTACACTCTATATTGCATATGTATGGATTTCGTTTGATAACTTATATCTCGATATCCCAATAAAATCACTTTTTTTCACGTTCGCTTTTTTGATTCCACTTCTGATGCTGAAAACTTCTCCTGACCTGAATAACCTGATCCATTCTCTCCTAAAGAAAATAGTAAAATGAAAGCACTTCTGGTTGATAATAGCGGCGATAATCCGGTAATGGTAATTGGTGAACATCCTGATCCGGTACCGGCAGACAAGGAACTTCTCGTTAAAATAGAGGCCACAGCCCTCAATCGTGCCGATTTGCTGCAGAAAGCGGGGAAGTATCCGCCTCCTGTGGGGGAATCGCCAATTCTGGGGCTGGAAATGGCCGGGGTGGTTGAATCTGTCGGGGAGGGAGTCTCAAAATTTCAAAAAGGAGATGCTGTTTTTGGTCTGCTGGGAGGGGGTGGATATGCCGAATATTGCACAATTCATGAAGATCTTGCCATGCCCATGCTGGAATCCCTTTCATTTGAGGAGGCTGCGGCTATCCCTGAGGTGTTCCTCACGGCATTTCAGGCGGTTATATGGCTGGCAGAACTTGATGAGGGAGAAACAATTCTGATTCATGCAGGTGCCAGCGGAGTAGGAACCGCCGCAATTCAGCTGGCAGATCAGTTGAAAAATGCCCGAATAGTCGTCACAGCAGGCAGTGACGAAAAGCTGCAGCTGTGCAGATCACTGGGCGCCCGGCTTCTTATCAACTACAAAAGGCAAAACCATTCAGATATTATTGAAGCTGAGCTTGGCAAGAATAGCGTAAATGTGATTATCGACTTTGTTGGTTCGCCTTATTGGCACGATAATCTAAAAGTAATGGCTATGGATAGCAGATTGGTCTATTTGGCAATGCTGGGCGGTGCAAAGGTGGAGAAAATGAGTATTGTGCCAATACTCAGTAAACGATTAACCATTAAAGGCTCTACTCTCAGGAACCGAAATACTGCCTACAAAGCAAGATTAACCAAAGAGTTTTACTCAAATACGATTAATTTGTTTAAAAATGTGAAATTAAGGCCTATTATCGATTCTGTTTATGATTGGCGTGATGTTGAAAAAGCCCATTCCAGGATGGAGAACAATCAAAATGCAGGAAAAATTGTACTAAACGGGATGTAGAATAATTATGAAAAAATAATCCCAACCACTATATATTAATCATATTTAAGTATATCCAGCAGCTACGAATGTTATCTTCTTTAAAAGAACCACTAAATAAAGTGAAATCCGCAAAAGTGTATTGGTCACTGATTCTCTTACTGGGATTATTGTTTCAGTCGGAGAATAGGGCCGCATCAGAAGAGGGGCAACTGCTCAATCTTCAATTTCATGGTGATTTCAGCTCGGATCATCTGGATGAACTGATAACGTTTATGTTCAAAAGTTCTGAAAATATCCCCGTTTTGCATTATCAGATTCAGAATCCATCTGAAAATGAACCGGTGGAGTATTTGATAGAGACCAGATTGATGAGTGATTTCTATGGTGAGCTTCTTTATGCTGTACAGGAACCCGAAGACGCAATCGTGCTGCAGCCCGACGAAACTGTTCGTTTCTCTAATCTTGATATTATAAACGGTACATTACCCGATGGCGAAAGAGATCTGAATTTCGATTTTATTTTAAGCAGCAGTGCCCGGAATATATTAAGCTCACTGAATGCCGGAGCATTGGTATCGGACGATAATTACACGGTGGAAGTGGAACTGTTCAAAATAACGGATGGAGTATCTAAAGAACTTATAGCTACAGAATCGATCTCTTTTGAAACGAATCTGCCTGAAAGTGAACTTACTATCAGCGATGATGGTGAGGCGTTAAGGAGAATCTCAAGAACTGATTTAAGGTTTGAAACCCCGCTTTTTCAGTGGAGTGGCCTGGAGCAGTTAATGTACAGACTGATTGTTGTTAAAAAGAGCGAAACCGAGACAACTGAACAGTTATTGAACAATCAATTTCAACAGCCTCACTCAAGTGAAAATATCACCAATACCTCCCGCAACGTCTATTTAGATGTTATCACCACGGGCAATAGTTTTCGGTATCCCGAGGAGCTTGCTGAGGTTTTGGAACAAGGTGAAGTTTATGCCTGGCAGGTTCGTGCGAATGTAAAAACAACTCATGGAGAAAAAGTGATTGAATCGGATATCTGGGATTTCACCACTGAAAGAGTTGATACGGACAAATTAACAGAATTACTCACTATATTGCTTGGAACAGACAAGGTAGAGCAGCTTTTACGCGAGGGCTTAGAACTTGATAAGATTGAGCTGGATGGTAAAGTTTACACTGCAAGTGAAGCGATACCCATCCTGCAGGAAATGGTACAAAAAATACAAACTAACAGAGCTGTAATCGGGGAATAAAATAAATAATATGAAAAACTTAAAAACAGGTTTATTGATTGTCGGGCTGTTGGCTGCCGCAATTTTTGTTTATGTACTCTTTGTTTCTCCGGCCGAGCAAACGACAATGCAGTTTGAAGAGTCGGATGATGAAATTGCATACGTGAGAAGGTATGTGCCGGCGGTAACGATCTCAAACGTTTCTACTGACACATTGGTAACCGTAGGGCAATCTCTTGTAACAGGAGATACACTTACAACGAGCAGTGCCGGTTTTGCCATGGTTCTGTTTCTTGATGAAACCATTACGCGGGTAAGCCCATCTTCACAACTTGTGATTCGAAGTGCCTTAAATCAGGACAAGGACACGAACCTTCGAACTCAAATCAATCTTGCCCTTGGCGCCCTCTTTATGGACGTGAATAGAAGAGGGGATACAGAATTTGAAATTACCACGACCAACACAGTGGCGTCCGTAAAAGGTACTCGCTTTGGAATCACTTCTGATGATTATATCTGGGTAGAAGAGGGAGAGGTTGAGGTGACGATTAGGTCAACAGGTCAAATTGTAAATCTTGCCAATCGGATGTTTCTGGAAGTTGATCAGGACGGAACCGTGGAGAGTGGTGAACTTACAGATGTACAGTTAAGTGAGCTTTCGAGTGAATATGAGATTCTTGACAGAGACCTGATTGAGCGGGAGATGAGGCTTCAATTCAGAAGTCGCCAGGGTCAGGATGCAGAAGAGCGATTGAGGATTTTTGAACAGGAAGAAGAGAATTAAACTTTTGAGCCCTAACTCATCCTTCTTAATTTGATGGAATGAGTAGACAACGAATAGAGTCAGTGGCTGTGGTTGGCGGTGGGGCCGCCGGCTTTTTTACAGCAATTAATGCCGCCCGGTTGAATCCTTTATTAAGGGTAACCATTTATGAGAAATCGAAGGAGCTCCTGTCCAAAGTCAGGGTTTCGGGAGGGGGGCGTTGCAACGTAACCCATCACTGCTTTGATCCGGAACAGCTTTCAAGGGCATATCCCCGGGGAGAAAAAGTACTTCGGTGGAGCTTTGAACAGTTCCAGGCCTCCGATACTGTAGAGTGGTTCGAATCAAGGGGTGTGAAGCTCAAAGCGGAAGAAGACGGGCGTATGTTTCCGGTTACCGACAGCTCCGAAACCATCATTAACTGCCTGATGGAAGAAGCAAAAAAGGTTGGAGTAGTAATCTGCACAAGAACGAGAGTGGATCAAATTGAACCGCTGGGAGAGAAAGGCTTTAAACTGCACATACACAAAGAGAAAGCAAAAAATTACGATGCCGTGGTGGTTGCAAGCGGCGGCTATAACCGTGAAAATGCGTATCTATGGCTCAAGGAGTTGGGCCATTCCGTTGTAACTCCTGTTCCTTCTCTCTTTACCTTCAATTTCCGGGAAAAGATATTCAGCGACCTCGCCGGTATTTCGGTTGAAAAGGCAGAGGTACATATTGAGGGAACTGCATATATCGAAACAGGTCCTGTTCTGATAACTCATTGGGGATTGAGCGGGCCGGCCGTTTTAAAGCTCTCCGCATGGGCCGCACGGGATCTCTACGAAAGAGAATACCGGTATAAAGTGAGGGTGAATTGGCTCAGTCCGATGAATGAAGAGGATGCCAGGAAACAGCTTATGAACCTGCGTGAAACCAACAGTAAAAAACTGACGGCCAAACAGGACATGTTTCCATTTCCTGCACGGCTGTGGGAGCGATTTATAGAGCTTTCAGGCATCAGCAGAGAGAAGCGATGGGCCGACGTGTCGAATAAGGAGATTCACGAACTCACCCAGCAGCTTGTAAGGGGCAGATACGATATACAGGGAAAAACTACCTACAAAGAGGAGTTTGTGACCTGCGGCGGAATTCCCTTGAATGAGGTAAATCCGGACACCCTTGAAAGCAAAATAGTGCCCGGAATCTATTTTGTGGGCGAAGTTCTGAACATCGACGGCATCACAGGCGGCTTTAACTTCCAGGCTGCCTGGACCAACGGCTGGCTGGCTGCCAATGCATTAGCTAAATAATGTGAGTTCGATATGGGAGCTAATTAAATAGTGTCCCCCTTCGAAGGGGGCAATGGGGGATGAAGAGTAGTGAATTAGATGCTCAAAATAGACTATTCGAATCAAATATCTTTGCTTAACATGTCATACCCTTGCAGCGAAGCGGAGGGATCCTGTAAGCGTCTGACTTCAGTTATCAACGATTTCTAAATACTCAAGACTAGTTTTAAGTCAAATATGAAATGTAGGTCAAAACCTGTCAGCCGAAGGTGCAGCTTTAGCGGTACACCCACTGGATCTGACAGTGTTGCTTTGGGATCGCACATAGGCGAAATCCGTGATTCAGGGCCGGTGGACTTTTCGCCAACGCTGACAGAAACCCGCAAAAGCGCGGGAATGCTGTCAGGTTTCAACCGTCACTTTAA
>REDT01000144.1 GCA_007693295.1 Balneolaceae bacterium
GCGACACTTATTTTTGATCTTTTGTCCGGTAAGTGCGAAAAAAAGACATTTCTCTGTAAGGGCTCTCCGCTTTTTGGATCAAAAAAATAAATTCAAAATTCAAGATCAGTATAAACGAATCAACATATGTTCACAGGAACACAGAAGGCTCCATAACTTGCTGTAATAAGTGGTAATTACCCGAGCGCAAATATCGTTACTGCAGCCAGGATGATTATCGAAATAACAATTACGGTTCTTCTGATATAGATGTGCAGCATGATTTATCTCCTATTCTAAACGATATTAAATCTTTCTGAGTGAACCCGGTGTACAGGAATTCCCCAATCTCTAAGCGTGGGTTCAGCTACATCCATCATGGGTGGCGGCCCGCAAATGAAAAACTCACAGTTGGAATAATCATCGGGCAAGTTGCGCTTCATAATCTCTTCAGTGATAAACCCGGTTTCCCCATCCCAGTCATCCGGTGCTTCTTCAAACACGTGAATAAGGTTCAGGTTCAGTTCGTCTGATAGACTTTTCAGCTCCTCATAAAAGGGGGTCATTTCCATGGAAGGTGTGCCATAAATGACGGTTGTTTCCCTTTGATCTCCACTGCTTTTTAAATCTTGCAGAACGCTCATTGTTGGTGTAATTCCGATTCCTCCAACAATAAATACATTGTGTGTCGAGGAACTGGCATCCATGGTAAAGTTGCCGTATGGGCCTTCTATAAACGCTGTAGAACCCGGTTCAAGAGTATCTATATTAGAGGTGAAATCGCCCAGCTCCTTGATGGTTAAACGGATCTCTTTTTGGCTGGGTGCGGATGAGATGGTAAACGGATGCTGCTGCAGGCTGAAGGGTGAATCACCCAGGGTAATCCAGATAAACTGTCCTGCTTTAAAATCGATCCCGTCATGACCTATAGGTTCAAGCCAGATTGACCATATACCGTCAGCCTCTTCATGAATAGAGGATATTTTCCACGGCTTTTTCTTCATCTGCATAGGGCGTAAAACCCGGTTGTGCACTAGCATACTCATTGCTGCTAAAGAGAGAGAAACCCAAACTACCTGCTGCCAAAGCTCAGACACATAAAAGCTGACCTGCATAATGTGAACGGTTCCAATAAAAACAACAAAGAGTGCAAGAGCGCCATGAGAAGCGCGCCACCACTCATAGATAAGCCCGAATTTTTCCCGCCAGTGTGTTGTGGCAATAAGGGCAGTAATGGCAATAATTACTGCGGAGAGAGCAATAGCCCGAGGCAGGTTTTCAGTGGGGCTGAGAAACTTGATGAATTCTGAATCGGCTGTTAACAGGATGATGAAATGGCCCATGATGAAGAGCCATGCGATGTACCCGGCTTGTCCATGAAACTGCAGGAGTTCATCCAGCCCGAAGGGAGCGCCTATTTTACTATATCGGGCAGTAAGAACAAATTGAAGTCCCATCATGGCCAGCCCTACGAAACCGAGCCCCACTCCAAACTCAATCCAAAAGCCTCGGCTCTCCTCTTCGTGGCCGATCAGGGCCAGGCTTAATGGTGCTATAACCAGTACTAAAAACAGTATGAGCCATTTAAGAGCGTTCTTGATGAAGGCAGATTTTGTACGCATTCAATTCCCCGGCAGTTTTAGAAAATGAAATCGTTATTACGTCCAAATTAACAGAAGTGCGGGATTATTGGAAATGAAAACGCCTTTATTTGTTAAATTCAGGGTTTTTTAATTCCGTGATGCTGTTGTTACCGATCCAAAAAATAGAAAGAGTTATCTTGCCAGACTGCAAAAAACCCTCCTTCGTACAAGTGAACAGAATAGGAGTTTGGTTCACGGGGCTACTCATTTTTAACCCCATTCGGGGTTGGATTTCGCATTACAATCCAAGCCCAAACATCAGATTACATCATGAAGAGGAGTTCTGAATGGCAGTTTGTACCTCTTCCGGCGGGCGGATTGGACGTCCATTGGTCATAAATACAGCAGTAACTTTCCCCTCAAGAGCGAGCTCGTTTTCAGGCAGTTTGTAAATATCCTGGAAAAACACAAATCGAACAAACCCCTCTTGCTCAGCTCTCATTCTCACCACAAAGCGATCGTCTCCCAACAAGGGGCGTTTATAGACCAGTTCCACCTTGTGAACTACCGCATCGGTTCCGTTTTCGTGAAGCTCATTAAAGTTCAGACCGATATGTTTCAAATACTCGTGCCGTGCATGCTCCAGGTAGTTTTGATACACGGAATTGTTTACAACTCCCTGGGTATCCAGTTCATAATCGCGAACCGTAAATTCGAGTTCAAATTGATAATTTTTCATAGTGCACTTATTTAGTGTTGAAGCTCTTGGTTATCCGTCAACCCGATTCAATCTTGATTTTAATTTAACATTCACCGGAAACGGTCAGGGGTGAATGGGTCTGTGACTGCGTCAAGACATAAAGTTATGGCAAAAGTCGTCAGATTTCTCTTACCCAAATGTTTCGAAAGCTTACGTAATCACCATGATCCTGCAAACCGATGGGGAGCTTTCGCGAGTGTGGCTCATAGTGTGAGAGGCCGATATAAACCGTTGGCCCCTGCAGTTTCTGCCGGTGGTGAATCAGTACTCCGTTGTGCAGAACGGTAACATACGCCGCTTTGATCAACTTTCCATCATCGTCGAAATAGGGTGCTTCAAAAAAGATATCATAGCTCTGCCACTCTCCCGGAGGACGGCTGGCGTTTACCATGGGCGCTTTTTGTTTATATATGGCCCCGGCCTGTCCATTGGAATAGGTTGGATTCTGCCATGAATCAAGCACCTGTATTTCGTAGAGACCCATCAGGAAAACACCGCTGTTACCTCTTCCCTGTCCGTCACCAACAATTTCAGCCGGCGCTCTCCACTCAATATGGAGGTGCATGTCGCCAAACCCCTGCTTTGTTTTAATGTTCCCGGAACCGGGCACAACCGTCATAATTCCATCTTCAACCTTCCAGGGTGCGGGATCATGTTCACGCTGCAGAGCTTCAAGGTAATCGGGTACGCCATCCATGCTGGGAAAGTATCCGGGGGCTGATTCCCAATCGGAGAGATCCGTACCATCAAAAAGAATAATGGCGTCGGATGGCGGCTCTCCAAAATAACCGGTAGTGGACACCGAGTCGGTAACAGGAGTCCAATCGTCAGTAAGTTCTGGCTTCCACTCTACCTCACTGTTTTGCGCGCAGGCTATATTTATGAGGAAAAGTGAGCTGAAAATGAGAGAAAATATTGGTTTGACCATGTCGATATTTTAACTGTTTCAGTTGAAGATGTAATCAAGTTGATAGTTGAAGCGTTAATAATGTAGGTAATTCAAACGGATGTTGCTTAGAGGGAAATTGAATCATTTTAGTATAAATCAAGTAAGAGGTATACATTAATTTAAATGTAACGCTTTCACATTAACCCAACAATGTTGGAGAAAACGATATGAAAACAGTAATCTTGATATTTTTTTTACTTGGGCTTTCAGCCGGTGAAGTTCTCTCTCAAACTACGTACGAGGTTAATTTGGCGGGATACAATATGATACCACCAGTTCGAACAGCGGCTACCGGTATTTTGGAAGTAACGGTTCATAACGATTCACTTTTTGTTAGCGGTGAATTTCGGGATCTGCGCGGTCAATACTGGGCGACGTACATACACTATGGTAAAGAGGGCGAAACCGGCAATCGATTAATTCAGTTACGAGCAGATGTAAATGAAGAGAAAAATGGTGGTGAATTAAAAAAAGAAAGAAACAGCTTCGAGCTGCGTCCGGCAATCAGGCGTGCGCTACAGGAGGGGAATTTATACGTGGTAATTTCTTCCAATCGCAATCAGGATGGGGAAATTCGCGGACAGATTCCGAGGATGTAGCAGGTGATATCGTCTAAATAATACACTTCTGATATTCTTCTTAAAAATTATAAGAGAAGATATTCACTACGGGAATGCCATCTTCAGTGTTATTTACGGTATAGAGCATGTTATGTCTTACGGCGTGCAATCTGTATCCATCCGGAAGCTCTGCCCTGTACATAGGCTCGCCTTCACTTGAAAAAACAAACCAGTCTGTTCCCTCTTCTTCATTAAATATTTGCACCCATATTCTTCCGTTGTCATCAACTTTGAAATCAGAGTAAACCGGTTTTGTATCAGGAAATGAAGAGATTAAATCTCTTCTGGCCTGATTGTTCTCAGACAAGAGGTTTTCGTAATTACTCAAAAGAGTGTCTCTTGTAGATGATGTAAATGGAGTATTTTTAATAGAGCTATTTAAAATTGGAGTAAACTCTTGTTCATCGAGAGCTCTCCGAAAAATTGTCAAAGAGTCTGTCCATCCAAAATAGGTGTTCCCGGTATAATCTGCGTAAAACCGCCCCTGTCTGTGCATGCTTGGAATCGTCATCGACATGCGGGGCATTCCGTTTTCAAATACGGTAAAGCGCTCATTTTGTGGAAATACATATACTGAATCCTGAACCAGCCCGCCGGTGTTATCAATTTTTCGAACAATCAACTTACTGTCTTCTTCATCTATACGCATTGGGCTGGTAACGATGTAGTATTGATTGTTGGCTGCCGTGAAAAACTGAGTAAAGAATCCATATTGATTGAAATCAGCAGTAAAGTCAGAACTAAAACTCCACACTCCATTATTTTTGGTATAGACGATCATGGATCTTGAACCCCAGTCAAACAGATGAATACTGTTATCATCTGCCAGTTGAACGATACCCGGGAACTCATACTCACCCGGGCCCGATCCTCGCGCACCCACCTGCTGAATAAATTCACCCTCCGCATTCACGGCATATACATACCGCTGTGAACCGTCAACCAAAATAAGATCGCCGTCAGAGTCTACAAGAAGATTAGTAATACTGCCCAAGAGAAGGTCTTCAGATTCTGAAACTTCCATGAGGTGTTCTATATCAAGTACAGGCAAGTCGAGTGTACTATCTAAATCTACTTGTGCAGAACAGCCTATGAGAAGGAGAATGAATAAGAGTAAAAAATATTTCATGGTTCCCGAATGTTTGATTTCAACCAGATTTTAAAACAAAAATAGTTTGAGAAGCTAATCTGACTTTGATATAATTTCAAGTTATTGTTTATATGTATTGAACGGGGTATGGTTGTGAGGTGTTATTGGTATTAAAATATGAACTAAAAAGTTAGATTTATGAATATTGTAATAGCCGGCGCTCACGGTCAGATCGCTATGCTTCTCCACCCGATTTTAAAAAAAAATGGACATAACGTAAAAGGTCTGATTCGAAAACCGGAACAGTCCGGTGATCTGCAGAAGGCAGGCGCCGTACCGGTTGTAGCGGATATAGAAAAGGAAGATGACATCTCAGAAGCCGTTGGCAGTGCAGATGCCGTAGTGTTTGCTGCAGGTGCAGGACCAGGAAGTGGCGCAGAGAGAAAATGGACAGTAGACCGCGACGGCGCCATTAAATTGATTGAAGCCGCTAAAAAAAACGGAATCAAGCGTTATGTAATGATCAGCGCCATGGGTTTGGATACTCCGCGTGGAGATGAGGTGTTTCAGGCCTACCAAAAAGCCAAGGCTGAAGCAGACGAAGCCCTGAAGCAAAGCGGACTCGACTATACGATTATAAAACCCGGAAGACTGACGAATGATCCGGGTACCGGTAGAGTAAAAATTGCACGCAATCTCGACGGGGGAGAAATTCCACGCGAAGATGTAGCCCGAGTGATCAGAGCCGTAATTGAAGATCACCGGACCATCGGCAAGGAATTCGACCTTCTCTCGGGAGAGAATTCTATCGAAAGCGAACTGTTGCAGCTTGTGAAGGGGTAGAAGGTTTTACCCACAAGGATCACGAAGGCTTACACAAAGTGCACAAAGGTTAAGTGTATGATTGACATACCATAAAGCCTTCGTGCAATTATTTGTGATCCTTATGGATACTAAACCCCGAGATCTTACACTAATTTTCAGCCTACACTTCTGAAAAAGCTCACATCTTAATACCGCGCAGGTTCCCCGCTTGTCATCGATTCGCGGATAAACTCACGAATATGTTCGTTTGAAGTCACAAGATCTTCTTGGCGTAAATACATCATATGACCGCTTCGATATCCTTCAAAACGCAGCCTGTCTTTAACTTTGCCGCTTCGGTCCATATTCCACATCACGTATTTAGCCGAAAAGTAGTCGGTAGCACCGTCGTAGTAGCCCGCCTGGGTCATAACATGCATGAATGGATTTTCACCCATTGCACGCCTGAGGTCTTCACCGGTGGTGTTGTTGCTGTTATTCCAGGGATGTACTGGCCCAAAAATGTTGTATTTCAGGTCGGTTTCATAACCCAAATGCTCACGTAAATAGTGGTTGATAGCGGGCGTAAATGAGTGATTCCAGGCAGTTAAAGCCGGGTCGTGATCGTATCGGTCACCCGCATCCATCCGGTCGATGCCGCGGTAACGGGAATCGAGACGCCCGATTGTGAGGCCTTCATCACGCAGAAGCTCCTTCCAGTAGAAGGAAGTGGGCAGGGTCAGGTTGTGATTCAAAATGTGTTGTTTGTCAATTCCTGAATAGCGGGCTACTTTTTCGGCAATAGCGTTCCTGCGGTCATCATCCAGGAATCCACCCATTGCAACAGCAGGCAGGTACTCCTCGATGGTGAACTCTTCTACTTCAGGCAAGATATCATACAGATCCAGTTCCTGCAGATCGGGCTCCAGAGCATTGTGATACCAGGACGTTGCAGCATAGTATGGGAGCTTCAGGATTTCGGAGCGGGGAGTCATGGCCGGCGGCTCCAGCCCAAGACCGGTTGGCGACACCAGAATAACCCCATTGAAGAACATCCAGTGTGAGCTCTGCAGCCTGCGTGCCAAGCCCGCAACACGCGTGGTTCCGTAGCTCTCCCCTTTCAGATATTTTGGGGAGGTCCATCGGTTGTTGCGCGATACAAAATTGTCGATCCACTCGGCCAGGTAGTTGATATCGGCATTCACCCCGAAAAAATTACTGCGATTGGGATCATCGCCCAGCATGCGCGAAAATCCTGTATTCACCGGATCGATATAGACGATGTCGGCTACATCTAAAATGGAGTGGTTGTTTTCTACCACTCCGTACGGCTGAACCGGATTGCCCTCATCATCAATGTTTAAAAACCGGGGACCGGTGTACCCGATGTGCATCCATACAGATGCCGATCCGGGTCCACCGTTAAAAGAGAATACCAGGGGGCGATTTGCGCTATTGTCTACATCGGTACGCCTGTAGTAGACGTAAAAAAGTGACGCAATGGGCTTTCCGTCATCACCCCAAACCGGCTGTGTACCGGCAGTGGCTTCATATCGGACACGCTGACCGTTAATGGTTACCTGGTCTTCAGTCGTTACGGCGCTCTCAACTTCTATATGACGGCTTTGAGCACCCGCATCAGGGGTCAAAAAGATGCTGAAAGTGAATAATATCAGTAGTGTGAAAAGAGTTATAGTAGAAGTTTTCATGATTAATTATTAAATAAGCGTTAAGCGATTGATTTAAATTTCAGCATTTTTTTACGCAAGCCATATACAGAATCAATAAACCCTGAATTAACCTGAAATAAAATGTTAAAAACACTGCCTCTGTTTTTCATTCTTATATTTACGATATCAGTACAATATGGCTGCGCACAAAACTCAGAAGAACCGGCGCATTCAGATTCATTAATCACAAATGAACCGTTCGTTAAATCAATACCCGATTCCATTTTGAGTTTAAATTTGCGTGATTCACTAAAAGCCCTCTTGCCGGGATGTCATGAATCAGGAATTAAAATGCCTAAATTTGTACCGGATACAGATCTTACGGCATCCATGCCTCTACTAACTCCTCCAAAAGTTGATGAAGGAATCTTTATCCCAAGGTTTAAAAAATGCTCAGAAGAAACAGGCCCTCTTTCGAAGGAATAAAAAACCCCTCAGGCTGCCTTTATCGACAACCCGGGGCTCACTATTCCGCATATTAATCCTGATTCAGCCAATGATCGAACCAGCTTCTTTTGCGCTCAAGCCGATCAACAAGCAACCATGGCTCACCCGTTCTCGACAGGCCGTGCGACGATCTCGGGTATCTCACAAACTCCACAGGAACCTGTAGCTTTTTCAATGCCATGTACCACTGCTCACCATCGGTGATTGGTGTTCTCCAGTCCTCTTCACTGTGAATGATCAGCGTTGGGGATTCTACATTTGCAACATATTTGATTGGGGAAAGGTCCCAGTAAAGTTCCTGCTGCTCCCATGGATAGCCATCAAACTCAAACTCCGTAAGACCTTGTGCATCGGAAGAACCATACCAGCTAAACCAGTTTGAGATAGAACGGCTGGTAACTGCCGCCTTGAATTGATCGGGGAATCGTGCGGTAAGCCAGTTGGTCATATATCCGCCATAACTGCCCCCCGCCACACCAATTCTGTCCGGATCAACACCGGGATACTTCTCTTTAACAGCCTCAAGTCCTGTCATGAAATCCTCTTCGTCCATTACACCCCACTGGCCTTTTGTTGCGAACATAAAATCGTGCCCATAAGCGGACGAACCTCTGGGATTAGGATAGAAGACAAACATTCCTGAAGCCGACAGCGTGTGAAACGCCTGAAACCATGTGTTACCATAGGCTGTGTGCGGCCCGCCGTGAATTTTAAGCACCAGCGGATAGGATTCGCCCTCCTGATATCCAACCGGCTTAATTACCCAGCCTTCAATTTCGGTGCCGTCTTGCACGGTCCAGGTAATCGGTTCAGCCGGATTGATGGTTCGTTCTGCCATCCATTCTTCATTGAAATTGGAGAGCTGTACCTCACGGCTGCCGTCGCGGCGTGAAATAAAGACTTCGTTAGGGGTTACGGCATCGGTTACCGTATAGGCCATAAAGCGTCCATTTTCAGTCGTAGAGACAGAACTCAACCTGCGATCTCCCTCTGTAACCTGCCTGACCGGCCCGCCGGTACGGTTCACTTCAAACAGGTGGGCATTACCGCGAATCTGGGCAGACCATCGAATCTGGTTGTTGTTCGGCGCCCAGTGTACACCGCCCGGCTGGAGGTCCCAGTCGGCGGTAAGGTTACGGGGTGTATCGCTGATTTCACCACTACGGTCGAGAGATGCTACATAGATATCGGTCTGAGCTCCCCGTTCAGCAGAGTGAAGAAATGTAATAAAACGTCCATTGGGTGATACTACGGGTGAACTTTGAGAACCCTCCCGCTCAAGAAGTTTTTTCCAGTCACCTGAAGCTATATCAATCACGTAAAGGTTTCGTGTAAAGTCTATATTATATTCATCATCCTCTTCGGGATCGCCGGAGAAATAGATACGGTTTCCTTCGGCCGACCACTCAACATTGCTAACATGGAAAGGCAGGTCGGTGATTTGGTCAGGTTCGCCGCCATCTGCAGATATGATGTGTAGCTGGCGTTTTCTTTCAATGGATGGGTGTGGCAGCCAGGCTGATGTTCCGTCCCTCATATAGCGCATGTGGGTAATCACACGACCGTCGAACCGGGTAGAGTCGAGGGTGTTGGTAATGGCGTCAGGTGCAATCCATCCGGCACGACGATCTCTTTTTTCGTCTGTGATCGGTTCCCTCACAAATGCAATTTGTGTCCCATCCGGCGACCATACGGGCGTACGATCCACACCTTCAATTGTGAATGCCTCTCCTCCCGGCGCTGTAACACGCAAGAAGCGGATGGAGTTGTCATCATCACCCCTGCGCGATTGGATACCCAGAAGAGTTCCGTCGGGCGACCATTGAGGGTTTGAAGACTGAACCGTTGGATCAGTAAACCGGAAGGGCTCGCCATCAGGCTGGCCATTGCGCAGTTTTGCAAGCCACACTTCGCGGTGTCGTGCATTGTTTTCAGCGTCGATGGTTGTTTTTGTAAAGGCTACATAATCCCCGGCAGGAGAGATTTCTGTTTGGCTTATAAAAACGGTTTTGTAATAATCATCGGGCATTACACCCTGTTGTGCAGAAGCTGAAAGGGTATATCCTGCAAGGAGAATTAGGAAGAAGAGGAGTTTCAAAGTTTTTACGGATTTCATAAGATCAAGAAATTTGGTTTTATCGAACGCTGTTAATGTAACTGATGATTGGGTTATTTAAAATTCCCGGTAACGACTCTGTTGCTGTTTTACAATATTTATCGGCACTTACTTGCCTATGAATAATTGACTATTTTTAATCTGTTAATAAAAAACAAAAGCTAACTGATGGAATTACTGACTGATCCTGCCGAATTTGTTTTTGCGGGCAATGAGCTGTGGCGAATAATTGTCCTCGTTACCGTAATCGCACTCTCCTTCTTTTTTGGAAAAATTCTAAAATATATTCTTCAGAGGCTCGAGCCCAAAATGGAAAATTCCGGCCGAAAAATGGCAGCCGCATCCATTCACGCCTCTTCGATGTCGGTCACATTTCTGTTTTTTGCATTTGGGCTGAACATAGCCATGTCGTTTTTAGTCATACCTGAAGGTTTTCAGAGTTTACTGAATACGGTTTTAGAACTTCTGATAATTCTTGCTATCGGGCACTTTGTGTACAGGCAGGTTGATGTGATTGACAGCTGGCTGAAACGTTTTGCCAGTGAAGAATCGGTCAATATCGACGATATGCTGATACCTATAGTTGGTAAATCTATCCGGGTGGCTGTTGTGATCCTTGTTATACTGCAGGCTGCTCAGGCGCTCAGTGATCAGCCCATCACCAGTATCCTGGCAGGCATCGGTATTGGCGGCCTTGCGCTTGGCCTGGCCGCACAGGATACCATCAGAAACTTCTTTGGCTCGCTCATGATCTTTGCCGATAAGCCGTTTAATGTGGGGGAATTGATCAACCTGGAAGGCAATCTGGGCAGTATTGTTGAGGTAGGCGTTCGAACTACAAAAGTGAAAACCCTTGACGGCCATATGCTCACCATACCGAATGGAAACCTGGCCAACATGACCATTCACAACATCGGTAAGAGGGAGTATATCAGAAGGGTATTTGATATAACCATCACCTACGACACACCTCCCGAAAAGGTAAACCGGGCCATTGAAATCCTGAAAGAGATCCTGGATAACCATGAGGGAATGAATCCCAATCTACCTCCCAGGGTCTATTTCGATAACATGAATGCAGACTCCCTTAATATAAAATGCTTCTATTGGTTTCATCCGCCCGATTTTTGGAAGTATATGGACTTTACCCAGCATGTAAACAGTGAAGTGTTCAGGCGCTTTAATGAAGAAGGAATCGACTTTGCCTTCCCAACCCAAACCATTCATCTTGCGGGAGATAAGAAAAGGCCGCTCAATATTGGCGTGAATGAGAGTGAAACCGAGAATGGGTCAAGTAAAACCGATTAATAAATATTTAGTAATCATGACACTCTTTAATCAAAAATTCACTTAAATAGTTGCCTTTTTTTGTCTGCTAAGGATAGGTTTACTGTTTCTGAAATGATTTTAAGCCTGTTTATCAGTACAGCGATTCAAGCATGATGAAGACTGGCGAACGGCACAGGGAGCACTGTTGAAATCAGGGCAGCGCAGCTATATCGAGCAATCGATACTATCTGAGGTTTTCAGAAATAACGACTTTTCGGTTAAAAAAGAAGATACAGATAGAGTTCAGTCGGCCGGAAAGAGCGAGAGTAGTGATTTGTAATTAAATTATCTTCCTACAGTCATGTCACTGTGTCTCTTCAGCTTGGTTCCGGCAAGTGCCTCATTTACGTTGAAGATGTGGTCGCCAATTTTTTCAAGTCTCGTAATGAAATCCAGGAAAAACACACCGGCCTTGGCTGAGTAGGTTCCCTTTTCAAGTCTCTTATAATGTATTTCCTTCATAGAATCACGCATTTCATTGATTCTGTTTTCAAGCTTGATTGCAGTTTTGAGGTCAACGTTGCCATTTGACAGCTCCATGTTTTTTCTCATCTGTTTAATCGTATCACGAACCAGGTCAAGGTATTGACCGATCTCTGTGACGGCTTCTTTGGGAAGCTTTATCCCTTCATTATCCATCTGCTCAAACGTTTTAGACATCTGAAAATAGAGATCTCCAACTCGTTCAAGGTCATTGATTATACTATGCATGGATCTTATTCTCTTAGTCGCTGACTCGGAGAGATTTGCGCTTGAAATTTTGGTGAGGTATTCACCAATTTCGAGTTCAATATTATCGGTGATCTGTTCTCTTTGGGCAATTTTTTTGAGAAATTTTTCCTGTTTTTTCTGTTTTCTGAAAAAGAGCCCGGAAAAGCTGAAGTGCATCTTCTCTATCAGCTTACCAAAGAGCTCAATCTCTTTGTGAGCCTGAGTGATAGAGAGTTCTGAGGAAGACATCAGGCCGGCTGAAATGTACTGTAGCCGGAACGCCTGGTCTGACTTATCGGTGTCTTTCTGAATTCTTTCAACGAAAGTGATTATTCTTGGCACGAAAGCAAAAAGTATCAACACATTTAGCACATTAAATGTAGTGTGGAACAGAGACAGGCCAAGGGTAGCAGCTGCACGGGCTTCCTGGGTATCACCGTATATTGATCCTGCTTCGGGCAGGAAATACTGCATAACATTGTCAATACCGATTAAAAAGGGATTTATTAGCAACAACATCCAAAGAACCCCGAACACATTGAAAACAAAGTGAAACCGTGCAGCCCGTTTAGCGTGAACATTTCCGATCAGAGCGGCGATATTAGCGGTTATTGTGGTTCCAATGTTTTCTCCAAGTATCATTGCAGCAGCAATCGGGAAATTGATCCATCCCTGAAAAAGCATGACAAGTGTTATCGCTGTAGCTGCAGAAGATGACTGTGTGAGCAGCGTGAGAAGAGTTCCAACAAAAACGAAGATCAACATTGAAGCAAATCCGAACTCGGTTAAACCATCAAGCATGGCAAACATTTCCGGATTATCCTGAATATTGGGTACCGAATTTTTAATAAATTCCAACCCTATAAATATAATACCGAAGCCAATCATCGCCTCGGCCAGGTTCCTCATTTTCTCGCGGCCAAAAAACATGAAGGGAAAAAAGATACCGATAAGGCTCACGGCGATAGGCGTGATCTGCATCTTAAATCCAAATACGGCTACCATCCATGCCGTAACCGTTGTGCCTATATTGGCCCCCATTATCACACCCGTCGACTCAATAAATGTGATCAGTCCTGCATTCACAAAACTGACCACCATTACGGTAGTGGTCGTAGACGACTGTGTTATAGTGGTAGCGGTAAATCCTGTAAGAATTCCCCTCAGCCGGCTGGTGGTCATCTCTTTCAGAATAGATCTGAGCCGATGGCCGGCCACCTTCTGTAAACCATCACTAAAGATTTTCATACCATAAATGAAAATCCCAAGAGAACCTATCAGTTGTAAAAAATCAAAAAACGTATATGTCATTGGGAAGTATTCTGCCAGTGCAGGTCAGTTAAAACCAAATCGCATAGAATATCCGCATTTTACAGGCTAGGGTGCAAGTTAAATAAATGTTAACAAACCTTAGAAAATCTGCGATAATAGTATTCTGAATATGTATTTCTATTTTAGAATAACATCATAGAGATCAGTTCGGCGATCTTTGAGCGTACGCACGCTTCCCTGTTCATGAAGTTCCTTAAGCAGGTTGAGGTCTACATCCACAATCAGAATCATTTCGGTATTTGGAGTTGCTTCAGCTTTGATACCGTTTGTGGGAAATGAAAAGTCGCAGGGTGTAAAAACTACCGACTGTGCAAAGGAGATATCCATGTTATGAACCTTTGGTAAATTACCCACACTTCCGGCCACAGCTACATAGCACTCATTTTCTATCGCCCGGGCAATGGCGCAGTTTCGAACCCTGGAGTATCCATTCTGAGTGTCTGTTAAAAAAGGAACAAACAGAATATCCATGCCCTCTTTCCCTAATATCCGGCTCAGTTCCGGAAACTCCACATCATAACAGATCAATATTCCAATTTTCCCTGCGTCTGTATCAAATGTTTTGATTTGAGTGCCACCGGACATCCCCCATACCTTTACCTCATCAGGTGTTGGATGAATTTTTTCGTAGCGCTCAACTTCACCGTTTCGTTTGCACAAATAGCCTACATTTTTCAAAACATCATCCTTGAATTCAGGCATACTGCCGGTGATGATATTTACATTGTAGGAGATGGCGAACTCGGCAAATGTATCGCGCAACCGATCGGTATATTTGGCAAGCTGCCTGATAGCATCCGGTTCCGAAAGATGATTATATTCGGCCATTAAGGGAGCATTTACGTATTCAGGGAAAAGCAAAAAGTCGGACCGATAACCGGATACGGCATCTACAAAATACTCAATCTGTTCAGTCAGGTCATCCCACCCATCATAGGGGCGCATTCCCCACTGAACCAATCCAAGCCGCACGATCGATTTTTCGGGTTTGTATTCTTTCTTGTACTCTTTTTCGGGTTCAGAATAATAGATATTTGTCCACTCTAAAAGTGCGGCGTATGATTCGGAGGCCTCATCTTCAGGCAGGTAGTTTTTTACCACACGCTTCACATAGAAATCGTTTGAGAGCTGAAAATTGAGAACAGGATCATGAATCTCCTTACTCTTAACTTTCTCGATGTACTCTTTGGCGGTCACGTTATCATATTTATGAAAATTGGGCAGCCTGCCGCCATAAAGGATACTCTTTAAATTCAGCTCTTCACAAAGCTCTTTTCTGTAATCATAAAGGCGTCGGCCCAACCTTAACCCGCGATAATCGGGATGAACCATAAGGTCGAGTCCATATAGGGTGTCTCCATTCGGATCGTGCGTATCGAAAGTGTCATTCCCTGTTATGTCATTATACTTATGGCGGTCATCAAATTTTGAATAATTAACGATGATGGACATGCAGCAGGCTACAATTTCTCCATCAACTTTGATTACAGCTTGTCCTTCAGGGAAAATTGTTGTCAGCTTCTTGATCTGATCTTTGTTCCAGGTCGGATCCTGCATATTTGGATAACATTTATACATCAGTGCTTGCAGTTCCTTGTAGTCGGAAGCTGTTAAATATTCAAGATCAATTTTTTCAATCGATTTCATACGTTCAGAGGATAAATATGGGTTTGAAATAGGGTACGACAATTTAAGAAACCGTTCGACCAATTCGGAATGGTTGTGACCAGGTCGGAAATATAGTGTATCTCATAGCAGTGGAAATGACGGCTCTATATGGGTTTTCCAGAATGGATTTAACTCATTTCATAAATTTGAAAAAAATTCTGTAAGGAAATTCCAAATTTGAGTTCATACATATACAACGAGAAACTAAACAGAGAGATCATGGAAAAAACATATTCACGAATCTATATTCATTTTTTTTTCGGTACCAAGAACAGTCAAAAACTGATTAAGCCTGAAATTGAAAAGCGTCTCTGGAGCTATATTGGTGCGATTGGTAAGAGAATGGGTGTAAAACCAATAGCCATAGGCGGGCATCAGGATCATTTGCATCTGTTGTTATCCGTTCCGCCAAACCTATCCGTCAGTTTCATCATGCAGAAACTGAAAGCAAGCTCCTCCAAATGGATGAATGACACCTTTTACCAGCAGCCGCGGAAATTTCGATGGCAGCCGGGATATTATGCTTTTAGCGTTGGATATTCTCAAAAACAGAGAGTTGTCGACTATATTCGAAACCAAAAGCAGAGGCACAAAACGATATCTTTTGAGGAAGAGTGCCGGATGTTTTTAGACCGGCACCAGGTGGAATTGAAAAAAACCCAGCCGGTTAAAATGGTTGAGAAAACAAAAACAGGCACGTAATTTAGGGGTAATGGATTTGACGCCTTGCAGAGCATAAGTGTTACCTTAAGCAAAAAAACGTCGGAATTGGCAGAATCCCCTCCTTATGAAGCTACCGTGTGTACACATTTTTAGAAAATTGCAAATTGGCGGGCAGCAGTAGCGTCGCTCTACTCCGTGACCGGATGCCCGCCGATCTTGCCAAAAATGCCTTGTCTTTTCGACCGGAAGCCCGTTTTTTGGGCTGGAGTGGAGAAATCTCCCCGTTATCGGCAGGAGCTCTTTGGAGCGTTGTTTAAGGTAGTCCCCATCATAAGGAGATCTCTCCACGCGTTCTCCGCCAGCCGGCGGATCACTTGGTCGAGATGACAGTAGCGTTTTATAATAAGAAAGACCGGCATATAAGAATCCCAACCATGCAGGATTCAGTCTCACGCCGGCACGTAATTCCGGGGGCAGGGGAAATGAAACCCTGCAGAGCAGACTTCAGTTAGATTTACTCATCCTGCCAAATCATCACAACCCGGTTTCCATCCGAGTCAAGTGATGCACGGAACATACCTGCTGTGTTCATCTGCATAGAGAGGTTACCGTTGCGGTCAACTCCTATAAACCCCGCATCTCCGGGATTGAGTCGTTGAGAGAGCACAAACTGTATAGCCTGCTCGAGGGTTGCATCGTTAAACTCCATATAGTTGGCGATGGTATTGGCCGATACATTTCTCATAATCTGCTCTCCCCATCCTGTTGCAGAGATTGCAGCAACATGATTGGCGAAGGTGCCGGAACCGATTATAGGAACATCACCGACTCTGCCAAACTGTTTGTTGGTCATACCGCCGGTAGATGTGGCCGCTGCCAGTTTACCGTCGCTGTCCAGAGCCACAGCGCCAACGGTTCCGAATTTGAGATCTTCAATCCAGTCGTAGAGAGAGGTTTTTTCAGCTTCGGCAGGATCAACTAACGCCTGTTCCTGTGCCCGCTGCCACTGTTGGTATCGCTGGTCGGTATGGAAATGATCATTTTCAACCCGTTCAACATCTGTTTGATTGGCATACTCTTCAGCCCCTACGCCCGAGAAGAAGATGTGTGGCGAGTCGGTCATTACTTTACGGGCAAGCGTAATCGGGTTCTTTACAGTGGTTAAACCGGTTAGAGCCCCGGCACCAAGAGTGCTGCCATCCATTATTGCGGCATCCAGCTCATGTGTGCCATCTTTTGTGAATACGGATCCTTTTCCGGCATTAAAGAGTGGATTGTCTTCAAGATTACGTACTACCTGTTCAACGGCGTCCAGTGCAGATCCACCATCACGCAATACGAGCTCTCCAACGCGCAAAGCCTCTTCAAGTCCATCATAGTATTGTTGTTTGATGGTGTCGGGCAGATCTTGTGAAATGGTGCCGGCACCGCCATGCAGGGCTATTGCCCACTCTTTTTGATCTGAAGAGTTGCATGCTGTAAAGAGAAATAGTAGTAGAGCAAAAGCTACAAAAGAAGAGATAGAAATTTTCATAGGGTTCTTTATTGGATTTTTCAGTTCCTGATTCAGAAAATAGATGAACTGAAGTTAAATAAAAAAACCCGGCTGAAATAAACCGGGTTTTTATATCTGAATCTATTAAAAAGAGTAGATTTTACTCTTTTTTATCTCTTGGCCTGAACGACTCAAGGAAGTCCATTGGAAGAGGTACAAATGTAAATGTAGAGTTCTCATCACTCAGTTCAACCATGGTTTGCAGATACCGAAGCTGAAGTGCGGTTGGTGTTTTTTCAATCATCTTGCCGGCTTCAACCAGTTTGGTTGCGGCTTCAAATTCACCCTGTGCATTAATGATTTTCGCACGTCTGTCACGCTCACTTTCAGCCTGCCGCGCCATGGCACGCTTCATGGATTCAGGCAGTATTACATCCCTGACTTCAACAGAAACTACTTTGATTCCCCATGGATCAGTATTTTTATCAATAATTGTCTGAATCTGCTTATTGATTTTATCACGCTCGGCAAGCAATTCGTCTAACTCAAATTGTCCCAACACGCTTCGCAGTGTTGTCTGTGCAAACATAGAAGTGGCTGCGATATAGCGCTCAACCTGGATTACAGCCTTCTCAGCATCTACTACCCGGAAGAAAGTAATGGCATCCACACCTACCGTTACGTTATCTTTGGTGATCACTTCCTGTCTCTCCACATTGATGGTAAGTACACGAAGGTCTACACGCTCAACTTTATCAATAAATGGAATCAGAATAATAAGGCCGGGGCCTTTTGTGGCTTGAAATTTACCGAGACGAAATACAACTCCACGTTCGTACTCCCTCATGATTTTGAACATTTGTGGTAAAAAGATTGACAGGAATATTACTATCGTAATAACCCATACAAGCATGTTCGTTAATTGACCTGGATCGTCCATATCGTTAGCTCCTTTTTTTAATCGTTTCTAAAAATCCGACTCAGTTAAAAATACCCAATCTGATCAGGTTAGTTTTGTTCGTCCGGATTTTCCTGTTTTTTTGTTAACGGTTTTACAACTACACGTAATCCTTTGTACTCTACAATTTCACAAATATCACCCTCGTTAAGGGGTTTATCGCTTTCTGCAGTCCAATATTCTCCATCAAAAAATACTCTTCCCGTCTGACCCGGTAATATGGAGTCTGTAACTTCGGCTGTTTTACCAATGGTTGATTCAAGCCCCGACCTGACAGGTGCAAATAGTGATTTAACGCCATAGGTTACAATCCATGCAAAAAATGCTGCGGTAACCAACGTTGCCGGTATAAGCCAATATAAAGAAATCTGCATTTCATCAGGCAAATCCTGAAACAGCATTAATGCCCCTAAAAAGAAAGCCACGGCTCCTCCTGTAATTAAAATTCCAAATGCGGGCGTAAAAGCTTCAGCCACGAACAATATAATGGCCAGCCCGATTAACAAAAATCCGGCAAGATTTATGGGCATTGCGGCAACGCCATAGAGTAAGAGAATTAACGCAATTACACCTGCCACGCCCGGTATGATACCACCGGGATTTGTTACCTCACCGATAATACCATAAATAGCCACCAATGTAAGAATTAACATTACTTCAGGGCGCAGTATAAAGCTAAAAAAGATTTCTGCCAATGTCTGAGGTATGCGATTTTGCTCAGCATCGCGGGTGTTTAAAGTTTTTCCTTCAACTTCCATACCGTCCATTTGGGAGAGAAGGTCGTCTAAATTGTCGGCAATCAGATCTATTACATTCAACTCAAGCGCCTCACTTGATGTGATGGAAGCTCCATCTCTGACCGCAGACTTTGCCCATTCGGCGTTTCTGCCGCGCTGCTCCGCAATCGACTCAATATAACTTTCCGCATAACTGAATATTTTTTTCTGAGCAACCGTGTCCATTTCGCCACCCCCCATAGCTACAGGTGATGCGGCTCCAATATTGGTGGCGGGTGCCATGGCTGCCACATGAGCTGCAAGCGTGATAAAGGTTCCGGCACTTCCGGCATTCGCTCCCCTTGGTGATACAAATACCACTGTGGGATGTTCTGTACCCAAAAGTATCTGTACGATATCCTGAGTAGAGTCGAGAAGGCCTCCCGGTGTGTCAAGTTCTATGATGAATGCTTCGTCTTGAGCTTCAATCGATTTTCGAAGACCTCGTTCAATATATTGCATACTTGTAGGGCCAATTGTTCCTTCAACCCTTATTATGCTTACTGTTGATCGATCATTATCATTTTGCCTTTCGAAATTTCTGTCTGTGGTAAGCGTGTCGTCTTGCAGAACAAATGCCGTTCCAACGAGGAATAGTATAAGCGCTGTAATAATATTTTTGTTCATCATACATCCATAATTTATAAAAGGATGATTTGGTTCCATTAATCGGTCTCCCGGGCACCAAAATCTCTCATCAAATTAACATTTTTTAGTTACAATAATAGAACAGTCTCAACTGATGGAGTATGTTCAACATATTGAAACTTATTAAGTGATAGGTTCAAAAAAAAGGCTATCAATGATAGCCCCTTATATGGTTAACGCAGAAATAGCAATGATCCTATCTCTTTTTCTTTCTCTTGCCTTTTTTCAATTTTTTCTCGGCTGCTTCTTTTGCTTCTTCAATTTCGGGTGGTTTTTTTGCAGCAATCTGCTTGTTAATCAATACCTGCTGGGCAATGGAAAGTACATTATAGACCAGGTAGTAGAGGCTTAAACCGGCGGCAAAATTATTAAAGATGAAGAGCAGCATAAATGGCATGATATACATGAATACCTTCATATTGGGTCCGCCGCCTGAAGGAGCTCCGGCGCTCATACCCCCGCTTACTTTTGTCTGTAAGAACATTGCTGCCGACATCAAAAGAACAAATCCTGCCAGTTGATCACCCAAAAACGGAATGCTGAACGGAAGACTTAGAATATAATCCGGTGCAGAGAGATCATTTGCCCAAAGAAAAGATTCCTGCCTCATCAGCATAGAGTTCTGGAAAAAGAAGAACATGGTAATGAGAATCGGGAACTGCAGCAGCATTGGTAAACAGCCTCCCAGAGGGTTCACTTTTGCTTTGCGATATAGAGCTATGGTCTCTTTCTGTTGCTTTTGCGGATCATCTTTATACTTCTCCTGGATCTCTTTCATTTGGGGCTGCAGCTCTTTCATGCCTGCCATACTCTTAAAGCTCTTTTGAGTAAGCGGGAACAGAATAAGTTTAATCGCTATTCCAAAAAGGATAATCAATACGCCAAAGTTGGCGATATACACGCTTCCAAAAGCAAAAAACGGAATGATGACATATCGAACCAGTGGATCGGCAAACCAGCGTATCAGCGCATATCCGATTTCAACCACATCGTATGCGTTTGCATGAAACTCTTTGAGATCATAATACCTTAAGGGGCCCGCATAGAGCTCATAGGAGAGAACCGGGTTTCCTACAATACCGGTTCGAATAGAAGACTGGTAGTGGTGCTTTGTAGACGCAAGGCCTGGCTCGCCTGTTATTTCGCCCATTACCGTGGCAGCATTAGAGCCGCTAAGAGGTTTAATATATTGGCCAAAGAAACGTGTTCGGGTTGAAACCCAGTCGATTGTACCGTTTATTGTCTCTTCACCGCGGCCCATCTCGGAAAGCTGAAATTTTTCCAAAACACCACCTGCAAAGATATAAGCGGCGCTATTCGTTGCATCCTGGGCGTAATCTTTTTCTGTAAGATTAAGCGGTGCATTCCATCCAAAATCTACATTGGTTCCGCTTATCAGCGGTTCCATATTATTCAGTTCAATATCCAGATCAAATGCATACTGATCGGCATAGAACGTGTAATTGAACACAATGGAAGCGCCCTGGTCCAGCGAAAGCCGGTAAGAGAGTGAAATACTTTCGTCAAGGGAGAGTTCAATCAATTCATCATCAAAAAGGGGCTCAAATGAAAGTTCATCCGTTTCAATATTGTAGTTTTGAAAAGATAAAAATCCAAGAGAATACGCCGACCGGGATGTCCGGCCAATCATCTGAACCGGTTCTTGATCCCATGTTTTGTGCCCTAAGAGGGTATATTTTGCCGGTCCGGCTCCAATATTGGTCAGCTCAATCTGATAGAGAGGGGTGCGAACGGTAGTAAATACCGTGTCGGGGTAGGCTGCATCGCGAAATACACCCATTGCGGCGTCATCTCGTTCCATCAAACGGGGTTCAAGGCGATCCTGCTCTCTTGTGGCCCTTGGTTCTTGAGCGACATCTGGGTCCCTCTCGGTAATCTCCCGGTCTTCAGGAAGTTCGGCTTCCGCTGCGGCAATACTGTCTTGAATAGCTTGTTCGAGTCTTTGCCTCTCGATGTCTTCCTGGCTGGGCATCGTATACCAGGCCCAAGCCATGGTAATGATAAAAATGAGCAAGAGTCCTGTAACCGTATTCCTGTCCAAAATGGTAAGTTATTTAAGGTCTGAGTTCAACGTTGAATTGGCAGGTCGCTCTGCAGTGTTCAACCTAAGAAGCCTGGTTCTTGTTTGGGTTAAAAGAGATATCATTTCATCCTCAATTTCAGTAAACGACAGATCGGGGTTTTTAGCCAAAAAAAGTCCATGAAAACCGATCTTTTTTTCAAGAAACAGATCCTGAAGATAATATTGATGAGTTCGATAAGCTTCTCTGAGCAATCGTTTAACCCGGTTTCGTTTAACTGCTGTAGGGATACTCTTTTTTGGTGCTGCAAATCCGATAGAACAACCCTCACCGGGTTCGGGATATATTCGATATCGGAATTGGAGTGATTTGGAGTTCAAAACTGTCGACTTTTCGAAAAGGCGCTGAAAGTTTTTCCTTCCTCGAAGAATTTTAGATCTTGGAAGAGTGTGATCAGATTTACTGGAGTCGGTCCTACTTAGGTCCTTTCTCATCACTCACAGTGAGCTTATGCCTGCCCTTTGCACGGCGGCGTCTCAACACATTTTGGCCATCAGCTGATTTCATTCTTTTGCGAAATCCATGCTTGTTAGCTCTCTTACGCTTGCTTGGTTGATAAGTACGTTTCATGATACGAGGTAGTAATAATTCAAAAATCCTGTTTTTAGATAGACTCCAAAAATAAGAAGAATTTTCTTAAAACCGAACGTTTAATTACATCAATCTTATTTAATGTTTTTATGCCCAATGATTCTGCTACTCTTACGTTTATAAGATGCAAACTAAAAACGGCACCATTCTTGCTTATTATCCCACTATATAAATGTGTTGAACCGCCACATACTAAGCTGTAACTTGTCAGACTAATCCAAAACGCTTTTTAAACTACATGTTAGAACAAATTTCCAAAGTCCTTACCAAAATTTTTGGCACAAAAAGCTCAAAAGACCTGAAAAAAATATGGCCCATAGTTGAGGAGGTAAAAAGCTTCGAGGATGACATAAAGGCACTCTCCGATGATGAGCTAAAGCAGAAAACAGAATTTTTCAGGAATCTTATTAAAGAGAGAACGGCTGAAGTGAGCGAGAAGATTGCTGATGTTAAAGAGAAAATGGATTCGAATGATGAGTCTATTACCCTGGAAGAGAGGCGGGAATTTTCTGACCAGCTCGCGGAATTTGAAGACAACTGGCTCGACACTCTCGAAGACACTCTGGATGAGATCATGCCGGAAGCTTACGCCGTTCTGAAAGACACCTGTCGCAGGTTTGTGGGTCAAAAATGGGACGTTGCCGGTAATGAAATTGAATGGAATATGGTGCCCTACGACGTGCAGCTCGTAGGTGCAATTTCGATGCACAATAGCAGCATTGCCGAGATGAAAACGGGTGAAGGTAAAACACTCGCCGCTATTTTTCCGGCCTATCTGAATGCCCTGGCCGGTCGCGGTGTACATGTGATTACGGTAAATACGTATCTCGCAAGACGTGATGCCCAGTGGAACGAACCCATTTTTAACTTTCACGGTTTAACTGTCGACTGCATCGATAAGTACGATCCTAATTCAGAACCGCGCCGTAAAGCGTATCGCGCCGATATTACCTACGGAACCAACAATGAATTTGGTTTTGATTACCTGCGTGATAACATGGTGATTGAAGAGGAGCAGCTGGTTCAGCGTCATCACCATTTTGCCATTATTGATGAGGTGGATTCGATTCTGATTGATGAAGCCAGAACACCTCTTATTATTTCCGGACCTGTACCGCAGTCGAACAGCCAGCAGAAGTATGAAGAGCTGAAGCCGCGAGTGGAGTCTCTTGTTAAAGCTCAGCAAGGCCTGGTAACTTCTCTGGTAAACGAAGCTGAACGCCTTGTGGAAGAGGGGAAAGTGGAAGAGGCAGGTCTTGCTCTATTCCGTGCAGAACGCGGATATCCGAAAAACAAAAAATTCAGAAAGTTAATGCAGGAGGCCAATTACCAGCGCCTTGTGCAGCAAACCGAAAGCATCTACCTGGCCGATAACGCCAAAAACATGCCGATTGTTGATGAATATCTCTTCTATGCCGTGGATATGAAGCAGAAAACAATCGAAATGACGGATAAAGGCCGCGACTTCCTGACTCACAAGGATGAAGACCCCGATATATTTGTGATTCCTGACTTGGGAACGGAAACTTCTGAAATCGAAGAAGAGGTAGAATCCACTCGTAAGCAGAGAATCGAAGAGCTGGAAGCAAATGATGATTTTAGCGATGATTATAAGCAGAAAAAGAGAGAGGAGATTGAAGAAGAGCTGAAACAGGAGCGTGAAAAACGCTTTAATGAACTACACCGGTTATTTGCAGAGCGCGGCGACCGGATTCATACCATTAACCAGTTGTTGAAAGCCTACACGCTATTTGAACGTGAAGAGGAGTATATCGTTCAGGATGGAAAGGTTCAAATTGTAGATGAGCATACGGGACGTGTTCTCTCCGGCAGAAGGTACTCTGATGGATTGCACCAGGCCATTGAAGCTAAAGAGCAGGTAAAAGTGGAGGCGGCAACACAGACGTATGCCACAGTTACGCTGCAAAATTATTTCAGAATGTATCACAAGCTGTCCGGTATGACCGGTACGGCTGCCACGGAGGAGGGTGAGTTTAATGAGATTTATGATCTGGATGTAACCGTTATACCAACTAACCGTCCAATTGTTCGGGATGATAAGGAAGATCTGATTTTCAGAACCAAGCGTGAAAAATATAATGCCACGATTGACAAGATTCGCGAATATCATGAGAAAGGCCAGCCGGTTCTGGTGGGTACAACCAGCGTGGATGTATCAGAAACCTTGAGCCGTATCCTGAAGCGAGCCAATATTCCGCATAATGTATTGAATGCGAAACAGCACGCCAGGGAGAGTGAAATTGTGAAACAAGCCGGCCAGAGAGGAGGCGTGACGGTTGCCACGAATATGGCCGGACGTGGTACGGATATTAAGCTTTCCGAAGAAGTTAAGGAGCTGGGAGGCCTGGCTATACTTGGAACAGAGAGGCACGAATCGAGACGAATTGATCTTCAGCTGCGCGGCCGTTCCGGTCGCCAGGGAGATCCGGGTGAGACCCAGTTCTTTGTTTCACTGGAAGATGATTTGATGTCACTTTTTGGCGGTACAGACAGGATTGCAAATATCATGGACAAACTGAACTTCGATGAGGGTGAGGTGATTCAGCATCCATGGGTTAGCAAATCGCTTGAACGGGCTCAGAAAAAAGTAGAACAAAACAACTTCAGTATCAGAAAACGTCAGCTGGAGTTTGATGATGTTCTCAACAATCAGCGTAAAGTAATTTATTCCCGACGGAAAAATGCACTTGTGGGAGACCAGCTTCAGAGTGATATCTTTGACATGCTTGAGAACCTGGTTGAGACAATTGTTTATAAATATTTCCCACAGGGAGAATTTGAGCCGCTCAGAGATGAAGTTCTGAGACAGCTCGCTGTAGAGGTAGAGATCAATCTCGATAAGTGGGCGTTGATGGGCGAAGATGGCCTTATTGACCACATTATTGAGAGAGCATATGAAGTGTATCGAAAAAAAGAGCGACTGGTTTCAGAACCGCTGTACCGAATTATTCAACAGATCGAAAGCTCCGACTCTGAGAAGAAACCATCTAAAATTCAGGTTATTTTCACCGATGGCATACGCCGGATGAGAATTGTTGTTGATGTGGAGAGGGCTTCCAAAAATGAAGGCCGTGAAGTGGCTCGTGCACTTGAGCGTACGGCGATTTTGTCAACGATCGACAACAAGTGGATGGAGCATCTTCGTGAACTGGATACAGTTAAGGAGGGTATAGGGCTTCGGTCATATGGTCAGAAAGATCCGTTGCTTGAATATAAGCGTGAAGCTTTTGAGATGTTCAAAACGTTGATTGAAGAGATTAATGAAGACACTATTTCGCTGATCTGGAAGGCTATTCCTGAAATGCAGGCTGATCCGAAAAAGGTTGAACAGGCACAGAAGACGAAAGGCAAGTACGACATGAGTAAAGCTCAGGCTGAACATGCCGACTCAACCAATATGGGCTTCCGCGGGGCATCTCAGGGCGATGGAGATGGCCGGCAGCAAGCGCAGGCTCCGGGTCAAAAACGGCAGCCGGTAACCGTTGAGGATGAGCCCGGACGAAATGACTATGTGAAACTTCAGAACCTGAGCACCAACGAGACCAAAGAGGTGAAGTGGAAGTACGCCAAAAACATGGTTAATGAAGGCGGCTGGATTTTGATAGAAAAGTAATTCAAAAAGTAAACGTGTGCACATGCATTGGGTTGTTTGTGCACATGTTTACTTATGGAATGTCTTTAAGGCCTCACCAACACTCTCAAATTGATTGAACTCAATATTTGGTAACAGGTCTATCCTTCTCTCAAAGCCACGCCCAATAAAAAATTCCATAGAGTAAGAGCGGCCAGTTTTATGGTTTGGCCATCCCGGTCATAATCGGGATTTACCTCGCAAAGATCGAAAGAAGTAACAGATCTCTGTTTTCCAAACTCGAAAGCAAGTTCAAGCCAAAGCGCTTTTGAAATACCGGAGGCATTCGGAGCGCTAACACCCGGGGCTTCTGCATGCCGTACAGCATCCATATCCATTGTAACCATAACATTTTCTTTCCGGTGCTCATCAAACCAGTCTAATATACTCTTTAGACTTATCTCATTTTCAAAGTGAGCCGTACCCTGTGATGCTGCATATTTCAGATGTTCTAAGGAAACAGATGCAGGGTTTAGGCCAAATACATTGTATGACTTACAAAGACCGAGTGGATGTTCCAGAGCCTGCTTAAATGGCGAGCCCGAATGAGCTCTGCCCTCTTTTAGCGGTCTCACGTCTGTATGAGCGTCAATGTTGAGAATGTGAACCGGCATATTGGCTTCTGCATACCCGAGAAAATGGCCAAAGGAAGTTTCATGACCGCCACCAATGATGATTGGAACAGAGGTTGACGTTAAAGAATTTGCAACAGAGGTGCCGAGAACTTTTTGATTCTCTTCAACAGTATCGGCGCACTCTACAATTTTTAATCCTGATGTTCGTGACAGGAGCAGGCTGTGTTTGTCGAACCAGTGTGCATGAGGAGTTAATTTTTGCAGCTGCTCGAAAATTAGATTGGGAGCTCTTGATGCCCCCGGTCGGCCCCCATTGATAACCACTCCTTGATCTGATGGGAATCCAAAAATTTCTATGAGAGTACGTTCACTTTTCTCCGGCTTCAGAAAATCTCTTAATCTTGAATCTTCACTCATTTTCGATCTCCTTTTTCGATTTAGCTTTGCCAAACCCTTTAAACCTCTGCCGGATTTTCCACTCCCTGCCGGCCGTAAATAGTATGGTAAACACAGCAAGAGGTATTACAAAAAGTATCATTACAGAGCTAAAGGTCTCTAAAGCGGCATGCTCTGCGGAAGAGAGGAACAGATAAAAAATATAGGAAATATAGAAACCAAGAAAGATAATTCCCTCCCAGCGGCTAATTTTGTGGCCCGTAAAAAAGATGGGTATGCATGCAACAGACACGGCTATCAGTATAAGAAGATCGAATCGTAACAGGGCACTTTGTACAGGAATATCTCCGGGAATAAAAAGCCCTGAAACTCCAAGGACGGCGAGTATGTTTAGAATATTACTTCCAATTACACTGCCCACAGCCATATCGCGCTCTTTCTTGATGGCTGCCATCAGCGTAGTAACCACCTCAGGCAAAGATGTGCCCAAAGCCACCACAGTGAGGCCAATTACCAATTCACTAACTCCGGCCAACTCTGCCAGTACAACCGCGCTTTGAACAAGCCACCTCGCACCCATCACAAGCAGAAAAAACCCTGCAATGCCAAGCACGATATAGAGCAAAATGGATAGAGGGGTTCTTTTTTTTCTCTCGCGATCAGAAGGGGTTGATACGGCTCCTGACTGCCTCAGAAGAAAATACATGTATACAATCAGTAACCCGGTTAACGTCATACACTCCCAAAAGGTGATGGCTCCGCTCCAGGCAAATGCATAGAGAAGCAAGGTAATCCCAATCATAACAGGTACATCAATCCGGATCAGGTTGGCGTGAACCTTGAGGGGGATAATGATGGCAGTAAGGCCCAGGATGAGCAGGATATTTGTGATATTGCTGCCGATGATATTGCCAAGCATCAGGTCGGTTTGCCCGTCGATACCGGCCTGAATACTGATGGCAAGTTCAGGCGCACTGGTGCCGAAAGCAACCACAGTGAGACCGATAATCAATCGTGAAATACCAAAAAACCCCGCCAATCGGGATGCCGAACGCACCACCAGTTCGGCTCCTGCGATTAGGGCTGTAAGACCGATAAAAAACCAAAGTATGGTTGTAAACACGCTGTTTAAAAGAGGGTTGATTAATTAATTCAAACTACCTGGCAGGAAGGTACAAACTGTGGGTGTTGACTAAAATGATTAATTCTATTCCAGATAACAATTCAGAATTTTAAAAGGAATAAAGTTACGATACATAGTCCCCGTTCAGATAAAGTCGATCCACGGCACTTCCCCTGTAGTGATACATCCAAAAATTTACATCCGGTGAGTCAATGACCGCAAAATCAGCAGATTTCCCCTGCTCAATGGAGCCTGTCCATCCTTCCATACCGATCGCTTTGGCGGCATATATTGTGGCACCCTTCAGCACTTCAGATGGAGTGAGCCGGCCATGGTTGCAGGTAAGCATCATGGCCAGGGAGAGATCGTAACTGGGTGCTGAGCCGGGATTGAAATCTGTGGCTACAGCAACGTTTACCCCCCCTTCAACGAGCCGCCTGCAGTTAAGGTAGGGCTGTTGCGTATATAGTGAGGCAAGTGGAAGGGTAACCCCGATCACGCCCCGTTCCGCCATGCTCTTGATCCCGATTTCAGAGATCTGTTCAAGATGATCGGCACTAATGGCACCCACCTCTGCGGCAAGTTCCGCTCCGCCGCCGCCGGAGAGCTGATCGGCGTGAAGTTTTGGTTTGAGCCCGTGCTTTTTACCGGTTTCCAGGATCATTCTGGCCTCTTCTATTGAGAATGCCGACTCTTCGACAAAGATGTCGCAAAAATCAGCCAGCTTCTCTTTAGCCACTGCCGGAATCATTTCGTTGATTATCAGATCAATATACCCTTGCCGGTTCTCTTTAAATTCTGGCGGAAAAGTGTGCGCGCCCAGAAAGGTCGACACAATGTGGGCCCTGCTTAAACTGCGCAGGCGTTTATAAACCCGCAGCTGTTTAAGTTCATCATCGAGTGATAGTCCGTATCCGCTTTTACACTCGATGGTTGTCACGCCTTTTTTTACAATCTCACTAAGCAATCCCTCTGCCTTTTCAAGCAATTCTTCTTCAGAAAACTCCCGTGTTGCGTTCATTGTTGAAAGAATACCCCCGCCGGCTTTAGCAATGTCGAGATAACTTCGGCCCTTTATCCGCATCTCGAACTCATCGGCTCGCCATCCGCCAAAACAGAGGTGCGTATGGCAGTCCACGAGGCCGGGTATGACCATTCGTTCTTCGGCGTCAATAACATTCACACTCTCACCGTCAAATTTCTCCGGGAGATCAGATTCCCTGCCAACCCATTCAATGATTCCCCCGCTCCATGCTACGGCGCCATTTTGAATAGGGTGAACCTCGGCCTGACTACCCTCTTCCCGGCAGGTGTATAGGACTGATATGTTTTTGATTACATTCATTTTTTCATTCACTTTTGTAAATTAAAGCGTTGATATTCTCTATATAATGAAGAGGTACATAAACCCAAACCAGATTTTAGGTTTAATTCAATTTTGAGACGTTTTTTTCCACTTCATTCACCATTCCACGTTCGCGAATCAGATCAACAGCCTTACTGATGTCATCTTTAAAGTAGTGGTCTTCCGTGGCGTGCGGCACCATTTCCCGGATATATTTATGAGCGATCTCAACCCCTCTTCCCGGCTTGAGCGGCTTGCGGAAGTCGAGAGCCTGGGCTGCTGTAAATAACTCAATCCCCAGAACGATTTCTACATTTTCATAAACCTTTAGCAGATGAAGGGCGCTAATGCTTCCCATACTTACATGATCTTCCTGGCCAAGACTGGTGGGGATAGAATCTACGGAAGATGGGTGGCACAGGACCTTGTTCTCCGAAACCAGGGCAGCCGAAGTGTATTGAGGTATCATAAAGCCGGAGTTGATGCCTGTCTCCTGCATCAGCAGTTTTGGCAGGCCGTCATGACCTTCCAGCAGCAGGTAGGTGCGCCGTTCTGATATACTTGCAATTTCAGCCAGGGCAATTTTGGCAAAATCGAGAACCAGCGCCAGTGGCTGGCCGTGAAAATTGCCTCCGCTTAGAATATCTCCATTTTGAAAAACAAGGGGGTTATCGGTTACAGAGTTGATTTCGGTCTCCACAACAGAGATCACATGATCAATTGCATCCCTGCTTGCTCCGTGTACCTGGGGAACACACCTGAGGCAGTAGGGATCCTGTACCTTGCCGCAGTGGCGATGCGACTCCAGAATTTCACTCTCAACCAATAGATTGCGAACATTTTCAGCTGAGAGCTGCTGCCCTTTGTGGGGGCGAATCTCATGTATGCGTTTGTCAAAAGGTGTAAGGCTGCCTTGCAGAGCTTCCAGGCTCATGGCTGAAATAAGGTCGGCCACTTTAAGAAGATGCAGTGATTTTTCCATGATAAAAGCCCCATAAGCACTCATCAACTGTGTTCCGTTTATGAGAGAGAGGCCATCTTTTGGCTGTAGATCTATTGGGTGAAGCCCTGCCGAATTTAAGAGTTCATCGGCAGGGATAGTGCCCGTGCCATCTTCGTTCCAAAACTCACCAAAGCCGAGCAAAGGCAGCGACATGTGTGCCAGCGGGGCCAGGTCGCCGGATGCCCCAACACTCCCTTTTTCAGGAATAGCAGGGATCCAGTCATTTTCCAAAAATAGAATCAGGCGGTTAAACGTCTGTTCAGATATACCGGAGTATCCAATTGCAAGAGCATGAATTTTTAATTGAAGCATTAAGCGGCTTATCTCCTTTGGAACCAGATTTCCAACACCCACAGAGTGTGAAAGTATCAAGTTTCGTTGAAGCTGTCGTAAATTCTCATTGTTCACCCTCTTTCCGGCCAGAGCGCCAAAGCCGGTGTTTATACCGTAATAGGTATTTCCATCTAAGAGAGCTTTTTCAACAACTGTTCTGGCACTTTTCAGAGCAGAGGGATCTCTCTTTATTGAGTCTATGCTAGTATCAATGTGTTCGTATAATCCTGATATTCTAATCTGTTGCATGGTGTTCTAAAGATTTTAGCCTGCATTTAGAAACTACATTGCAAAGGTAAATGATATGAGAATGAGTTCGTAACAAATTGGATTTTTATTTGTTTTTACCGGAGGCTTAAAACTGTTAAATAGTGCAGTCTGGATTAAAGAAAACCGCTTCCACAGCTGATGGTTCTAAGTCAGGCCGCAGTTTTCACAAAAATTATTTATGATTTTTTTATGCTTTGTTAAATATTACGTGATATTTTAACCCAAATAATCTTTAATCGTATCAATCTGACATCATGGCCAATATCAATAAAGGGAATAAAGTAATTGGAATTTTAACCGGCGGCGGGGACGTACCGGGCCTGAATCCGGCTATTCGTGCCGTAACGATCCGCGCAATTCGTGAAGGGTACAAGGTTATTGGAATCCGGCGCGGTTGGGGTGGTATGGTTGATATCATCCGCGATAAAGATGCGGATAACAGTGATAACTACAGGGAACTCAATTCGGAGATTGTAAACAGGGCGGGTCGTACCGGGGGTACATTTCTGCATACATCCCGCACCAACCCGAGCCGGGTAACGAGGGAAAATATGCCGGATCAATACAAAGATACTTACAAAGATGATGTGAATGACCTGACTCCGGAAGTACTCAAAAATCTTGACTTTTTGGGTATCGATACCCTCATCCCGATTGGTGGTGACGATACGCTCAGTTATGCCGTTCGACTTCATGAAGAGGGTTTCAATGTAGTGGCCATTCCTAAAACCATGGATAATGACGTGCCGGGCACAGACTACTGTATTGGTTTTAGCACATGTGTAACGCGTACAATTTCACTGGCTAACGTTCTCAGAACACCGGCCGGCTCGCATGAACGATTTTTAGTGATGGAAGTATTTGGCCGCTATGCCGGTTTCACGGCAATGCTGCCAACCATGGCGGGAGCAGCACACCGCTGCGTGATTCCTGAATACAACTTCGACATCGAGAAACTTACAGAACTTCTGGTTGAAGACAGGAATAATAACCCCAGCAAGTATTCAATGGTACTTGTATCGGAAGGAGCCATGTTCGAAGGTGGTGAGATGGTTTTTGAACACGGGGAAGCCGATGCGTTCGGGCATAAAAAACTAGGTGGAATTGGAGATCTTGTTTCGGAGGAAATTCAGAAGCGTTCATCAAAGTATAATAAAGGCAAGGAGATAAGAACGGTGAATCAAAAATTGGGTTATATGGTTAGGGGTGGTGACCCCGACGCGATCGACTCAATTGCACCCATGGCATTTGGAAATCTCGCTCTTGACCTGATTCTGCAGGGCGTGTATGGAAGATTGGTAGTTTTAAATAATGGGCGCTACAGCAACATTCCAATTGATATCGTAACCAGCCGAAACAAATTGGTAAACGTAGAGAAGCATTACAATACCGAAAGGTTGCGGCCCTTCTACAAGAGCTTTGAAAACCAGCCGATGTTTATTATGGCCAGTGATATGGAGTAAAATTAGCCCGTATTTCCCGCCAACCGGCGGGTTCAAATAATGAGCCTGGTGAGAAGTGCTGCCAGGAGATCATAACAGGGTATTTCTGTTTTTAAAGTGCAGTGCACTGCATCGTCATAGCCTTCTTAAGAGGGCTATTGACCGGTGTTGGGCAGAAATACCATGTTTGGTTTATGCCTCATACCGATTAGCTTTCTGAAGCTTCCCCTTTTATCTAAACGTCACAAATCCTTATCCCCTGTCGCAGTGATGCCAGCGCATCGCCTCGCGAAGGAATGAATTCCTGTCCTACATATCCCTCATAATCAGACTCAGCTATCGCCCGCATGATAGCCGGATAGAAGAGTTCCTGAGCTTCATCGATCTCATTTCGACCCGGAACACCTCCTGTATGATAGTGAGCAAAATACTCCCCAAATTCCCGGATACGGCTGATGATATCTCCCTCCATGATCTGCATGTGATAGATATCGTAGAGAAGCTTGAAGTTTTCTGAACCCAGCCTGTTGCACATCTCAACCCCCCACCGGGTACTGTTGGCCATATAACCGGGGTGATCTACCCGCGTGTTGAACATCTCCAGGCAGAGCACCACACCGTGACGCTCGGCATTTCGAAGAATCGGCTTGATCCCCTCTTCAAAATTTTTCATGCCTGTTTCGTCATCCATATCCGGTCCATTGCCGGTAAAACAGATCAGATTTTTAAATCCTGCTTCAGCCACCATCGGTATTACCCGGTTATAGCTGTCGGCTAAAGAAGAGTGCAGGCTGGGATCAATAAATCCAACATCAATTCCCGGTTCTGCACCATTGCACATCGGGCAGTAGAGATCATACTCTTTTAGTGTAGCCCAGTCGTTCGGGCCAACCAGCT
>REDT01000210.1 GCA_007693295.1 Balneolaceae bacterium
ATCATCATATCAATTAATATTTACCGAGCCCTGGAACTCGCGTTTAAGCGCAATGCTTCCGGTTCTTGACATTTCAATAATGCCGTATGGTTTCAGTACTTCTATCATGGCGTCGACCTTATCGGTGTTGCCGGTTACTTCGAGCGCGAGTTTGTCGGGTGTGATGTCGATCACTTTGGCTTTGAAAGCCTGTGCAATCAACATGATTTCCGGACGGCCCACTTTCGCCGTAGAGACCTTCACGATGGCCAGTTCGCGTTCAATACATTTTTTGTGGGTCAGATCGGTCACCTTCAGCACGTCGATCACATTGTGAAGGTGTTTGTTGATCTGCTCAACGGTCTCCTCAGTACCGTAAGTGGTGATGGTAATCCTGGCCATGCCCCGTTCAGCTTCCGAAGCAAAGGTGACACTCTCCAGCTCAAATCCCTTTCCGCTGAAGATGCCGATAATCCTCGAAAAGGTATTCAGGTTGTGCTTTACCAATACGGTGAGCGTGTGCCGGGAATCTTTTGTGAGTGTTTGCGTAGCCATTACTTACACTCCTCGTCAGATTCCACCATTTCATTCAGTGCGGCACCTGACGGAACCATCGGGTAGCAGTTTTCTGTCTCAACCACGCGAAAGTCCATCATTACAGGGCCATCTTTGATAGCCATTGCTTTGTCCAAAACTTCCCGCATCTCTTTCGGGTTGGTGGCACGCATCCCCACTGCTCCGTAGGCTTCGGCCATTTTTACGAAATCGGGATTGTTGGAGCCGAACACAGAGTAGCTGGTTCGGTTATTGAAGAAGAGCTGCTGCCACTGGCGAACCATGCCGAGACAGTTATTATTCATGAGGGCAATTTTTACGGGTATCTTGTACTCAACGGCGGTAGCGAGTTCATAACTGGACATCTGAAATCCGCCATCACCCGTGATGCAGACCACGTCGCGATCGGGACAGGCCAATGCAGCACCCATCGCCGCAGGAAATCCATATCCCATTGTGCCGAGTCCGCCGGATGAGATCCACGATCTCGGGTGGTTATACTTATAGTGTTGGGCTGCCCACATCTGGTGCTGACCCACATCGGTCACAACAATGGCATTGCCGTTCGTTACTTCCGAAATCATCTTCACCATGTGCTGGGGATAGATGCAATCGTCCGATTCGGGCACCACCAAAGGATGCTCTTTTTGCCAGGTGTGAATGGTATCCCACCACTCTGAAATTTCAGGAGGTGTAGCCAGGGCATCGATGGCCGGTATCACACGCTTCACATCACCGACGATTGGCACTTCAACGGCTACATTTTTGCCGATGCAGGAGGGATCGATATCGATGTGGATTTTTCGTGATTTTTGAGAGAATCCGTCTAATCGACCGGTCACGCGGTCGTCAAACCGGGCACCCACGGCAATGAGTACATCGCACTCGGTCATCGCCATATTGGCGTACCATGTGCCGTGCATTCCCAGCATCCCCAGCGATTGCGGTTTGCTCTCCGGGAATGCACCGAGCCCCATTAAAGTGGTGGTTACAGGAATATTCATTCGTTCTGCAAAAGCGGTCAGCTCTTCCCAAGCTTCACCGAGAATAGCTCCGCCACCGGCATAGATGAGCGGTTTTTTGGCATTGCTGAGCATTTCAGCCGCTTTGGCTATCTGCGGATGGTGGCCGTTAACGGTAGGTTTAAAACTGGGAATATCCACTTTCTTCATACCTGAAAAGCGCCCTTTACTGTTGAGCATATCTTTAGGAAGGTCCACCAAAACGGGTCCCGGACGTCCGTGTGTTGCGATGTGAAACGCCTCGCGAATCACATGCTCCAGTTCATTTACATCACGAACCAGGTAGTTCTGCTTGGTGATGGGCCTTGTAATGCCCACAATGTCCGCTTCCTGAAAGGCATCGTTTCCAATCACGCTGGTAGGCACCTGCCCGGTAAAAACGACAAGCGGAATCGAGTCCATCATAGCCGTGGCTATACCTGTAACGGTATTTGTGCCACCGGGGCCCGATGTAGCCAGTACCACGCCGGGTTTTCCGGTTGCGCGTGAATACCCGTCAGCGGCATGGGTTCCGGCCTGTTCGTGGCGGATCAGTATATGCTTGAAATCGCGATTGTCGAAAAGAGCATCATATACCGGAAGAACCGCACCGCCGGGATATCCGAATATGGTATCCACATCCAGGTCAACCAGTGTTTTAATCAGGATCTCGGCGCCGTTATGTGTGAGCGATTCAGGTTTGATTGAATGGCTGGGCACCGGCTGAAGAGGTGTTGCCGTTAAATCTTTTTTAGCTGTGGATGTCAAATTTGTTGATTTCATTTTTCTCACGGATATACTTTACCCGCCAGAGGTGTAAGTTGAAATCGCGATGTGAATTGGATTTGGTCTCGAACCTCTGGCTGGGTGGGTTATCTAATAATTAGGTTTAGAATTAGAATGCCAGAAATTAGAATAGATAGAATAATCAGCAGGCTGATAATAATACCTATGATGCTAACGGAAGAGATGATAGCATTTATCACACTTATTGTAATAATTACGGAAAGTGTAGAGATCAGGATAAACAGGCTGTTGAATACAGACATACGGCTTGATGCATCTTCGGGAAGAAGAGCGGCTAAGGCGGTATGTGTTTCTGTTGGATTCAAGCAGTTGGTTGATTGATCGTTTATCGCTTCAAAAAAGCTATACAATGGGGGGTGTGATGTCAAGATTTTTTTTAAATAAATCTTTAGATATCATTAAGATGAAAGAATGGATTTTTAAAAAGCGCTTCCATATATCTAATAGTAGACGCGCAAGTCCCTGTAACCTAATGACTAATAACACACAGTAGTAATGGCAAAGAAAATTAACAAATTTAGCTCACGTTTAACCGAAAACCGGGCGCAAGTTGGATCGAAGGCAATGCTTTATGCCACCGGCCTGAGCGAGGATGACATGAAAAAGGCCCAGATTGGCATTGCCAGTACCGGCTGGGACGGCAACCCGTGCAACATGCATCTGAACGGTTTGGCAGAGGTCGTAAAGAGGGGAGTTTGGGCAAGCGATATGGTTGGGTTTGTGTTTCACTCCATCGGGGTAAGCGACGGTATTTCGATGGGCACAGAGGGGATGAAGTTCTCCCTTCCATCACGCGATATCATTGCCGATTCTATCGAAACGGTAATGAATGCCCAGTGGTACGATGCCAATATCTCGGTGGTGGGCTGCGACAAAAATATGCCCGGTGCCGTGATGGCCATGGCTCGCGTGAACCGCCCCGCAATTATGGTCTATGGGGGGACCATTCGCCCGGGCAACCTGAACGGGGAGAAGCTGGATATTGTGTCGGCGTTTGAGTCGTATGGAAAGTACCTCTCCGAAGAGATCGATGAAGAGCAGATGGATCGCGTATTGAGGCATGCCTGCCCCGGAGCCGGAGCCTGCGGTGGAATGTACACGGCCAACACGATGGCATCTGCCATTGAAACGCTGGGAATGAGCCTGCCCTACAGCTCGTCGATTCCTGCCACGCATGACGAGAAAACCAAAGAGTGTGAAAAAGCCGCAGCCGCGATTCGGATTCTCCTGGAAAAGGACATTAAGCCGAAGGATATCATTACCAAAGACTCCCTGGATAATGCCGTGGCGATGATCATTGCCCTTGGCGGCTCAACTAATGCCGTTATGCACATGCTGGCCATAGCCCACGCATCAGGAGTGAACTTTACAATTGATGACTTCCAGGCGGTGAGCGACCGCACCCCGTTCCTGGCCGATCTGAAACCGAGCGGTAAGTATGTGATGGAAGATCTCTACAATGTGGGCGGTGTGCCGGCTGTGCAGAAACTGCTCCTTAAAGAGGGTTATTTGAAAGGAAATTGCATCACGGTAACCGGAAAAACCCTGGCTGAAAATGTTGAAGAACTTCCGGGCCTGCTGGAGGAGCAGAAGGTGATTCATCCGATTTCAAACCCCGTAAAGAAGACAGGGCACTTGCAGATTCTCTACGGAAATCTCTCTCCGGAGGGAAGCGTGGCAAAAATCACGGGAAAGGAGGGAACGCAATTTTCCGGCCCGGCAAAGGTGTTTGAGTCGGAAGAGGACGCGCTTGAAGGAATTCGTGCAGGTAAGGTAGAGAAGGGCGACGTAGTGGTAATCCGCTATGAAGGCCCCAAAGGCGGACCCGGCATGCGCGAAATGCTCTCCATCACAGCGGCCATAATGGGGGCCGGACTCGGCAACGATGTGGCGCTGATCACAGACGGACGCTTCTCAGGCGGTACCCACGGATTTGTGATCGGGCACGTAACGCCCGAAGCGCAGCTCGGCGGAACCATCGGCCTGCTCAAAAACGGCGATGTGATTATCATTGATGCGGACGAGAGAATTTTGAATGTAGATCTGACGGATGAGGAGATTGAAGTGAGACGGAAGAAGTGGGAAGCACCCGGACTGAAGTACAAAAGCGGCGCTCTCTATAAGTATGCGAAACTGGTTTCGACCGCGAGTAAGGGGTGTGTGACGGATTTGTGACTCACCCCCTGTCCCCCTCTCTTCGCTCTGATTCTACCCGCCTTGAGGGCGGCTGAATCAGTGCGAAAAGAGGGGGGACTCCCTACTTGGATTTAGCCAGCAATCGAAAATACATAGCTTATTTTCTAATCCCTGTACTAATTATCACATGATGTTTTCATCAAGCAGGTCTAATAGACAAACTTAAAGTAGAGGTATGAACAAAATATCACTGTCAGAAAGCGAAGATAAATAGCGTATTTCCAAATCCATCTGCGATCTTTATTGGATATTTTTTCTAGATAGTGACTCGAAGAAATATTTACAACCAAAGAGATGATAAAAGCCAGGAAATACCCTAACCCACCAATAAACCCGATTGTAAAAGCAAAAACAAAACAGCAGTAGAATGAAATCTCATCCACCAATTCTGCAAGCTTTTTGACTGTATCATTTCTCATATAATTATCCCAAATGAATTACGGTTAATGCCACAAATTATTCATGGCGGACTCTGTAAAGTCCTCCAAGAACTAATTCACACCTTACTTCTATATCAAGGAGAACCACTTTAAGAATTCTTTTATATCCAGAAAACTCAGGTTATTCGCCTATCAAACCTGTTCGATATGCAGTCCAGTTATTAATTATTGAGCACCGGTGTTTAAGCTTCCACTTGTTGTTTTCCGGTATTTATACAGAGAGAGCGTACCGAGTATTGAAAAAAACAGCAGCAGATATAAGGTGTTGAGTGTGGCACTCGCATAACCCAGTATATAAGTAACAAGCACAAGGATTATGCCTGCGATTGATGAGATCATTGATACGATCAATACTTTTTTCTTTCTATCCATTTCCTCACTTCCTTCGAGAATGAGTACCACAAATCCGATAATAGATATTATCAAAAAAGAGAGGAATCCAAGATTCATAGTCTTCAGTTTAAGGTTATCGTTTTTTAAAGATCATTCGTAAATCTCTTATATGTATGAACCGGATTTGAGAAATCCCTTACACTTTTTCTCGAAAACTTTTTAAGGGATACTCAAAAATATTGGTTTTGAAATGGAGTGCAAGAGCGGGGCGCTTTACAAATTTATGGAATCGTGTCTGCTGTGAGTGAGCGATGGGTGAGGCTCAGTCACTATTCTTATCCTTCAGGATTGCCTCGCCTTTTGTAATCCATGAGATCCCAAAAAAGATGATGGCGATAGCCTCCAGCCAATAGACAGGATTAAGGGGCGCCAGTGAAGCAGCGGTTCCGGCCGGCAGCAAAAAGTAGACGGCAATGAGCAAAATGCAGCCGGCCATTGTGTAGCCGCATATCCTGTAGACTCGGTTTCTCTGCAGCTTTTTCGGGGTGGGAGTTTTTTCAGGATCTGTTTTGGTAAACAGAAACAGTGAGAAGTAGATGAGCACCATGAAAAAGAGAGCCGCAAAACCCAGGTGAAGATACCCGATGGTCTGTTGGCTACCGGTTACCACCCCGTCGGGCGCAGTGGGAAAAAGGGCGAGCCCGATGGCGGCTAAGCAGCCGATGTCTCCGGCAATGTTATCTGCGCTTTCATAACCTTTGTAGATCAGAAGGAAAAACCCGATTACGCAGATCGTCCCCACAAAAAGGTCGCGCATGCCGGTATAGTAGTAGCTGCTGATGGAGCTCTGGATACCGGTCTGAAAAATAAGAAGCGCACCGAAAAACAGGATAAACGGCAGTGCAATACCCAGAATTCCGATCAGTTTCCGAAGTGTCAGATAGGTGACTATCAGTCTGTTTTTATCTCTCATGGCGGTTTCCTTTTTTTAAAAGTTCTGCTTAAAGTAACTAGAGTTCAAGATAAAAGCTGTTTTAGGAGTGTCCCCCTTCGAAGGGGGCAATGGGGGATGAAAAGAAGTGCATTTGATGCTCAAAAGAGATTTTCCGAGTCAAATATCACTTCATTACACGTCATCCCCCTGCTCTCCCGAAAGCCTTCGGGATCGCTTTTCATTTCGCTACGCTACATGGGAATCGTTTCACTCGGAGCGCTAAAGTGTTAAATAAATGAGCCCCTTTAAAGCGGGAACTTGAGATGCATTTTACTTATCTCGAACTCACGTTAAAAATAAAAATAAACTCAAATCTAGTTTGAGTTCCAAAAAAACCTAGTTATAGCGAACCCATGTCGCTTCTGGCCCCTAAGCCGGATTCAATCCATACCTGATGTGAGTAAATCGGATCCTCAATTAACAATTTGAGTCGAAATTTTCTGCACCATTTCATCAATTAACGCCAGGTCTTTTTCGCGGGAGAGCCGGTGAGGGCCATCGGGCACAAGAATCAGTTCACTCATCTCTTCGCCCAGAAGCCGGTGAAGCTTCTCTGATTTTTTCCAGGATACATCGGCGTCTTTTTTGCCGTGGATCAGGCAGACGGGGATGTCAAGGTCCAGTTTGTCGAGATGCAGAAGAAGATGATTTTCTCCATCGGTGATCAGTTTTTTGGTGATAATCACCGGTTCATCCCGGTAGTCGCTGGGCTGAGAGATGTAGCCATTGCTGTCGAGCAGTTGCCGCTGCTCTTTGCTGAGCCTCTCGTGGTATATGGATTGGGTAAAGTCGGGTGAGGATGCTACACCGACCAGGCCCCTGACCAGGTTCGGCCGTGCAAGTGCGGCCAGCAGGGCAATCCAGCCGCCCATGGAGGAGCCTACCGCAACAACCGGGGGCTTTGCCAGCTCATCGAGTACCAGCAGGGTATCGTTCAGCCAGTCGGTAACGGTGCCATCCTCAAATTCACCATCCGATTGGCCGTGTCCGCGGTAGTCAAAGCGAATATACGCCTGGCCGCGGCTTCTGCAGCGGTCCTCAAGAAACGTAGCTTTGGTGCCCTCCATATTGGAGAAAAAACCGGGCATGAAGATCACGGTTGGCGGATCGCCTTCCAGTTTCTTGGCTGCAATGGTGAGGCCGTCATGGGTTGTGAGGTGAATGGGTTTCATCGGGGGTCAGTTTTAACCAAAAGGATAGCGTTCCACTCCAGTTATCTTCGTTGTAAGCGAAGAATTTTTGTCAATCATTAACGTGAGTCCGACTTAAAATAATCTATTATGACTGAACTCGTCCCGTTAAATACTATCGAAATCTAATTAAACATTGCCAATTCATCTATGTAGCCCTGTGATAATATACAAGCCGGATGGCAATATTTTCAGGATTCCATAGTATAGTCTTCTCTCTTTCATCAAGGAAGCCTTGTATTCTCAATTGATGCAGCAATTCACAAAATTATTGGAAGCATCCACTCTTAAAAAAATGTGCATTTGATAAATGCATGCAGATACCCTACTCCATAAGCCGCTGCCAATACTGCCAGAAATAGCATGGAGGAGATACCTATAAATTTTAAGATATTTGCGCTGCGTTGATTTGGTTCGTTTTCTGAAGTGAAATCCATTTTTTTTAATCGATTTATATCTGATATCAATAAAAATAAAACAGAGTACTGTGCAAGACATTCATGAATGTCATACACTTCTTTATCAGGTTTTAAGTAACCAAAAAATTGTAATTAAGACAAGCAAAATCAGCAGGCTCATCCAGATAAACGTGAACCAGGGGAATTTCCATTCAGGTTCTTCGCCAAGCTGCCGGTATAGATAGTTGCGAAGAAGCTGGGTGTTTTTGGTGTTGGCTTTGTAGACGGCGTCGAAGGCGTCGCCAAATACGGGCAGGAGTCCTCCCACGAACTCGATGAGCATGTTCCGGATCATCTTTCGCTGAACCTTGCCGCTCGCGCCGATTTTTCTGGCCTCGTACAGAACGTAAAGCGAAAGTACGAGCCCTGCAAAATCCCCGACTACCGGAAGCAGGCCAATGAGCGGACTCAGCCCAAACCGGAAATCGGTAAACGGCACCCGGATGTTGCTGTCTGTCCAGTA
>REDT01000313.1 GCA_007693295.1 Balneolaceae bacterium
TGGTCCGGTAGTTCAGTTGGTTAGAACGCCTGCCTGTCACGCAGGAGGTCGAGGGTTCGAGTCCCTTCCGGATCGCTTAAAAAGCTGCTCATATTATGAGTGGCTTTTTTTGTTTATGGGTGGTATTAAGACCCTAGAACGCATGTCCCGAGGCTTCGGGAAGGTCGAGGGTTCGAGTCAGCCGGCTGGCTGATCGCTTGAAAAGCTGCTCATATTATGAGTGGCTTTTTTTGTTTAAAGCAAGCTTTACACAATGAGGGAGCCAATGTATTACTTATATATTTTATACAGTGATAAGATCGATCAATACTACACCGGGCGAACAGATGATATAGCAACCCGTTTAGAAAAGCATAATAAGAGATACTCTGCTGCTACTAAAAAAGGTGTTCCCTGGCAGTTAAAAAAGGCTATAGATTTTGAAACAAAAGCAGATGCCATTAAAGCGGAGAATTGGATCAAGAAGATGAAAAGCAGAAAGGTGATTGAAAAGATTATTTCCGGGGAGATTGATTTAAAAGATGTGATAAATAACGCTTAGAACGCCTGTCCTGATGCCTTGGGAAGGTGGAGTGTTAGTTGGTCTAAGGATTTTTTGAAATTAGGGTAACGATAGGGTAACGTAGTACTTGGCAGTAAAGATTGACCGGGCATGATTTTCGTTCAATGAAAAGCCGGGCGGCCATTTTTTAAACCATTTCATTTTCTGTTCTTATAAATACGCGTAATTTGTTTTAGGGGCAGCAGGGTGAACTGCTGATCTTAAACCGATTTTGTTTTTCAATTCAGTTAGTTGAGCATAAGCGTATGCATGTTTCAAATCACACGGCAGATAACTATCAAAAATTGCACGAGTTCTTAAAGAACAGAGAATCGTATCCCCATAAGCCGGATTTCGTGCAGCATGTGCAGACCCATATTTCTCGCGTGTATATTGCGCCACCCTATGTTTATAAATTCAAGAAACCTGTGGATTTTGGATTTTTGGACTACAGCACGCTCGATAAACGAAAGCATTTTTGCGAGCAGGAAGTTGAACTTAACAGGCGATTGTGTTCGGAGATTTATATTGGTGTTGTCGCTATCACAAAGAATGAAGAAGGCTATGAAATAACACCTGAGCCAACTGATAAAGCGGAAATTGTTGAGTATGCTGTTAAAATGAAGAAACTAAAGGAGGAGTATTTTCTTCACAGCTATATCGAAAATAATTCACTTACAAAGGGTCATCTTGATAGGGTGTCGGATAAATTGGCGGATTTCTACCTGCAGCAATCCCCCGGGAATGATGTTACCAGGTATGGGGAGATAGATAAAATCAGGTTCAATACCGATGAGAACTTTCAGCAAACAGAGGTGTTTATCGGTAATACAATCAGCAGAGAGGCATTCGAGGGAATTAAATACTTTACTGACGGTTACCTTGACCAAAGGGAAGAACTGTTTACAAGACGGGTGGAAGAAAATCGAATCGTAGATGGGCACGGGGATCTGCACCTCGAACATATTCATGTGGGTCCGAAAAAGATCTGCATTTATGACTGCATAGAGTTTAACGAGCGGTTTCGATGCGGTGACCAGGCCGTGGATCTGGCTTTCCTGGCGATGGATCTTGATTATCATGACCGGTGGGGTGAATCCCGCTATTTTGTAGATCAAATGGCCCAAAAACTGGACGATCCTGATTTAACAACCATCATTGATTTTTATAAATGTTACCGTGCGTATGTGAAAGGTAAAGTAAAGAGCCTGAAGTCGACGGATGAAGAATTTGAAGAAAATGAGAAGCAGGCAGCAGTCGACCTGGCGTCGGAGTACTTCCATCTGTCTCTCAGGTACGCGTTGATTGGATCCCGCCCTCTGGTGCTGATATGCATGGGCAGAATTGGAACCGGTAAAAGCACGCTGGCCGATCACCTTAGCAAAACAGTAACCATCGACTCCTTCTCATCAGACCGGGTGCGAAAAAAACTGGCCGGACTTCCGCTTCATGAACGTCCCGAGCCGGAGAAACGGAAGGAGTTGTATTCGGCGGAGATGTCGCGAAAAACATATCAAACCCTTCTTGGTCACGCAAAAAAGAATCTGGAAGATGGGAAGCCTGTGATTATGGATGCTACATTCAGTTTGCAATCGAGCAGGCAGAATTTTATTGATGAGCTTGAAGCAGTGGATGCTGATTTCGTTTTTATCGAAGCTCAGGCATCAGATGAGGTTGTGAAATCCCGATTGAAATCCCGAGATGAAGAAAATGATATCGTCTCAGATGCGCGCCTGGAAGATTTTGAGATGCTGAATTCCCGATATGAGCCACCAAATGAGATTGACAGAAGGCACAAGATTGAAATAGATACCTGCAAAGTGCTGACAGATACGATCAAAGACCTTTATAAAAAGCTTGTTGACAGGCAGCTTCCGGAATCTGGGGTAGAATCTTCACAAATACCTTTTAAAGGGTGGTGAAATTTTCAATTAATGAATCTGAAGCTCTAAAAAACCCTCATCTTTGATATAGACAGCGCTATCATCAACAGCAGGCATCACGTTGTAACGTTTCTCTTGAGAAGTGTAAGAATCATGGGTTCCATACGCCCGTGATAGAAAAAAAGTAGGGCTGCAGGGTCAACTGCAGCCCTTTATCGGGATGGTGATGGGATGTATGTATAGAAAAAAATTATATCAGAGCTAATTCAATTGATTCTATAAGCTCTTCATCGGTGGGTGCTACTCTTGTATTAAACCTTCTCAGCAGATTTCCGTTCCGGTCAATCAGAAATTTTTCAAAATTCCAGCCAATCTCACCGGTAAAATCGGGATTTTCTGCATTTGTCAGATGTTTAAACAGCGGGTGCTGATCCTCTCCTTTAACGGATATTTTTGAAAACAGCTGAAAAGTAACGCCAAAATTCAGTTCACAAAACTGTGCAATCTCCTCGTCTGTACCCGGTTCCTGCCCTCCAAAGTTATTTGCCGGAAACCCAAGTACTCTTAAACCTTTTTCAGAATAGGATTCATGCAGCTCCTGGAGTCCGGCATACTGACCCGTAAACCCACACTCTGAGGCCGTATTCACAATTAACAGAACATCGCCTTTAAATTGTTCCAGCGAAATGTTTTTTCCATCAATTGAATTTAATTCGTACTTATAAACGTTATCATTTCGTTCAAGACTTGGCATCATGATGATTAAGGTTATTAAAGTCAGTACAATTGTTTTCATATTTGCATTAATTTAGATTTCTGAAAAACTCATTACCCGTAAAAATCATTCATATTATTTATGATAATAAATATACGCGCTAACTACCCGCTCTTCATAACTCTTACAATATTTTTACTATTGCCGCTTACGGCTACGGCACAAATGTTTTCGGTTGGAGATCCTGAACCTGAACGAGAACGGATTCCCGGATTCTACTCTGTGATAAGCGCAGGCTGGGAATTCGCAACGTTTGATTATACCGGGGGTGCGGCATCAGCGGCGGAAAGGCTCGATTTTGATGACAGCGTCCTCCGCTTCAGGCTCGACACACCCGGTTTGGATATCAGTATAGGCCTTGGTGGCAGGCTAACCGGAATGAACGAGAACTCTTTAGTTAATATTAATGCCCGGTTGTTCAACAGTCTGCAGCTTTATCGGCGTCAAAATGTTGTGGTTCTTGTTCCAATTCAAATAACTACAGACCTTTTGCGTGTATCCAGAAATAACATCGATTCAGAGTTCCAGCAAAGCTCTCTAACTTTAGGAACCGGACTTGAATCAGCGCTTCGGATCAGCGACAGTATAGACTTTTCAATAAAGGGGACTCCCAATTATGGGTTTAGTTTTGCCCAGGGCAATCTATTTGGGGGCAGCTTATTCAGGCTCGACGGCAGGGCGCAGTTCTTTTTTCGAAACTTAATCGGAAGGCATGCCCTTTCGATTGGTTACCATTTTGATTACCGTAAATATGATATAGACGATACCAATGGAGATTTGAATGACTACGACTTTACATCACACTCCATAACCATAGGATACGCATTTTAAATAATGAAAATTGATAAACTCATTCTTGAACTCGAATCGCTTTGTGAAAAAGGTGGTTATACTATTCGAAAGGAGAGAGGAACGTTTAGGGGCGACCAATGCATCATTGAAGGTGATAAATTAGTTGTAATCAATAAGAACAGACCCCCCGAGGCTCAGGCCATAATTATGGCAAAAGTGCTGAAACAGATCAATCCTGAAGACACCTATATTAAACCGGCTGTTCGAAAAAAGCTGGAAGAACTGTGGAGCCGAATTGAAAAGTATGAGACATTGGAAGAGTCAATCCAAGAATAGCTGATTTCATGAAATGTACATTTTTAGGAACAGGTACATCAATGGGAGTTCCTGTAGCCGGAGGTTTTGGGAGTGAATACATTAAGGCTGATCCCCGCAATCAACGTTTCCGCTGCTCTGTTTGGATTGAAACTCCGGAAAGCTCCGTCATCATTGATACAGGCCCGGAGTTTCGCCTTCAAACTATTCGCTCTAACGTAGACCGGATCGATCTTGTGTTGATTACTCACGAACATATGGATCACATAGCCGGACTTGACGACCTCAGATCCTACAATTATCTGCAAAAACAACCCATCCCGCTCTATGGATCAAAACGAACCATAAACTCTATAAAAACCCGCTTTGACTATATGTTTGGAAAGAATAAATATCCCGGCTCCACATCAGTGGATATGGTTACGCTCAACTCTGCCACACAATTCCGTGATATTAAAATAACTCCCCTTCAATACAACCACGGCAGCATTGATGTACAGGGATACAGGCTCAATGATTTTTCCTATTTGACAGATGTGAAATCCATACCCGATGTAACCAAAGAAAAAATAGTGGGAAGCAAGGTGATGGTTCTGAGCGGATTGCGATGGCAGCCTGAACACCCAACTCACCTTACCATCCCTGAGGCCGTTGAAATAGCTACTGAGCTGAAAATCCCAAAAACCTACCTGATTCATATGAACTCCTACGTGGATCACAACGATAGCAATAATCGCCTCCCAAAACATGTGCGCCTGGCATACGACCAGCTTGAGATTGAAATTTGACAAGCATCGGGCTTCAAAAAGCTTAGACCTGGGTTCGATTCTAAAATTACTAAAAAAGAGGCTGAGGCTGTCCAAAAAGTACATTTGTCTGCAGCTCAACTTAAACTATTAAGGCATCCAAAAATCAAATGTATCTTTTTGGACAGCCTCGCGGGGGTGGTTCACTGCATTATTTATAGGCTATAAATAAAAAAAATGACTCATAGCCTTTTTCCCCAAAGGGATGCCTATGGCACAACCACCTCTTGCCGTAGGGATCACTACGTGGGAAAGGAGGGGACTTTCAAGCATCAAAATCGACAAATTATTAATCGAGCTCAGGTTTTAACTCTGTGCCAACCCGACCTCTGATACGCTCACAAAAACTTTCTCTTCTCCGGATCGTTTTTAAGGTCATCAACTACATCCTTAACCTCCTGGGCACTGTCCAGGTTTACCACAAGAATTGCATTTTCTGTTTCAACCAGCGCAAGGTTATCTACCCCAACAAGCGCAATCAGTTTACCGCTATCGGAATGGATCAGGTTTGAGCTTGAATTCTGAATGGATACCGGCGAACGGCCAACCGCATTCCCGTTACTGTCCTTCTCTGACAGTTCATGGACAGCTGTCCAGCTCCCTACATCATTCCAGTCAAAGTCACCCGGTACCACATGAACCTTTTCTGCACTCTCCATAATGCCATAATCAATGGAGATCGAGGGGCATGCCCTGTAAAACGCATCCAAATCCTCCTTCTCGCCCTTTGATTCAATCAGCTTTTCGGTGTGTTCATAAACTTCAGGCAGATGCTTTTTAAACGCCTCAAGTATAGTCTCTGTCCTCCATATAAACATCCCGCTGTTCCAGAGATAATCTCCCGATTCCAAAAACTTCTCTGCGTCTTCACGGTTCGGTTTTTCCGTGAAATTTTTAACAGAATAGACATCCTTATTCATCTTGGTCAAACGGGTACCCGTATCGAACCGAATATATCCATATCCTGTTTCAGCGCGATTTGGCTGAATTCCAATGGTGACCAGCGATTTTTCTGAATTTGCGGTTTCAATAGCCGTTTGCAGAATTTGCAAATACTCTTTGGGGTTCCCAATCTGGTGATCGGCCGGCAATACCACCATTACAGAGTCGGGATCCTGTTTATGCAGAAGCGCTGCTGCCGCTGCAACGCAGGGGGCTGTATTCCTGGCAACCGGTTCTCCAACTATAAAATCTTTTCTTGTGCCGGATAGCTGGTTTTCAACAATCGATACGTATTCATCATTGGTTACCACCATAACCTGTTCGGGGGGTATAAAGCCATTAAGCCTGGCCACCGTCTCCTGAATCATGGTTTTATCACCAAAAAGGTTTAAGAATTGTTTCGGTAACGAGCGGGTACTTTTTGGCCAAAAACGGGTGCCTGAACCACCGGCCATTATCACTGCATAGATCATCTTAAATTCTTGGTTTTATAGATTGATAGATTTTAAATCTTCAGGAAGGTATTGAAATACCGTTTAAACTGAAACGTGAGAAACTTTTGTGAGTGTAAAACTGAAAGTAGAGCCTTCATCCACATTGCTCTCTATTTTCAGCGACTCGCCATGCGCCTCAATGATATGCTTTACAATGGATAGTCCCAGGCCGGTTCCTCCTCTCTCTCTTGAACGCGATTTGTCGACGCGGTAAAAGCGCTCCGTTACCCTCTTGATGTCATTCGGTTCAATTCCGATTCCGGTGTCCCTGATATATAGGCTTATCCTGTCTTTATCTTTCTTAACCGGCTTTATACCAATTTCCACACTGCCGCCTTCGCGATTGTATTTGATTCCATTTTCAATCAGGTTTATCAGTACCTGTTTGATCTGATTGCGATCGGCACGTACCTGAATATTTTTATTGAACTCTTTTAAAACAATCTCAACATTCTCTTTTTGTGCTTTATACTGAAGGCTCTCCACCACATCCAAAACAACGTCTCTCAAATACATTTCCTGGAAATTTGACTTCAGCTCCCCGGTTTCCAGGCGCGATATCTCCATCAGATCTTTGGTGAGATATGTGAGACGATTCACATTCCTCATCGCTTTTTTCAAAAAAACTTCATTTACCTCGTCATCATGCATGGCACCATTCAATAGAGTCTCGATAAAGCCCTGTATGGCAAAAATGGGGGTTTTTAACTCATGTGAAATATCCCCGATAAACTCCTTGCGATAATTTTCAATTTTATTGAGCCGGATCAACTCTTTTTCTACGGTTTTACTCGCTATCATCGTCTTTTTTAGAAGATAATCGAGTTCATCTTTTGGCTTCAGTTTAAGCTTCGCGTTCTCTTCAAACTTCTTTTTTGTGATGGCTTTTACCATCTTACTGACTCTTTTTATTCGATTTGTGTATAGCCATACGGACACCAAATAGACAGAAACAAATACAACCGGAAACAGAATCAGGCTGATTACGATTAAATCGTTACCTGTAAGGTTCAGCACCAGATAGATTGGCACCAAACCAATTAGCAGGGAGAGAATGGCAGATAGTGCTCCCGCGCGCAATGAGATGATTGAGAAAAATCCTGTCTTCAATGTGTTTGATTTATTCTTTGAAACGGTATCCTACTCCTTTTACAGTTTCAATATAGTGATCGCCCAGTTTTTCTCTGATTTTTCTTACATGAACATCAACCGTACGATCAACTACATAAATATTATCGCCCCATACTTTATTCAAAAGCGTTTGTCGATCCCGAACCTTCCCTCTTTTACTTGCCAAATAGTAAAGAAGTTCAAACTCCTTTCTTGGCAATTGAAACTCTTCATTACCCCGCAAAACAATATAACGGTCTTTATCAATTTTCAGGTCGTGCACTTCCAGAACCTGTACCTGCTCCTGGTTCTCATCAAACCGGCGCAGTACCGCTTTAATCCTGGAAATCAGTTTAGTGGTGCTGATCGGTTTTGTAATAAAATCATCGGCTCCCTTGTCCAACCCTTCAATCTCTGTTCTTTCATCACTTCGCGCAGTAAGAAAAATGATTGGAATATGCTTCAGCCCGGGGTCTGACCTCATCTGGTCGCAAACTTCAATTCCACCCATTTTCGGCATCATAATATCAAGCAGTACCAAATTAGGTTTATGCTCACGGGCAGCCTGAATGCCTTGCTCGCCATTTTCAGCTTTTAAAACCCTGAAACCCTCTTTTTTCAGGTTATATTCTATCAGATCGAGGAGGTCCTGTTCGTCATCTACAACAAGAATGGTTTGTTTTGACAAATCAAATAAGATTAATTGTGAATAAGATCGCTTAACGGTTTTATTTAACTGCT
>REDT01000301.1 GCA_007693295.1 Balneolaceae bacterium
AGCTACGGGGATTCGAACCCCGGACCTTCGCGCTGCCAGCGCGACGCTCTAGCCAACTGAGCTACAGCCCCTCTTTAAGGTAGGTTCTAATATATGATGATTCTTTATCATTTGTCAAAAAACCTTTTTGTTTGGTATCACCGGATGTGTATTTTTAGATCATTGAAAATAATTTCTAAATCACAACCTCATACTAACTGTACAGGAGACATAAACATGTTTAAACATCCAAAATATATGATTCTGGGTTTGCTTGCAGCCGGACTTATTTTTCAGTCCTGCCGTACCGGTGAACCGGAAGGCGACCCCGATCCGCTAACACTTGAATATCTTATGAGTCTATCCGACGAAGAACTCATGGAGCGCGACAGTGATGGAGACGGCCTTTCTGATTACGACGAAATCTACGTATACGGAACCGACCCTTTAAACCCGGATACCGATGGTGACGGACTCACCGACTATGAAGAAGTAATGGTCTACGGTACTGATCCTCTAAATCCTGATACAGATGGCGATGGCCTCTCTGATGGTGATGAAGTGAATGTATACGGAACAGATCCACTTGATCCCGACACTGACGGCGATGGACTCACCGACTGCCAGGAAGTTAAGCACACAGTACAATCTGAGTGTGAAGACCCTGACTTTGACGGGCCATTTGATGGCGGTTACGGAACAGATCCGCTTGACCCGGATACCGACGGCGACGGACTGACCGATTATGAAGAAGTTATGGTATACGGAACTGATCCACTCAACCCTGATACTGATGGTGATGGATTTACCGACGGTCAGGAAATCGAGATGGGAACTGATCCGCTTGATCCTAACGATCCTCCATTCATCCGTGAACTGGCAACAATTAACTTCGGCTTCGATCGCTCTAACATTACTGATAGTGCCGCCCGAATGCTTACAGAAAACATTGAGAAACTGAATGAAGCAGATGCTTTCCGTGTGAGAGTTGATGCATACACCGATCATGTTGGTGGCGATCAGTATAACCTTCGACTCAGCCTGAGACGTGCCAATGCTGTTGTAGATTTCTACAAGAACAATGGTATTGCCGAAGACAGAATCGACTCTCGTGGTCTTGGAAAAGCTCCGGTACAGTGTTCCGAAGCAGAAAGAGACAGAGATACTCCGGGTTGTGAGAGAAACCGACGTGCGGAATCTCATCCTCTGAATCCGTATCCGTTCGATCCACAGTTTTAACAACTGACCGATTAGGATAAAATTTTAAAAGGCGAGCCATTACGGCTCGCCTTTTTTTTTGCTCTTTGTTGATGTGTTTCCCATATGGATGCTATTGGTATGGGTAATCAGCTCATCCCCATTTTGGCTGATATAGTACCACTGAATCACCAAACGTTCAGGAACGTTTGATGGCCTTAGCAGAGGACTCCTGAGTCTTACCTTATCGAAATAGACCTACCCTGTCATGCAATCCATCCTATACCGGGATACTTCCGCACACCAATTGGTCTTTCCCGGAACCCCTCGGGTACATCACAGCGTTGATCCAAATCTCACCTCGGGGTCAATTGGCTTCGCTTCCTTACCCCGAGTTTCCACTCGGGGCTAATGACCTTCAACACCTTCGGTGTTGGTTTTCCGGGTAGTTTTTGGTTGTGAGCATACAATAGAAAAATTCCCATATCCAAGCGCTGAAGGCGCACAATCACACAGCCCTGGGCACGGTGGGCACCCACCCACAACCTCCGCATCAATTCATGCAAAACGACGAAGTAGAATCGGAGGTTGGTTCGCGGGGTTTCGGACCATAGCCAAAATCGAGGCTGTGAATTCACGAAACGATCGAGGCAGCTGCGCGGAACGAACCTAAGCCCGGTTTTAGTCTTAGTTCCGAACTTCCGAAGGATCGGGATGTCGCTATCTCGCCACTTGAGCCCTGTGCCCTGTGCCCTGTGCCCTGTGCCCTGCGCCCTGCACCCTGCACCCTGCACCCTGCACCCTGCACACCTTGAACCGTGCGCCTTGAACCTTGTATCAAAAATATCTCGGCACGCTTAGCCCCATAAAAAAGCCGGGCTGATCAATACGCTTTGCGAAATCAATTCTCATGACACCAAATACGTTGTTCAAACTTATCCCTGCTTCCGAATGCACTCCATCCGTTACAAACAGATCGGAAGGGTAACTGCTCCCATCAGCTTTGGTTTGGCCGGCACCACCGAAAATGATGATCCCCCAGCCTCTCTCAACAAGTGGAGTTAATCCGATCAGCTCAAATGGAATCGTGCGAAAGTTATGCTCGACTGTAATCAGCCAATAACGATTTCCGATGTAAGGCAAACTTTTTCTCGATCTCAGTGTGCCAAAAGGAGAAAAAATAGTCTTAGCTCCATCGATTGATCCAAAGCGCTGCAGCGGTAATTTACCGGTTGAAGTGCCGGCTGAAAAATGAATATCCAGTGTATTGGCAAAAAGCCTGCGCTGATAAAATGTGTCGAAATTCCAATCGAGTGTGAAATCGTACTTTGCAAAATTAAAATCGCTGCCTAAAGCATCATCGCTGAATTCAGCCGAAATTTTAAACTGCCGCCGACCTGCAAAACCCAAATTATTTGAGGAGAGGTTGTATCCCAATTCAAAATTTAATGAGTGAAGGGTCCCCTCTTCTATCAGGGGATTTTCTCTTCTCGTATCGTGCCGGTCAAAAAGACTGTAGTCGCGTATTTCCAAATCGCCAAATGACCTGTGCAGCTCTCTGTTCAATGAAACAGAGAAATCTGTGCGCGGTAAAAATCTGCGAAGCTTAAACCCTCCATACATCTTCTCATTTCTGAAATAGTCAAAGTAATCTTCCCCGCCAAATAGCACTACAATGCTGCTCAGGCCGGTTGAGTACAATTTTGATGGATACATTGTATCGGTACTATTTTCATAGCCTCCCATAAGAAGTAGCGAACTGTTCCCAACACGGAGCAATCTCTGTGTGATTGAAATGCCATAATCCCAATATTCACTGTGAAAGCTGTATCCGCCAAAACTTTTCAGTTGCAAGCCGACTTCAGAAAATCGGCGAGTATAATTTAATCCCACATGTACTCCATCTACCCTGTTAAACCTGGCTCGCGGAGCAACCCCTCTTGGTATCACCCTGTTCAAGCCCAATAGCCCGTCTCCTCCATCACGGTCATCATCCGAATCTATCATCCGGGCCAGGAAACCTTCCGGCCTAAATGCCTCTTCAATGGTTTTTGTGCTGTCGATGGTTTCATATGCACGGCTCTCCTCCATTGTGAGTGGAATCTGTTCGATTTCGGTGAGTTCAGGTTTTTGGTCGAGCGAATCGGCTCTTGTAAACCATCTTTGGTCTGCGAAAATGGAATCGGGTATTGAACCGTTGATCTCATACCCTGAAAGCCGGGAGACCTGCCGGAAATTCATGGCCGGGAATCGGAGGCCCACCATTCCGATTTTGATTCTGCCATCAATTCTCATATCAACCGGCAGCCAGTAATCGCCCCCATAATTGCTAAACTGCTGTTTGTAGGCAAGATCAAAATCCTGCACGGGCGGAGGAAAATTGACCACATCATTCGGCTTAAGGTCAACTTCAAGAAGTGCATAATCGCGGCCCAAAACGTAGGCAACTCCTTCAAAAAGAGGCTGACGCTGCCGTCTCGGCTTTACCTCAATCTTATAAACCGGCTTGCCATCCATCACTGATGTTTCAAGCAACCTGAAGTGATAGTATCGCAGCGCATTTGGGTGGGTAATACCCACAACCCTGTACCCTGCTATTTCAATATCATCATCATAAAAATTTGGCAGATATCGTACACCGGCAAAGTTCTGGTCTTCGCTCAGATTGGAGGTTTGCCGTGCCGAAAGCTGTACTTCACGATGACCATGGTCACTGTGCCAGTACGCCATGGAGCTGCTCTCCGAAATGGAGACAATAGCGGTGTCGCTGCTCAGACTCTGACGGGTATAGGCTTCAACCCTGTAGTTTTCGAGACCGGATCGCCAAATCTGTTTCCTTGCAATCACTCTTTCCATTATTGAAAGACCGGGATCGCGTTCCGTCACTACAATTTCATCGAGCTCTTCAACAGAGGGTGAAAGAGTTACCTCCAGTGGAAACGTTGTCTGTTCAGTGACTTCAACCGAAGCAGAATTAAATCCTATATACCTGAATGTGAGAGTTACAGGCAACTCCTCCACAGATAATGAAAAGTGCCCTTCCAGATTTGTGATCGTGCCCCGATAGGTGCCTTCCAAAAGAATTGTAGCTGATGGCAGTGTCTCACCGTTTTCGTTATTCAGCACAACTCCGGTTATTTCAACTTGAGAGAAGGCCGGCTGTACTGTAAAAAACAGAAAAGTGATTAAAAGAAGACCAAATCTCATTTCCAATATTGAAAGGTTTGTTTATTATTGACCTGAGTAAATACGTATAAAAAGACGGTTCGTTGCATATCAGGCTTTTTTTTAACATAATCGTTCACATTTAATTACAGATTGAGTTTTTAATCTCAAGATGTATATTTCAAGTTATTCAGTCGGTGCCAAACACTGTAAACCTAACGAACTCCTTCAGCAATGTCTCCAATATCACGCCTCTTGTACCCGGCCTTCCTTATCTTTTATCTGTCTTTCTCATCTAACCTTACCGCACAATCCATTTTTACAGCCGACCCCGATAGCGTGGAAACGGATACATTAAAAATTGAAAAGCATAACGAAGATCTGCCGCTCGATCCCGATAGAGTCATCTCATTTACCACGGATGAGGGCACCTGGATGTCGCTCGATATTAGTCCTGATGGTACAACCATAGCATTTGATCTTTTGGGTGATATCTACACAATCCCTGTTGAGGGTGGCGAAGCTAAACGAATTACACAGGGAATGGCATTTGATACCCATCCCCGGTTTAGCCCCGACGGTAAGAAAATTCTGTTTACATCCGACCGTGATGGTGCTGAAAATCTTTGGATTATTGATCTGGACTCTGAAGAGACCACCCAGGTAACAAAAGGCGACAATCAGAACTACCCGTCGGCCGACTGGACACCGGATGGAGAATACATCGTTGCCGCCAAAGGACGCCTGCAGATAAAACTGTGGTTGTTTCACAAGGATGGCGGAAGCGGAGTTCAGTTAACCAAAGGCCCCGACAATTGGAAGACGATAGACCCTGCCGTGAGTCCTGACGGCCGCTATGTCTATTACTCCCACAGAATGGGTCCATGGAACTACAATGCACAATTACCGCAGTACCAGCTCGGCGTTTACGACAGGGAGAATGCTCAGACCCGCTCCATCACATCCCGGTACGGTTCTGCATTTACCCCGGTTCTTTCACCCGATGAAAAGTGGCTCGTTTACGGTACCCGGTATGAAAATGAGACCGGCCTGGTTCTCCGAAACCTGGAGAGCGGCGACGAACGCTGGCTGGCCTATCCCATACAGCGAGACGACCAGGAGTCGATCGCAACCATGGGTGTTCTGCCCGGTATGGCTTTCACCCCTGACAGCCGTGCATTGATTGCATCTTATGGCGGAAAAATTCATCGAATTCCAATTAATGGTGACGCAGCAGCTGAAATTCCATTTACGGCCGAAGTTGACGTTTATATGGGGCCAAGGCTGGAGTTCGACTACCCAATCTCCGATGAGAAAGAGGCCATTGCCACTCAAATTCGTGACGCGGTTCCATCACCCGACGGGTCAAAACTGGCATTTACCGTTTTGAATAATCTCTACGTGATGGACATACCCGATGGCACCCCCAGGAGGCTCACAAACATGAATGCCACAGAGGCGATGCCTGCGTGGTCGCCCGATGGCCGCTGGATTGCATTTGTGACGTGGGAAGATGGCAATGGCGGACACCTTTACCGGATAAATCCATCAGCACGCAGGCCTTCCGCTGAACAATTGACTCGTGAACCGGCAGCTTACACCTATCCGGCCTGGTCGTATAACAGCGACCGTATTGTAATGATACGGGGAGCAGCCCGCGCAATTGAGGAAGCTACAGGACCTTTTGCATTTGGGCTGAATGAAGACCTTGTCTGGATTCCGGCTAATGGCGGTAATGCTACACTTATTGATAAGACCGGGGGGCGCGGGAATCCTCACTTTATAAAAGGAGACGACAGAATCTACCTGAATCACTCCTCTGATGGCCTTGTGTCGGTGAGGTGGGATGGTACCGACCAGAGAGAGCATATTAAGGTAACCGGCATCACCACGTTTGGCATGATGAACTATGAGGCTTATTTGAATAAGCACAATCATGCAATGCATCCATCACTGATGCCCGATCCGTCTCATATGATGGAGCCTCAAACTCCTTCAACTCCGGCAGCCATCATTAAAGCGCCGGTTGGAAACCGGGCCCTGGCGCTGATTAACAATGATATTTACGTGGTTACCATACCCTATGTGGGAGAAGCCCCCACTATATCCGTAGCCAATCCGGATGCAGCCGCATTTCCGGCTCAGAAACTGACGGAAATCGGAGGGCAGTTCCCTGCATGGGCTGATGATGGCCGCAGTGTACACTGGTCGATTGGCAATGCTCACTTTATCTACAATCTGGACGACTCAAAGGCTTTTGCCGACAGCGTAAAGGCAGCTAAGAAAGCGGAAGAAGAGGCGAAAAAAGAGGCCGAAAAGGAAGAGAAGGATCGTGCCGAGAAGGAAAATGACCAGGCCGCCGAAGATCCGGATGAAGAGAAGGAGAATGGTGAGGAAGAGGATGAAACTTATACGCCTACTGAATTCCGGATTGAGGTGGTCTACGAAAAGGATATACCTGAAGGCACCATCGTTCTCAGGAATGCGAGAATCATCACGATGAATGGAGATGAGGTCATCGAACAGGGAGATGTTTTGATTGAGAACAACCGAATTAAAGCCGTTGGGCCAACAGGTTCTCTTGAACTGCCCCGTGGCGTAACTGTACGGGACGTTTCAGGCAAAACCATTATTCCCGGTTTTGTGGATACCCATGCCCATATGTGGCCGCTATGGAATATTCACACCCAAAAAGTTTGGATGTATGACGCTAATCTCGCCTATGGCGTAACCACAACGCGCGACCCTCAAACAGCCACAACCGATGTACTCACCTACAGCGATATGGTTGAAGCCGGGATGATACCGGGACCGCGCGTATACTCAACCGGACCCGGACTGGGTTTCTGGGGATACAATATTCAGGACCTCGATCACGCCCGCAAGGTGATGAAACAATACAGCAAATACTACAATACGAAAACCATAAAGATGTACATGGCCGGTAACAGGAAGCAGCGGCAGTGGATTATTGAAGCGGCCAAAGAGCAGGAGATCATGCCAACCACTGAAGGTGCGCTGAACTGGAAGCTGAACCTGACTCAGCTTATCGACGGGTATCCGGGCCACGAACACTCCTTTCCGATCTACCCGATTTACAGGGATGTGATTCATACTGTAGGTGAATCGCAGATGGCTTATACGCCAACGCTGCTGGTTGCCTATGGCGGCCCCTGGGCTGAGGAGTGGTTCTACGCAAACGAAAACCCCTATCACGACACGAAACTCAGAACCTTTACACCATACACCGAGCTTGCGTCCAAGACAAGACGTCGCGCGGCATGGTTTATGGATGAGGAGCACATCTTTGACCGGCATGCTAAGTTTGTGAAAGATCTCGTTGAGGCGGGCGGACTTGCCGGTGTAGGGAGTCACGGCCAGTTACAGGGCCTTGGGTATCATTGGGAGCTTTGGGCGATGCAGGCGGGCGATTTGAGCGAGCATGACGCTTTGAAAGTGGCTACCATTCACGGTGCCAAAGCGATCGGGCTTTCAGGCGATCTGGGATCCATCGAAGCCGGCAAACTGGCTGATCTTATTATACTAGACGAAAATCCGCTTGATAATATCAGAAACACCAACACTGTTCGGTACGTGATGAAAAACGGGCGCCTTTATGAAGCTGATACCCTCGACGAAGTATACCCGCGAGAACGAAAGGCAAACAAAAACTGGTGGGTGGATGAGCCGGGAAGCAGCTTACCGGGAATCAATCGGGATTAATAGATTTTAAAAACTCTGGTTTTGATATAAGAACGAAGGCTCTCAGAGTCCCCCTTTGAAGGGGGATGTGCAAGAGCGTTCAGCGATTGCACGGGGGGATGCTGACGGGACGTTGATCTGTGTCCAAGTTATTTTAGAACTTCTAAACCCCGCACTCATCCCCACTGCCCACCGTCAGCTGACCGTGGGACACTCCAAAGTTAGTTCAGATCTCGCCCCATAAGGGATCCCTTATGGGCTCATTTTTTGAACGCGCAAGCGAAATTCACGTTAAAATGGATCTTTTCAGAA
>REDT01000302.1 GCA_007693295.1 Balneolaceae bacterium
CCTCTGCCTGGATATTACTTCCCTTCAGCAGTTTTACAACCTTATTTGCACCGTGTTTGGTGCGGGTAAAGACAAGTGCTGATTTGATTTCGCTGTCTTGCAGAACATCAACCAGCAGATTTTTCTTATTGCCTTTATCTACAAAATAGAGGCCCTGTTGAATGGCGTCAACAGTCGTGGATTCGGGAGTCACTTCCACCTTTACAGGATTATGAAGGATCGATTTCGAAAGCTTCACAATCTCAGGCGGCATGGTTGCCGAAAAGAAAAGGGTCTGCTTCTTTTGCGGAAGTGCTGCCAGTAGTTTTTTTACATCGTGGATAAAGCCCATGTCGAGCATGCGGTCGGCTTCATCCAATACAAAAATTTCAACATCTTTGATAGAGATAAATCCCTGGTTCATCAGGTCGAGCAGCCGGCCGGGTGTGGCGGTTAATATATCAACGCCCTGGTTCAGTTTCTTTACCTGGCTTTTCTGGTTTACACCGCCAAAAATAACAACGCTGTTCAGGCCGGTGTAACGGCCATAGTTTTGAAAACTCTCATCAATTTGAATGGCCAGTTCTCTTGTAGGCGTAACAATCAGGCTTCTGATTTTTCTGTTGCGATCTGAGCTCTTGTTCTTACCCAGAATTTCCAAAATTGGAATTGCAAAAGCGGCCGTTTTACCGGTTCCGGTCTGTGCGCAACCCAAAAGGTCTGTACCTTTGAGTGCGATTGGGATGGCTTGAGATTGAATGGGAGTGGGTTCGGTGTATCCTTCTTCTTTTAATGATCTGAGGATTGGATCAGTTAGGTTCAACGAAGTAAATGACATATAGGGGATAAAATGAAAAAAGCCCCGCTTTTTAGCGTGGCTTCAAAAAAGTGAACTGTAAGGTACGGAATATATCGGTGAGTTCCTTGCCCAGGGTCGTTGCACAGCGGAGCTGTGAACGAGTAGGGCGACAGAGCTGTGAACGAAGTTGGCGGGTCGTCGGGAGCTTTGCGGTCTAATACTCAAACAAAGTAACCGGTATCAGGGAATCCATCCCGAGGTAATTTCTTACAGACGAGTATCTCCAATCTTCAGGGTGGTCGACAAATCCGCGTTTAACGGGATTGTTATGGATATAATCAATTATCCGAATCATCATTTTATCGCCACAGATCTGTACTGGATGAAAACCCTCCTGCCATAGCTGATGAATTGAATCGATATGTGAGGGGTTTTTGGCTTTATTTAGTTTGGACAGTTGAAAATAGTGTCCGTTATCTGAAAAGCGATCGATAATGTCTCTAGCCGTCCATGATTTAAAGGCCTGTATTTGTTGTGAAAGTTTATTGGACTGGACAATCATATGAATGTGGTTTTCCATGATTACATACGCATATAAAGTTGCAGCTCTTTCATGTTGAATGAAGGAGAGGGCTTCCAGTACAACTTGTGCTGCCAGAGGATTGGAGAAAACCGGATAACCTTGCACTACACTGCTTGTGATGAAATGCGGATAGTCTGAATCATAAACCCGGTATCGTGATCGTGCCATGGTCCAATTCTCCTGAGTCATATTGATGGTATATGAGTATGAACCGGGAAACGGGGGTTCCTTGCAGGTATTTTTAATTTTTGTGCCGGATCCGGATTTTTTTTCTACTGGCAGCGGAGCTGCCGAGGGGTCGTTACACAGCGGAGCTGTGAACGAATAGGGGTGACGAAGCTGTGAACGAGGAGGGAGTGTGCTATGAATAAGTGTTTTTAATCCGCAGCCCGGCAGGGAATAGAAGTTTGAGCCTTCAAATCATTTTTTCTCGATTTGATCATCCAACCATTCTCTGAGTTCATCATAGGTCAGATCTTCAATTTCGGGATGATCTTGTAGCATGGCCTCAATTTCCAATGCGCCTTCCTTGTCAATTTCCTTATGCATGTTTACATAATCATTAATGAATGAAAGAACTTCGTTGCCATCTTTACGCCTGAATTTTCTGCTCTTGGTATTGAGCTTGGTTGTTGTACTTGTGCGTGGTTTGGCACCCGGTTTCAATGACCAGTCGTAATCGTATTTTAAATCGCTTTTGTTTATGAGTGACATAATTTCCGCTTGATTTAGTTTTTGAAGAACGTCTTATATCATTTTAACAAATTACTCGGTTACAGTGTTTCATTGAGTGATTCTATCTGTTGTTAAACTTCCTTTTTAATAAAAAATAAAGCTGAGAATCGGCTTTACTTCAAACAGGTGTTTTGGATACACTCCCTTATAACCTGAGTTCGATTAATAAATATGTCGATTTAGGGGTGGTATAATCAGTGATTTAAGTACATGAAAGACTCAAAATCCTAAGCCTACCTCCCCTGTCCCCTCCTTACACAGGAGGGGAACACAATAATCAGCATTTAAGAATCGAACTCAGGTTAAAAGCTAAAAATCCATGACATTACCATTTTCACAAATGAACAGGTTTTTATTCAGTACATACCCCTCTTCCTGGGCGAGAGTGGCATGTTCGGCAAGTTTGTGAATGTCGCCATGGCCGGGAATCATAATTTCAGGCTTTAGCAGGTTGATCAGTGTTCTGAGATCTTCACGGTGTCCGTGGCCGGAGGCGTGAATGTCAAAATGGAGTTTGGCCCCCAGTTTTTTCAGATCCCGCTCCAGTTTGTAGCGTTCAGCCCGGTTCACAGCGGTTGGGATTGTGGAAGAGGAGAAAATAACATGATCGCCCGTTTGAAGCTTAAACTCGTAGTCATCTCGGGAGAGCCTGTTCAGCACAGACCGGTCCTCACCCTGGTTACCTGTACAGACGATAAGCCAGTGGTCGCGGTTTTTTTGGATTTTTTTAAACAGCTTATTCACTTCGCCGGAATAGCTCGCAATCTCAACACCATTCAAATTAATATAGCCCAATTCAGAAGCAGGAAACGTGTAATCTTTGAGTGAACGGCCTATAAATGCCACTTTTCTGCGATTATTGTTTACTTCCAGAATGCTTTTGAGCCGCTCGATGTGAGAGGAAAACGTAGTGATAACAACAGCCGAATTTTCACGGTAAACGTGATCCAGCTTGAACCGAAGTTGATCACGAATAGACGATTCTGAAGCGCTGGTGCCCCGATCACCCGCCCGGGTTGAATCTCCGACCAGAATTTTAATTCCCTCTCGTCCAAGCTCCTCAAGACGTTCTGTATCTGCAGTTTCTCCCAGTACGGGACTATTGTCGAGCCGGAAATCGAGCCCATAGGCAAAGCGGCCTTCCGGTGTATGCAGAACCGTTAGCATGGTGTCGGGGATAGAGTGAGTTACCTTAACGAACTCGACTGTAATGTTGGAGGTCAGGCTATACGTTTCACCCTGATTTAAGACTATACGCTTGTTATGGGTCTCTTTTTTATTTTCACTGATCTGTTGCTCTATAATTTTCATCGTATAGGGAGAGGAGATAATCGGGCAGTCGTAGGATCCTGCAAGATACGCCACACCGCCCACGTGATCGAGATGGCCATGTCCGATAACGATCCCTTTTACTTTTTCACGTTGTGTATATATCGCCTGATCGTCCGGGATAATCCCCTTTTTAATCATCAATTTGGAAGGCATCGCTTCAACCTCTTCATCCAGGTCCATGAGCTCTTCCATGTGATAACCCATATCGAGAATCACAATTTCATCCCTGATTTCAACGGCAGTCATGTTGTTGCCCACTTCATTATATCCGCCCAATGTGTAGAGTTTCATATAGTTGATTTGAATTATCTTTCGCTCCAGGGTGGTGTTGGAAACAGGGGTTCGCCTTCTGCAACTTCATCCGGCCATACGATTACCTTGTCGCCATCCTGCCACTGAATGAAAAGCCCGTCGTTGGCCACCTGGTAGCCGCGTTCATCAACAGCGTAATTTCCGAAGATGGTTTGGGTTTCTAGATTCAGTAAAACGTTTCTGATCGCATTCTGATCCAGAGATCCTGCAGTTTCAATGGCTTCGCGGAAAATCATGCAGCTTCCATAAGCACCGGCAGCATGAAAACTCGGTTCCATATCGAATTTGGCTACATAAGCGGAAACAAAGTCGTCTATGCCGGGATAGGGCAGGCCGGGCTCCCAGGCCGAGAGGCCGTAGGCATACTCGGCATCGGTACCGAGCTCCTCCTGGAAACGGCTCACAGCACCCGAAGTGCCGAACATCTGTACATTCACATCCATCTCCTTCATCTGTCTAACCACAGCAATAAAGTCATCAAGCGGTGAAGCAGCCATGGCCAAAACCTCTATTTCTTCACTTTTTACCAGGTTCAGGATCTCAGAGAAGTTGGTTGTACCGGTTGGGTAGGTTTCAACGAAAACAACTTCCATTCCTTTCTCTGTGGCAAGATCAACCGCTCCGCTTCCGGCAGCTCTGGGGAAAAGTTCATCCTGCTGAATGATTCCAACCCGGTTCAGCCCCCTGTCATGGGCCATCTCAATCAGGCCTGCCAGAAAGAGCTCTGCAGGAGGAAGCACCATAAAGAGATATTCCCGCCCCTGCTCCCAAATGGAGGTGGTGGCCGCCAGTGGAGAGATATGAACCATTCTGTGACGCTCAGTAACCGGCGCTACAGCTTCTGTTAACGTAGAGCCGTATGGCCCCATAATGAGATCTACTCCATCTTCCGTAATCAGTTGTTCATAGAGCGAAATGGCCGTAGCGGTTTCAGACCGATCATCATAGATTAGAAATTCAACTTCACGCCCCAGAATACCGCCCTGCTCATTAATCTGATCCTGGCATAACAAATACCCGTTTTTTGCAGCAAGCCCCTGTGTATTATAGGCCCCGGTTTCCGACATGGTAGCCCCAATTTTTATGGGTTGCTCAGCCTGGCAGGCAAATAAAAATAGAAAAGCCAAAAGTGAAAAGGCGAAAATTGTTTGAAAATGCAAGCGGTTAGAGTTCATCATCTGTATTTGATTAGAGTATACTTTCAGTATAAGATATATGGGTTACTTCATCAAAAAGGCATCTGCGGATTTATCAAAGCCCGGAATTAATATGGTTCATTTAAAAATTCCACTTCAAAGAGCCCGCTACCACACTTCCGGCATTGGCGAATACCGATTCGTCACTGCCGATAAAAAGCTGGCTAAGCAGGTTTAGATCGATGTTCTGGGTAAGAGAGTGTGTTATTGAAGGGGAGAGAAATAGGGAGCTTTCGTCCGGATACCAGATGACAGCCAGCGATCCATCCCAAACCGGTGAGAAAGGATAGCTTCCCGATGCTGTAAACTGAAACCGTGAGAAGGAGGGATTATCGGCCGAAAGCGGCTCACCCAGCAAAGTGAACTGATCGCGCCCGCCATCTCTATTGTAAAGGGCCTCTACAACCAGAAACAGGCTGTTGTCGAACATATAATCCGTGGAAAGTGCTGATACCACATTTGTGCTGCGCCCGGTTCCCTCGTCATCAATATCTGTAAAAAGCATGAATTCACCTTTAAAACCGGCACCTCTAACATTTCCGGCCCAGCCGCCCCCGGCAGTAATTCGATGACGAAAATAGCCGCTTATCAGCTGTACATCATACCCCCGGAAATCGAAGCCGTACAGCACCGCAGCCACAGATTCACGAGCATCACGAGCAGGAGCATATGCCACCTCAACCCGCGAAGCCCAGTCGATAAAGTGCTGAATTCGAATAGCATCTGTACCCGGACGCTCAGGGTAGTCAAATTCATAAAATGAGTAGATGTTAAACAGGTCATTTGGATTGGTAACCATGTTAATACCCCAGTTCACGCGCTGCCGCCCCAGCGTAACGCGCCAGTCACTGTTTTGCCAGTCGAGGTTTAGCCGGTCGGGGATGTAGTGGAGCAGCCAGTTGTCCCGGTCGGCGATTACCCATGAGAGATTTACCAGGCCGTCGTCAATGTCGATCAGCTCAGAATAGCGCATCCCGGGAATATCATTAAGCTCATTCACAAGGTCGCCGGCAAAAAAACGGGTACGCATCTGCCAGTTAAACGTAAAGCTGGAGGAGATGTCATACCGAATATTCAGCCTGTTCTGAAGCCGGAATTCCCAGAATGAATCGGTTTCAAACGGTGCAGGCAGGTCGGCGCTGATCCATACAGGCATTCCCTGTACATAACCGCCGATGCGGAGGTTGTCGGTCTGTGCATGCAGCGGCTGTAAGGCAATTACGAAAAAAATGACAGGTAAAATGAATCTCATCTTGTGGGTGTTTAATAGTGATTTTTTACTCCATGACTGTGGATGAAGGATTGAGACGAATAGCTTTAATTGCCGGGTAAATGGCCGAAAGCATTGCGGTTGCCACAACAAGTATGGTAACGGATATATAATCTTCCATGCTTACGAATGGATAGACGATGGCATCGTAGCCCCACTCTGCCATTGTGTCGCCTCCAAATGCGGTTAAATCGAGCCCGTGGTCGCCGAAATATTCGACCGTGAAGTGTGCAATTACCATTCCTGCAAAAGCCCCGGTTAAGGTTAGAGCAACGGATTCGAGGATAATCATCACAAATATCCTGAGCTTGCTCATCCCGATTGCCATCAGCATTCCAAGTTCTCGCATTCGCTCAAAGATGGCCATCAACATGGTATTGAGGATTCCAAACGCCAGGGCAAACATGATGACAAGCATGATGTAGAACATGTAGGATTCACCTGCACCGGTCATAAACCTCAGTTCAGGCGATAGTTCCATCCAGGTTTCTGCCGTAATGGAATCAAACTTTTCATTCAGATCAGCAGCCATCTGATCACTCTGATCAATATCGTGCAGCATAACTGCGATTTCATGATAGACCGGTTCTCCGGCAATCATTGAATAGAGGCCTTCTGATTGTATAAAAACCTTTCGTTCATCAAACGCCGGCATTCCTGTATAGAAAATACCCGCTATCACAAAGGCACCGGACGTGAGATCATTGTCTAAATCCTGGAATGAAAGTACCAGGCGATTTCCCGGTTCCACATTCAGTCTTTCCGCCAGTTTTCTGCCGATAAGTACCGGGTTGTTGATGTCCGCATCGAGATATTCTCCTTCCACAAGATTTTCATGGAATATTGTTGTTTCGCGTTCACGGATTGGGTCAATACCACTGATAATTACGCCGGAGGATGTTTGGGGAGACTGCACAATTCCGTCAACAAGAGTTCGCGCTGTGTAAGATTTGACGCGCTCATCTTCGTCAAGAAATGAAAAAATTTCTGAATAGGTCTCGATGAACATTCCGGGTTCACGTTCCGTAAGAAATTCGGGATGATGGATCTGAAGATGGGTAAGCTCTTCCTGGATCACTCTGTTGATGCGCTGATCAATCATGCCATTTACCCAGGCCGAAACCAGGATTCCGGCCCACATGCCGGCGATAATAGCCCCTATCAGGACACTGCTTCGAGCGGGGTGCCGCCAGATATTTCGCCATGATATTGTGATGAGCATCTTCATCGTTTAATCATTACAGGTGAATCGGTTAAGATAATTGTATGTTTCATCTTCTTGCCGCATCGAGAATATTCAGACTTGAAATTTTTATAGCCGGATAGAGGCAGATCAGCATCGCAATCAGGAAAATGACAAAACCCTGCCATAAAAAGATGTCCTGCTCTATGGCAACCGGAATGATCGGTTCAAAGCCGAATTCCAGAAACAACTCCTCCATGTCGTTGCCCAATTCAATCGGGTTGTAGTTGAAATAAAGAAGGATAAAGAATCCTGCAATTGAGCCGGACAGGATTCCTATGAGGCAGATGAAGAGTGTTTCAAGAAATACAACCGCAGCCAGTTTCATCCGTTTCATCCCAACCGAGAGCAGGATGCCAAATTCGCGCAATCTCTCCAGGGTCATGGTAAGAATGGTTCCAAAAATTCCGAAACCAATCACAACATACAGGATTCCCATCATAAACCGGGTTTGAAGCGCATCAAATTCAAGTGCCTCAATCAGGTCAGGCAACATCTCTTCCCATGTTAAAACACGCAGCTCATCATCGGTTAATCCCGATTTCAGTTCAGATGCAAGGATATCCGTGTCGCGCACCCGTGTTGGAGTTATCAGCAAATTTGTAATGAGGCCGTCAGCCGATAAGAGCCATTGTGCATCAGGAAGTGAGATATAGACAATTTGGTTATTCATGTCTCTGATGGGGTGGTTTATAAGCCCGCTCACCTCAAACAGACCGGATGCAGTCATCCCAAAACGGCCCTGACCTATCAGAGCCAGGGTATCATCCACAGCCAGATTCAGCCTGCCCGCCAGGCCGGCACCCAGAACCACGGATCCGTCACCGTCTTCAAAAAAGCGGCCATCTGTCAGCCGGTCTTTAAGCTGATTCA
>REDT01000181.1 GCA_007693295.1 Balneolaceae bacterium
AGGGGAAAGAGGTTTAAGTGGATCAAAGCGTGATTTATTGGGAAAAGCCACATCTGCGCCCGCTCCACTTTTAACCAAAATTTACTATAGGTATCTCAGCGCGGAAGTCAGGAAAAAACATATACCGGTTAAATATATGTTTTGAGATATCTGTAATCGGGCGTAAGTTCTCCTTTGTGGACAATAAGCGCACGCATTATCTCGGGGGGCAGTTCAAGATTCTTATAAGGCAGTAAGAAGTCGGCTGCCGAAAGATCTTTCAAAAAGGGAAGCAGTGCGGAGCTGAAATGCTCTGAGGCTTCGCGGGGAAGCTCACTTGGAAGAATATCTACAGCCATCACGGCAACGCCGTCTCCTTTAAAGCCCATTTTATAGGAGTCCTCTGCAGGGTTGTAAATAAATACGGGATCTTCAATTTCGGTAGCCTTTTCCGTACACTCAATGGATCCGTTTACGTCACAGGTTATGTCGCCGATCACTTTCAGTTTACGGCCGTTTTCCACTTCTGTTTTGGACAGCCACTCTTTGGTAACCAATTTAGGGTACTTTTCATCCCAGTAAATACCGTTTACGAGGATATCGATATGAGGCAGGAAATCCTCAAAAACCGATCGATACTGATCGGGATAATCGATGTAGTGCTGAAGATCGAAATCTTCTCCATCATTGTGCTCCAGATAATCTTCAGGCGTGATATTAACCTTAACCACCGGCCGGCTGCGGTCGTATCTACCCTCTTTTAAATGTTCCGCAGAGATCATTTTTCCGGGAATAAGGTCCAGAATTTCCAATGCGCCTTGCGACACATTTCCATCGCCGGTTATGGCAATTACAAGAGGCTGCGTCTCAGAGTGCAAACCTGCCTCATTGAGTCTTTTTCCGGCAGACCGGATAGCGTCTTTTGCCTGATCGAGCGATGGGTATTGACAGGACTGTTTCAACTCCTGAAACGGCGTTTTTATACCGAGTTCTTCAAACCTTTGTCCAGCGGTCCAGAGTGTGTTGATCATCCCCGCCAGCCCGGCATACCTGCCGAAAAATATCAGCCTCTGGCCATTCCCGGCCGTTATCTTTTCATAATCGATGAGGCTGCCTTTATTCTGCATCAGGCTTTTAAGCATGGGCATATTGTATGCCTGGCCTTTAATTACGTGAGAGAAAAAGATATATGCTTTTCCTGGTTTGAAGTAATCTTCAGGCATCTCCTTCACTCCCAAAATCAGATCACAATCATTTACGCTGTCAGCTACAATGCAACCTGCGGCTTCATACTCATTATCGGGGAAGACCCTTTTATCTGAACTCTCAACATAGATATCTGTACCAGTCTCTTTAATAAACTGTTCCAGATGGCCGGGTATGAGGGGAGCCCGGCGTTCGAGTTCATATTTGTCCTCATGCCGGATTCCTATACTGTTTTTCATCAGATTTTATTTTTTAGAACTAATCATTGAGCCCGGATTTTTTCCTTTTTTAAAGACTCCCGTCAGTATCAACGTGAGAAATACCGATCCTACAATGAAAAGTGTCCACCAAATCATTTCTTCACCTTCACATCCCAGATCTCCTCTGCATAGTCGCGAATGGTGCGGTCGGATGAAAATTTACCAACGCGAGCCGTGTTTAGCAGTGCCATACGGTTCCACTTCTCCTGGTCTTTAAACAGCTCATCCACCTTTGCCTGTTCATTGACGTAGGCTTCATAATCGGCCAGCACCAGGAAGTAGTCGCCCTTATTCAGCAGAGAGTCGATAATCGGCTCAAACAGCCCTCTGTCTTCATTAAAGAAACCGTCTCGTATTTGGTCTATAACCTGTTTCAGGTCGTTATTGCCATTGTAATAGTCCCATGGATTGTACCCTTCGCGCCTGAAGTGATCAACGTCATCAACCGTATTTCCGAAGATGAAGATGTTTTCGTCACCCACCTCCTCTTTGATCTCTACATTGGCTCCGTCAAGTGTTCCGATGGTCAAAGCCCCATTGAGGGCGAACTTCATATTTCCCGTCCCTGAAGCTTCAAAACCGGCGGTTGAGATCTGTTCGGACAGGTTGGCTGAAGGGATCATCTTCTCGGCCAGGGTTACGCTGTAATTTTCAAGAAAGAGGAATTTCAGTTTTCCGTTCACTTCCGGGTCACTGTTGATCTTCTTACCCACATCATTCATTAATTTGATAAACAATTTAGCCAGGGTATAACCCGGAGCCGCTTTCCCGGCCACAAGAATGGTTCTGGGTACCGCATCCATGTCAGGATTGGCCTTAATTTGATTGTATCGGGTAATGGCATAGAGGGTAAGCATCAGCTGACGCTTGTACTCGTGTATTCTTTTGATCTGGATATCAAACATTGACCCGGTATCAATTTTAATACCGCGTTTATCTTCGATATAGTCAGCCATTTTCTGTTTATTGTTTTGCTTGATCTTCGCAAACTTTTTCATGAATGACTTGTCGTCAGCGAACTTCTCAATTTTCTTGAGCTGGTCGAGATCGGTAACCCACCCTTCGCCAATTTTATCGGTAATCAGGTCGGCAAGTTCACGGTTACACTGCCGCAGCCAGCGCCGCGGAGTAATTCCGTTGGTTTTATTGGTGAAGCGATCCGGATAGAGCTCATGGAAGTCTCTGAAGAGATTTTTTTGAATCAGGTCGCTATGCATGGCGGCTACACCATTAATTTTATGCGACCCGACAATTCCAAGCGAGGCCATGTGTACCACAGGATTTTCACCTTCACCTACAATCGAAAGCCTGCTTATTTTGCCACGGTCATCCCCAATTTCAGCCTGAACTGACTGCAGAAACCGGCGGTTTATTTCATAGATGATCTGCAAGTGGCGGGGCAGCAGGTTTCGCAATAGGGAAACAGGCCATTTTTCAAGGGCTTCGGGTAGAAGTGTATGATTGGTGTAGGCCATCGTTTTTACGGTGATATCCCAGGCCAGGTCCCATTCAAGCCCCTCTTCATCAACAAGAAATCTCATCAATTCAGGTATGGCGAGGTTGGGATGGGTATCGTTACACTGGATAGCCACTTTTTCAGGCAGTTTTCTCCAGTCGTCATTGGTTTTTTTGAACCGGCGCAAAATATCCTGCATGGACGCGGCTACCAGGAAAAACTCCTGCTTCAGTCGCAGCTCCTGCCCCACAAACATCTTATCGTTTGGATAGAGTACCCGGGAGATGTTTTCATTTAATTGAGTGTCGCGAACAGCATCGATATACTGCCCCTGGTTAAAGCTTTTCAGGTCGATAGAAGAGGAAGAGGACGCTTTCCAGAGGCGGAGATTATTCACCACTTCATTTTTATATCCTGGAATAGGTGTATCGTAGGCAACTGCCAGCACATCGTGCGTATCATCCCAATTAAAGCGGAGATCGCCCGATTCATCATGGTAAGCGTGCGACTTACCGTAAAAAGGAACATTGTACTGTATTTTGGGGCGTACAATATCCCACGGATTATCATATCGCAGCCAAAGATCCGGTTTTTCTATCTGATAGCCGTCTTCAATCTGCTGATAAAAAATTCCAAAATCGTAACGAATACCGTAACCGATTGCCGGAATTCCAAGAGTAGCCATAGAGTCGAGAAAACAGGCGGCAAGCCTTCCGAGGCCGCCGTTACCAAGGCCGGCATCCCATTCGGCATTTCTGATCTTGTCGTAGTCGAGGCCAACTTCCTGCATGGCTTCGGCTGCTACATCCTGCATTCCAAGATTAACCAGCATATTGTCGAGCAGGCGCCCGATGAGATACTCCATGGAAAGATAGTATACCCGTTTGTCATCATTCTTATAGTAGCTTTGCTGGGTATTAATCCATCGATCGTGAAGGCGATCCATTACCGATAATACCACGCTTCGGTAGCTATCCCAGTCGGTTGAGGAGTATTCGTCTTTTGCGAGGGTATACCTCAGATGTTGTTTAATGTCTTCTCTGAAAGAATCCACGTCCATACCGTTACGCGGATTTATAATATTTTTCTTGGTCATAACTTATTGGTTGGTAGTCTTATTAATTTAAAATCCTTTTGGAATATAGTGAAAAGGCAGAAGACAAAAGGGTACCGTTACATCCACACCGATATTTTTTGGGAACGGCCTGGTCGCTTTTGCCTCCTGCCTGCTTGTTGCCCTAATCTTTTAAATAAATGCCATAATCCGGTTTAAATCCGGGGCGGGTTAAGTTTGCAGAAAATCCAAGCTTATGAAAAGACTCATAGGCATTAATTGCAACAAAATCCTGTTCAAAGATCCCAAAAACCGTGGAACCGCTTCCACTCATTGCGGCATATGAGGACCCAAATTCAATCATCTGATCTTTGATATTTCCGATAAGCTGATGGCGTGCAATCACCGGAGGTTCGAGGTCGTTCACAAGCAGGTACTGCCATTGGTCAAGTTCCTCTTCAAGAAGAACACCCCTGATTGAAAAGTCAGGCTCCGGGTTTGGAATACAGTTTTGATACGCCTGCGGGGTGGAGCTCTCAAACCCCGGCCAGATGCAAACAATCCAGGCGTCCGGCTGGATGTCGGCCGGTTCAATATCCTGGCCCAATCCGGTTCCGATACCCGGAGTGCCTTTTATGAAAAAAGGAATATCGGCCCCCAGGGAACGGCTCAGGTCAATCAGCTCGTCGTTACTTAAGCCCGCATTTTCAAGCTTATTCAGAAACCGGAAGGTAAGTGCCGCATTGCTGCTTCCTCCGCCAAGGCCCGCTCCGGCCGGGATATTTTTGGTAACGGAGAAAGAGTAGTGCTTCTTCAATCCAACATACTGTTCAAACGCCCGGTAGGCTTTTGTGATCAGATTTCTCTCATCAACAGGAATACTCTGTTCAGAAACGGAAAGCCGATACTCTTTAGATTCGGTTACCTCAAAGCGGTCGTTCCATTCTATAAAGCAAAATCCTGTTTCAATTCGATGGTACCCGGTCGGCAGCTTCTCAAGTACATGAAGACCGAGGTTTATTTTTCCGTAGGAGTTAGCAATCCACATATGAATTTAATTATTGGGATTAATCGTTGTAGCTCAGTTTGAAGTAGAGTATGCTGACGGCAAGGATAATTGTTGCTAAGTTTGTAAGAATAATCGGAAGATCTGAAATTAAGATACCGTACGTTAGCCAAAGAAGTACGCCAGTGCAGAAGATCAGGTACATACCAAGTGACAGATCCTTCGCTGATTTTGTTTTCCAGGTTTTGATGGCTTGGGGTAAAAAGGCAGCAGTAGTACAAAAACCGGCTGCAAGTCCTATAATTGTTATAAATTCCATGTGTGTTTGGATATTGGATGATGGTGAGACTAGTGTTACGTCAATACTCAATTGCCGGATAAAGACCTGTGAGCATTCCCGGTGCTATTCCGTTCCGATGCTTCGGGACTGTCAGCGTCGAAAATCAACGCTGTCAGATCCGCCAGTAGTCGGACACGGTCCGGTAGGTGTACCGCTAAAGCTGCACCTGCGGCTGACAGGTTGCTTCCGACAATTCATGCTTGACGTAACACTAGCTTAAGCTAAGACTGATCAAATTGAGGTTTAAGCTTTAAAAGGTATTCATAAGCCTCTTCATAATTGTTGGATATTTCGCCATCAAGGATGGCGTCTTTTATCCGGTCTTTTACCTGCCCAACCACCGGGCCGGGTTCCACACCCAATACTTCCATAATTTCATCTCCGGTTATTGGATTTTTCCAGTTACGAATACGGTCTTTCTCCTCAACTTCTGTGATTCGTTTCTCCACCCGGTCGAAGTTATTCCGGTACTTTTTAACCTTCCACTCATTCTTGCTGGTAATATCCGCACGGCATAGAATCATCAGGTCCTCCAGGTCATCACCTGCCTCGTAGATTAAGCGCCGGATAGCGCTGTCGCTCACTTCGTCCGAAACCAGGGCAATAGGCCTCAGGTGCAGGCGTACCAGTTTCTGCACGTACTTCATGCGCTCGTCCAATGGCAGTCCCAGGCGTTTGAAGATGCGGGGAGTCCATTTGGCGCCCAGGGCATCGTGTCCGTGGAAGGTCCAGCCCACTCCCTTAGCAAATTTTTTGGTGGGTGGCTTGGCGATGTCGTGCATAATAGCCGCCCAGCGAAGCCAAAGGTTATCGCTCATTTCTGCGGTATTATCGAGCACCTCGAGTGTATGCCAGAAGTTGTCTTTATGACGCTGGCCATTTTTTTCATCCACTCCCAAAAGATTAACCATTTCGGGAAAAAACTGTTTCAGCAGCCCGGTATCGAGCAGAAGGGCAAAACCGATAGATGGTTTGCTGCTCATTACAATTTTGTTCAGTTCATCAATAATTCTCTCTTTGGAGATAATGGAGAGCCGGTGAGCCATTTTCTTTATGGCAGCCAGGGTTCTCTCCTCCAGCTTAAACTGAAGCTGTGTGGCGAACCGAACCGCACGCATCATGCGAAGCGGATCGTCTTCAAAGGTTTTTTCCGGTTCGATGGGTGTGCGTATAAGCTTATTTTGAAGATCCTGAATACCGTTGAACGGATCATGAAGAACGCCGAACGTACCTGGATTCAGGCTCCAGGAGAGCGCGTTGATGGTTAAATCGCGCCTCAGCTGGTCGTCCTCAATAGTTCCGTCTTCCACAATCGGTTTGCGGGAGTCTCTTCGATAGCTCTCTTTTCGGGCTCCAACAAATTCGAGATCAAGATTTTTGTATTTTACCTGGGCAGTGCCAAACTGCTTAAAAACTGAAATCTGCTTGGTTTTCAGGGTGTCAGCGACCTTCTGGGCAAGATCGATTCCCGAACCAAGCGTTACAAAGTCGATGTCGGTAATCTCCTGTTCAATGTTTCGGCGCAGATAATAATCACGAACATAACCGCCCACCACAAATACTTCCTGGTTGATGGATTCGGCGGCTTCACCGATCTGTTGAAATAACTTTTTGTGTTTTTTGGGGATGTCGAGCAAAACTGTCTTTTATTTTAATTAGCTTTCTAAAATAAAAACAATAGAGGTAGCAATCAGCTTAAAGATTGAAATTCATAAAACGAACAGAATCCGGATAAAATGTTCTCTGCAAATCGTGTAAAGAAAGCACTTTTGATCAGTTTTTCGGTCTCGTTTCTTTCACTCTGCATGAAAATTGCAGCATTCATTATTACAGACTCAACCGTTGCCATGTCGGATGCAGCCGAGTCGGTGGTGCATGTTCTTGCGGTTGCATTTGTACTCTACGGGTTTTATGTGAGCCTGAAACCGGCCGACGAAGATCATCTTTACGGCCACGAGCGAATTGAGTTTCTCTCCGTTGGGGTTGAAGGAGCCGTCATTATTCTGGCAGGCCTCACCATTCTCTTTTTTGCGTTCCAGAATTTAATAACAGGATTTGAGCTTCAGAATCTTGGAGCAGGGATTTTCCTGGTGGCCATTGCATCGGTTATCAACCTGTTCCTGGGACTTTACGTGCAGCGGGTGGGTCGCGAAGAACGAAGCATGATTGCGGTCAGTAATGGAAAACATATTTTAACCGATGTATGGACCAGCGGCGGGGTTATTACAACACTCGTACTGATTCATCTGACGGGGTGGATCTATCTCGATACGATTGTGAGCGTTATGATTGCTCTATACATCTCCTATGAAGGATTTAAACTGATAAAATACTCTATCAATGGAATCATGGATGCGCGGGATCCTGAAGTTCATGAATCTCTGCTACGCGTTCTGAAAGATGAGCTTCCCGAAACGGTAAAGGATTGGCACCACTTGCGTCACCGCACCTCGGGGCGAACCACCTGGATTGAACTGCACCTGGTATTTGAAAGTGATGTAAGCCTCAAGAGCGCTCACGACGACGCCACGCTTCTAGAGCGGAAACTGATCGACTCCGTTCAGAGTGATGCCATCGTTACCATTCATCTTGAGCCCGAAGAGCCTCACAAGGAGATTCACAACGTGCTGAAAGGGGCCAATAAAAATCGGGGGCTGGATGAGTTTATTTGATTTAACCAGTCTATATAACCTCAATCGACATATTAGAATCGGAATCAGGTTATATTGATTATTTCAGGCTTTAACTTTAAATCATTTGTAACTCATGAAATCATTTACCGACCCTGCCATTGCCGATTATACGGTGGCGCATACAACCTCTGATACAGCCCTGCTAAAAGAGCTGCAACAGATTGCATCAGAAAAATTGGATTTGCCCGACATGATTTGTGGCCCTCAGGTTGGCCAGCTGTTAAAAACATTTATAAAGTCCGGTAACTGCAACCGTGTTTTAGAGATAGGAACATTTGTTGGATATTCAGCAATT
>REDT01000251.1 GCA_007693295.1 Balneolaceae bacterium
ACTCATTCATGCATTCAGAACTCATTAATTATCACTACCGGGAAAGTTCAAAGTTAAAAAATGCGGAAGTCAGGAGTAAGTATCTCCTTTCTCTGCATCAAAATGTGTCCGGACTTTAGCCGGGATTATTCAACTCTTATCACGAACTCGCGCAAACGCAGAGGTTAAAAGGTTTTCGTCAGTGAGATGAGATTTAACGTGGGTTCAAATCGAATGGATTGAGTTTTACCAGACAGGTCGTAGTAGGAAAAGAGTTCAGGTTTTATCAAACCCACATCAAATTTTGGTATGCTGAATTCAATGATGGAATCTTTCTCCAGCAGTCCTGAAGAGATAAAATCCCGGTTTCTCTCAGCAAATACGAAGCTGTCGAGCAGTCCAAAGCCGAAACCAACCCAGGCTCCCACCCCCGATCCGTACTGTAATCCACCAACGAGAGGTTTATTGCCGATCAGCATAACTGCAGTACCTAAAATGGCACCACCTGCTGCCCCGTAAAATGTGTCAATGAGTATGATGACGGATGAGTTGTTGCCATCATTAAATATTCCGGATATAAAAAACTGTTGTCCGGATGGAAGAGTGGCTATGTCGTAGAGCGCCAATCCTGCACCTCCTAAAATCCCTGAGCCTAAACCGATTCGAAGCGGAGCCATATCCCCGCTATTTCTTAAGCTCATAGTGGCTGCGCCCAGAGCAGTTCCCGTTAAAGCACCATTCAATACATTCCCTCCCAGAAGCTGCCCGGTTTGAGCGTTGGATCTGTCGGGTGTGATTAGTGATAGCAATAGTGCTGAAAGTATGAGAGTTGTTAGATGTTTCATGCAGATATCTCGTAATTTATAAAATGAAAATCGGGCCTGTTGGCAATAGTGTAGTATGCAAATTACTAATCGGGGTTTCCTAAAGTAACAGGCAGTACCTGACCATTGTAATATCGATGGCCGTTTAAAACAAAATCACTAACATATCTGCCCATCTCTTCAGCAGTGAGTGGAGCCTTGAGCCCGGGAAAAGCCTGGTTTAGCATCTCCGTCTGAACCGCACCGAGGCAGAGGCTGTTGCAGGATATGTTATGATCGGCCAGTTCAACCGCAAGGCATTCACTCATAATTGAAAGAGCCCCCTTGGATGCACTGTAAGCCGTGAGGCCGGGAAATTTACTGCTGCCCTGGTACCCGCCCATACTGCTGATGCATACAATGTGCGATTCACTATTGAAAAAAGGTGTGAGATCACGTGTTAATCGTGCAGGAGCCAGAAGATTGACATTGATCTGCCGGTTCCAGTCATCATCACTCAAATCAAGGAATTTTTTGTTAATGAGCAGGCCTGCGTTATGGATAAAACCATCGATCGAAAGTTTATTCTTTTTTAGATGGGCCGTTATGTCGGAAGCTGCGCTGCTTAATGTGATGTCGAGTACTAAAGGGAACAGTAAATCGGGATACATCTGTTGCAGCCCGTTTAATTCTGTTTGTGAACGGGCAATTGCTGTAACAGCTATATTTTTACTGCACAGATATTTTGCGGTTTCGGCACCGATACCTTTACTGGCTCCTGTGATTATGATATGTTTAATGGGCATAATTGATCTGATTCAATAAAAAATGTATTTATTTTTGAAGGATATAAGGTCTAATCTTATTTTGTGTTTGTAAGCGCTTTTTTCGTTTCTTTAGTCGTAAATTTATATGTGTTCAATATAACAAATTCATCATTCGTAACGCTACAGGATAACAAATTGTTAGGACCTACTCCATGAATATTAAAGCCATATTACCTGAAAACATTAGAGACCTGAAGCCATATGTTGCCGGGAAGACGATCGATGAGGTTAAAAACCAATATCAGCTCAATACCATTTCCAAACTTGCATCAAATGAAAACCGCCTGGGCTGCAGCCCTTTGGTGAAGGATGCCGTGCTTGAAACTTTAAAGCAGATCCAGGATTATCCCGATCCGCTGGCAGGGAAACTCAGAAAGGCATTAGCTAAACGAAATGGGGTTGATGATTCGGAGGTGCTTCTGGCGGCGGGTTCAGAGAGCATTATCTCCATTCTCTGCAGAACTTTTTTTAAGAATGATGAAAATGCAGTTACAGCGAATGCCACATTTGTTGGTTTTTTTGTGCAAGCCGGTGTGAGAGGGGTCCGGCTGAAGAAGGTGCCGGTTACAGAGAGCTATAAGTTTGATACAGACGCCATTCTGGAGGCCATAGATGATCAGACTAAAATGGTTTATATTGCTAATCCCAATAACCCCACCGGTACATACCTGAACAGGGATGAATATCGTAAACTGGTAGATGGTATACCTGAAAATGTACTCCTCATTGCAGATGAAGCCTACTATGAGTACGCAAAAGATACGGATGATTATTTACCGGCAATTGAACATCGAAGAGATAATGTGATTATACTGAGAACCTTCTCCAAAGCCTATGGTTTGGCCGGTTTCAGGATAGGGTATGCCATTGCACATCCTGATCTGATCACAGAGATGATGAAGACAAAACTTACATTTGAACCCACAGCCCCGGCTCAGGCGGCCGCGCTCGCAGCCCTGGGAGATCATGATTTTTTAGAAAAAAGCCTCGACCTGGTAAAAAAGGGAAGAGATCAACTATATACACTTTTTGAGGATAACGGCGTAACGTATGAAGCTTCTATATCCAACTCAGTAATGATGATACTGGATAGTGAAAAGGAAGCCATCGATTTCACTCAGGGAATGTTGGAAAAGGGTGTTATTTTACGGCGTATCAATGCTTTTGGACTGCCCGAATGCGTACGGATTACAATCGGTACCCCGGCAGAAATGGAACATTTTAAAGAAAGTTTTAAACAGGTTTATGGCAGCATCAGAAATCACTAAAACAATGAGCAATAATAAAACGAAAACGACCGACACAGCCATTGACTGGCTCAAAGTAGCAGATACCATGCTGCTTTCTAGAGCAATTGACGAGCTTGAAGAGAATGAACTGGTGCCGGCCAAAAAGATCTTATACCAATTTTCGGCAAGAGGCCATGAACTTGCTCAAATTCTTCTTGGGATGCATTTAAATCATCCGAAAGACGCTGCCAGTGCCTACTACAGGTCGAGGCCCTTAATGCTTACGCTCGGCTTAACTGCAGAAGATGCCCTGGCATCCGGAATGGCTAAATCGGGTGGTTACAGCGACGGGCGCGATATTGGCGTGGTTTGCAATATGCCAAATACGGATGGCGTAAAGGTTCTGCCTATGGCAGGAGATGTGGGTTCACAATACACGCCGGCAGCCGGATGGGCACAGGCTATTGAGTATCGAAAAAATGTACTTGAAGAGGATGAATACAGCGAGGCGATTTCGGTGATTTTGGGAGGGGATGCTTCCGTGGCAACCAACGGTTTTTGGTCGGCTCTTACCATGGCCACAACGCTGAATCTGCCAATCCTCTTTTTTATTGAAGATAACGGATACGGTATCTCAGTGAGCAGTGACCTGCAGACACCGGGGGCCAATATTGCCAATAACCTCTACTCATTTAAAAATTTAAGAGTATTTAATGGAGATGGCACTGAGCCTGAAGAAGCCCTGGAGAATATAGAGCAGGCTACAGGTTATGTAAGAGGCGGGAAAGGACCGGCCTTGTTGCGATTAACCGTGCCTCGCTTAAACGGCCACTCATACCAGGATAACCAGGCGTATAAGGATGCGGACTTGCTGAAGGAGGAGCAAAAAAATGATCCCCTCAAAAAGCTGAAGGCTTTCATGGTTCCATCCATTATGGAGGAAAAAGAGTGGGAGAAACTGGAGAAAAAGAATCAAAAACTTGCCGGGCAGGCGGCAGAGAGTGCATGGAACCGGCCCGACCCGGATAAGGATAATGTAGAGAATTATGTTTTTTATGAAGATTTGAATGAGACCCAGGTGGTTGGCGGCCTGCTGCCGGAAGGGATATCCTTTCCCGAATCATCTGAAGAGCCAACTCCTGAAAAACAGAGAATTAATATTGTTGAAGCTGTAAGGCGCACGCTGGATTATGAGCTTGGTGTAAATGACCGTGTGCTTGTATTTGGGGAAGATGTAGGCGCCAAAGGTGGAGTACACGCTGCCACAATGGGCCTTCAATCCAAATACGGGTCTGAACGAGTGTTTGATACCAGCCTTTCGGAGGAGGGGATTATTGGCAGGGCTGTGGGTTTGGCATATGCAGGGCTCATGCCTGTTCCTGAAATTCAGTTTCGAAAGTATGCCGATCCGGCCACCGAACAGATTAAAAACACAGGCACCATTCGCTGGCGAACTGCAAATCAATTTGCAGCGCCTATGGTGGTGCGCATGCCGGGCGGTTTTGCCAAATGTGGTGATCCCTGGCACAGTGAATCGAACGAAGTATTTTTTGCCCACATTGTGGGCTGGCAGATTGCCTACCCCTCAAATGCCGAGGACGCCGTTGGCCTGTTGCGATCGGCATTGCGAAGCAACAATCCCACAATCTACTTTGAGCACAGAAACCTGCTCGACTCAAAGTATGCCCGAAAACCCTATCCGGGTGATCAATTTGTGATCCCTTTTGGAAAAGGAAAGAAACTGTCTGAAGGTGACGATCTGACGATTGTTACCTGGGGCGCAATGTGTGAACGCTGTGAAGAAGCAGCTGCCAAATCGGATACGTCCATTGAGATTATTGATCTCAGATCCATTTCACCCTGGGACAAAGAGATGGTTTTTGAGTCGGTAAAAAAGACCGGCCGATGCCTGATTGTACATGAAGATACCTCTACAGCGGGGTTCGGGGCAGAGATTGCCGCCTCCGTAACACAGGAGCTTTTCCGTTACCTCGATGCCCCCGTTCAGCGGGTTACTATGCCGGATATTCCTATGCCCTATAATGTTAGCCTGATGAACCATGTGTTGCCGGGTACAGATAAAATATTGTTATCTATCGAAGAGTTGGTGCTTTTTTAAAAATTAGAGGATTAATACATTTTCAAGTAAGTTTTAGTGATAGATGTTCTTGAATCTTCTTACATTTACTCGGAATGACAATTGATTGATCAGGAAGGGGACCTAAATAATAACCATACTCGGTTTCATGCGAATTGGTACTAAATTACTGCTCAGTTTTCTGATTGTAGCCTTTCTCGTTCTCATCACAGGAAGCTTATCTTACTACCTGAGTAACGAAATAAAAAACGAGCTGATCCTTGAGAGCGGGAATACGGCCGAACAGCTGCAGTCACTCACAGAAATGACTGTGCAGTTGCAGAACTCTCTTTTATATACCCGTAATTATCTTACGGAAAGCGCTAAACAGAGGATGGGAGATGAATCCTTATCGGTATCTGCGCAGATCAGGCAATCGGAAGAGATTTCACAAAACAGTCTTGATGAATTTCAATCTGCTCTCGAAGAGCTTTCGCAAAAAGAGATCCCCGATATTTTAGAGGAGAGTGATAACCTCTCAATTCATAGCGAAATCGTAAGTCTGACTGATTCTCTTGAGAGGTCTTTTGCATTCTACAATTCACTGATTCGCGAACTCTATGAACTTGAGAGAGAAGAGTCGTTTGGTGATGAAATGTTTAACCTCACCATTGAACCCTATTTCCGGAACACGCTGTTGCCGATCTTATTAAACCTGAGAACGGCTTACAATGATCAGGTTGAGGCGCGGCTCGATAGATTGCAGGTCAGGGCAGAAACAACCTTGCGCAATATTATTCTCTATTCTGCACTGGCCTTTGTTATTGCGCTGTTATTGGCCTACCTGGTATATCTTTCTATAACCAAACCCGTGGGTAAGCTTGCCCAGGCGGCAAAAGAGCTGGGAGATGGCGACCTTACGAAGCGGATTGAGCTGGATACAAAAGATGAGTTTGCTCATCTTGCGAATACCTTTAACATCATGGCTGATAACCTGAGTAAAAGCATGGTTTCCCGCTCCTATGTGAATAACATTATTCAGTCGATGGGAGAGATGCTGATTGTTACAGATGCAAATGGGAAGATAGAGCTGATGAACAGGACGGTGGCCGATAAGCTCTTTTTTGATCTCAATAATCTCCAAAATGAAGAGTTTTGGCACCTTATATCCGGAGAGGAGAGAGAGAGTGTTAAGAAAATTATTCTGAGTAACAGTAAAGATCACGGACCTGTTGAAACCCGGTTTGTCAGCAAATATGGCGAGATTGTACCTGTAAACTTGACCTACTCCTCCTTAAACAACGGGGAAGAGAAAATGAAATTCATTTTTGTTGCCAGTGATATCTCCCTCCAAAAGGAGGCTGAGAGAAAAATAAGCAGTTCATTGCAGGAGAAGAACGTGTTGCTTGCTGAAATTCATCACAGGGTAAAAAATAACCTGGCTGTGGTGTCCGGATTGCTTGAGATGCAAGTATGGAACACAAAAGATGAGGAGAGTACCAAGGTTCTCAGAGACAGCCAGTTGCGTATCCAGTCGATCGCCCTGGTTCATGAGAAGCTCTATCAAACCGATAATTTTGCTGATATAAAGATTGTTGAATATGTTGAAGATCTTGTAGAGGGGATCGCTGAGTCCTTTAAAGACCCCGGTAAAAAGATTGATATCAATATAGAGTGTCAGGATATCAGCATGAGCATCAACCAAGCCATTCCTTTTTCACTGTTGCTTAATGAGAGTGTGGTGAATGTGTATAAACATGCCTTTGAAGACCGGGAAAAAGGCAGTTATACAATCTCTCTGTTGAAAGATAATGGTTCTATTACGATGAGCGTATCCGACAACGGTGTGGGATTGAAGGAGGAGGTCAAAAATATGAAGAATGTATCGCTGGGCATGACGCTTATTGAAACTCTTACCAAGCAGCTGGAAGGCGAGTATAAGCTTACCAATGGCCCCAAAGAGGGTACTCTTTTTGAAGTTGTATTCCCGGTAGAGTAGTGGAATTCAATCTGATTTCCCCATTGGCCTTCCGCGCCAAAGATTCGCGGGATTCGCGGGATTAATCCCGCGCCTTGTCATGAAACACTTGTTAAGTACCCGCCTGTGCCATTGTATATATATGTCAAATTCGGCATATTTATGTTATGTCTGATAATGATAAATCATTGGTTTGGATTCAGGGAGAAGTAAAGTCTCCACCTTTCTCGGCAGATGCCAGAATGAAAGCCGGTTTTCTGTTAAGAAGGCTTCAAAAAGGCGATCTATTAGAGTTGCCGGATTCCAGGCCGATGCCATCGATTGGAAAGAACTGTCATGAACTTCGCGTTAACGACAAAAATAAAACGTGGCGCATTATCTATTTCATCGATGATGATGCCATTGTCATTTTGGAGGTATTCGCGAAGAAAACACAAAAGACGCCGCAGGAAGTCATTGATATATGTAAAAAGCGTCTGACTCGTTACAAACAGTAGTTAAACACAGGAAACATCATGGATAAGAAAAAACAAAAAGTACTGGAAGAAAAAGGATTTCAGGTTGGTTCTGCTGCAGAATTTCTGGAACTGACACCGGAAGAAGAAGCCTATATTGACATTCGTCTGGATATCAGTAATATGGTAAAAAAACAACGTGCAAAAAGAGGCTGGACCCAGGAGCAGCTCGCTCGTGCAATTGGTTCGAGTCAGTCGCGAATTGCAAAACTTGAAGGAGGCGATCCCGGCATTTCTATGGATTTGATGATTAAAGCACTACTACGGCTCGGTACATCGAAAAAACAGATAGGTAAACTTTTAGAAGGAGAGTTGGAAGCAGTTTGAGTCGTAGGGTACTTAACCAATTATGATAGGTTCAAAAATCAACGTGACCACTACATCAACAAACATTAAAGATTGTCTTCTTTTCGAAGGTTGAAAAAAGGGTCACCAACACGTTCCGGAGGAATGTCTGATCGGTAACTTCGAAAAGATCCAAACCCCAAACCTCCGGTCTCAATCTGTATAAAACCAAGAGATAGAATCCGGAGGTTTGTTCACGGGGTTCTGAGCCAAAGAATCGCGGGATCAATCCCGCGCCTTTTCATGAAATCCATCCTTTAGCGGGTTCTTCCGCACACCAACCTGCCTTTCCCGATACCCCTCGATTCAATTGCAGCGTTGATCAAAATGTTGCCTCAGGGTTCTTTGGGGTTCGCACCTTTACCCCGAGTTTCAACTCGGGGCTAATCATTTTCAACACCTTCGGTGTTGGATTTTCGCGTCACAATCCACGGCCCAAAAACAGACTACATCCTGTAATTTTTTCTGAACATCAACCGTATTTAGGCATCTACA
>REDT01000207.1 GCA_007693295.1 Balneolaceae bacterium
GAAAATCTTAGAATCGGAAACAGATATAAAATCACACTACTGCCCGACAGGACGGTCTTCAAACCGGCGGAGCTGTTCGAAATACTGCTCAATAAGTCGCTGATATTGCTCTGAGAAGCGTGTATAATTGGGATCCTGCAGTCTCGATCGAATCTCCTGCTGGAGCTGCTCCAGGGTCATTTCCGGAGGCAGGGTACGGTCATACTCCCGCACTGCCGTTCCCTCTCTCTCCTCAGATTCACCACGCTGCTGCAGCGACTCTTCCGTTTCAAGCATTCTCGACAGTATATTTTGTTGCCGCTGTACCATTAGCGGGTCGGTAATTCCTCCACGCATCTCATTGATGGAATCTTCCATCTCTTCAATCAGCCGCTGCATCTCGCTTAGAGTACGATCTCCGGGTTCAAGTGCGCCGCGCCGCTGAAGTTCCCGGAGTTTTTGCCGGATCTCATTTTGCTGGCGTGCCAGTTGATCCAGCCGTTCCGACTCCTGTTGGGTAAGCCGCTCGCCCTGGATGTCGTTAATTAAATCCTGTAACTGCTGATTTAGCTGTTGCTGATCTCCTGACATCTGCTGCAGCTCTTCAACCATTTGCTGCATGCTCATGCCTCCGCCTCCGCCATTACCCTGCTGATCCATTAGCTGATCGATCAGGGAAGCAATCATGGAGGTGAGATCATTGATACCCCCGAGCGATTCACGGGTGGCTATCGAAGACCCGCGCTGATTTCTCTCTACCATCTGATCCATAGCCCGGCCCAGCCCGCGCTCTACTTCTGCTTTTTTCCGGTTGATCTGGTTTGGAATACCCGGCAGTTCGGCCGATACGGCAAAGAGTGTATCCGATACGAAAGAGAACTGATCGCTGATATTTTTCTGCGTTCGGGCAAGTTCTACAAATCCCTGGCTTCGATTTCGCGTATCTGAGGCTGTTTGAGTTACATACTCCTGCATGTTCGAAAGTTCAAGAAGCGTATAGAGCGCACGCTGAAGAGCCATGATGTTTACCTGGATCTGCTGTCCGCCCATCTGCTGAATAGATGACCGGAACTTTTCTGCTTCCTGCTGAAGCTGCTCACTGATCTGCTGCTGTTGCTCTTGCATCTCTTCTGAAGGCGCAGACTCACCATTTCCTGTCTGTTCGGATGCGTCATTCTGAAGTTCCCTGAGCTGATCTTTAACCCTGTTCAGTTGTTCCTGCGACTCCTCTTTTAACTGTTTCAATCTCTCTTCAGACCGCTTGGGGGGATTGCTATCCAAATCCTGCAGCTGTTTTTCAAGATTCTCAATATCGTCTCCAACCGACTCCAGTTCATTTTCAAGCTGCTGCAGGGATTGATCGCTTTGCGGAGCGGTTCGCTCTGCGAGATCTTCGTACTGTCGTGCCAGTTTATCGAGATCGCTGTTCATCTTCAGGCGCTTGAAAAGCTCAGCCGTTCTCTCGAGGCGTTCGCGATAAAGATTTTCGTTGAAATCCATATTCTCAAGAGCCCTTTCAATCTCCTGTGGCGACATACTCTCCAGCGCCTTCTGCATCTGCTCCATAGCTTCCCGCAGGGCAGGGTCATCCAGTTCTTTCATCAGCTGCTGAAGTTCACGATAGGCTTGCTGGGTTTCCTGCGAAACATTATCGTTTTGCTGCATCTCCGACCGGAGCTGCTCAAACTGCTCATTCATCCTTTTTACGGCTTCGTCAATCTCCTCTTGCCGTTCGCGGATTTCATTCATCATCTGCTCCTCTTCATACCCGCCCTCAGGATTTTGCCGAAGTCTTTCCAGGAACTCTTCGTACTCTCGTTCCATATCGCGAAAGTTGTCTGTAATCTGATCCAGATCGCTCTGTACGTCTCGCTCCTTACTGTCGAGGTCTTCAAAGTAGTCGGCCAGCGAAGGCACCTGGATGATCACGCTTTGAGACTCACTCCATTTATATCCTGATACTTCATCGTTGTCCCACACCCTGATGGTAAAGGTCAGTTCATCCCTGGGCCGCAAATTCAAATCGGTCAGGTCCCAGCCGAATGCTTCAGTTCGTCCATTCCGTGGCCGTTCCAAAGGTTTGGTTCCGGTGATGGGTTCATCCACAAAAGCGCGGGTCAGCCGCCATCGCAGCTCTGCGCGGGTCAGTCCAAAATCGTCGGTAGCCTGGTATAAAACTTCTACGGAGCGCGGGTCGGTTTTCAGTACGGTTCCAACGGGCTCCTGTATGGTTACTGCCGGGTATTGATCCTGCCTGAGATTAACTCTTGTGGTGTATGGGTTGCGGTTTTTCAACCCATCTTCATCCACCATTTCAAAGAGGAGGGTATCGGAGGCCTGGGGTTCCAGGTCGAACTGATAAGCGCGATTGTCTGAACCCTCCATTTTCGACAGATCGATCCATTCACCTTTCGACTTCACCCGGATTGACTCAAGTGCTTTATTGGTGGTTCCTTCCAATTGAAGGGAAGAGCCCGGGTAGAGGTTGATTTCCGAAAATGGATAGGATTGCCGGTTTTGGGGCAACCCCGTGTAGGAGGGAGGCGTAACCCTTGCAATCAACTCCTCAAATCGTGGCTGTAACTGAACGTCAACCCTGTAGGGTTCACTTTTAAAACCATCCATCTCAATGCGATAGGTAATACTGTTTGTCAGCTCTATAGCGGCAGCAGAAAATTGATCTGTTCCGCTCTGCTGAAGGGGCCGGCTCCTGAAATCATCTTCGAGATCTGTTTTAAATTCAAATTGCAGCCGATCGGGCAGGGTGCCGTTGTTAAAAAGAATGGAAGCTTGAAACTCAGAGCCATGTTCAATAGTGGTATCGCCGGGTGCAATCGCAAATTCGAAGGGGTTCGGTTTCTCAAACGATTCCCAGAAAGCAATGGCTCTTTTAGAATTATCAGGCTGGGTAATTCCTGCCAAGCCGAAAAGGAAAACACCGGCTAAAGCCAAAATCAGTGTACTTCGAAAAGTTCTATTGGTTTCGGTACTGTTTACGAAGAGGTTAAGTTCTCTCTGAAGCGCATCATACTCAACTCCTTTGATGTTTGATGCAATAGCGGCATCATAAAACCTGGATTTTTTTTGATCCGGGTCCAGATAAAGGTCAAGCGCACTGTGAACCCGGTTCTCATCAATGCTTTCAAAGAAGGAGTGATAGAATGATGTAAATGAAGCCCTCTCTTTTTTTCGATGTACCAGGAATGCAGAAAATAGTGCACCGGCTGCCAGTACCGCCAGGTATATCGATTTAAATTCACTGCTGAAGTAGTAAAAGCCCTCAAGGAGAATTAAAAGAGAGAAGCCAACAAAAATCAAACCCGCAAATATCAAAAACATGCTCAGGGTTGACCTTCTCCCCAAACGTTTGTGAGAACGTTTCAACAGGTCTTTAATCTGCTGAATATCCGGTTTGTTTTGCATGTTGCTGTTTGTTGGCTTATGGTGCAGTTCGTAACCTATACAGAAGGTGTAACGTCAGTTGGCCTCATTTATGAGATTTCAGATAAAGTCAATGATTTATCCATTCTGAATTTTCCGTTATCCGATTGTACGGTAATTATTTCGTGGGTGGCATCGTGTTCAAGGAAAAGATACCATCCCTGTTCAGCTGCCATTTTCAAAAACGTTTCTTTCTCCTTCAGCGTTTGAACAGGTGCCATATCATATCCCATCACCCAGGGAAGTGGAACGTGTGCAAACGTAGGTATTAAATCGGCGGCGAAGACAATCGTGAGGTTTTTGTCGCTAAAAACAGGCAGCTGCTGACCTATGGTGTGGCCGTCCATCGGCATGGTTTTAAACCCGTTCTCAAACTCATGGTGATCTTTTACTAGATTCAATCGCCCGCTATGTTTGATGGGTTCGATATTCTCAGAAAAAAAACTGGCCTTTTCACGTGCATTCGGATGATTTGCCGTTTCCCAGTGTCGTTCGTTTACATGGTAAGCCGCATTTGGAAATACCTCTTTCAGGTTACCGGATTCATCAAAGCGGGTTGTACCGCCACAGTGGTCAAAATGGAGATGGGAGAAAACCATATCGGTGATATCTTCCGGTTTAAGCCCAATAGCTTTCAGTGAAGAGAGCAGGTCACTGTGTTGATAATCAAGCGAATAGATTTTCTCCATCTTTTCATCAAATTTATGGCCGCTGCCATTATCGATCAGATAGATCTTTCCGGTGGAGGCGGATTTAACCACAAGACAGCGCATGGCCATGGGTATGCGGTTCTTATCGTCTGCAGGTATCTGCCGGCTCCAGAGCGTTTTTGGCACTACACCAAACATAGCGCCGCCATCGAGCATAAACCGCCCGGCTTCAACGGGGAATAATTCAAGGTCTCCGATTTTAAGTGAATTCATTTTATGGTGGTCAAATATTAAAGTGTCAGAATTTGGGTGATACGTCTAAGCTGAACTCATACTCTATATAAAAAAAGCCGGCTTCGCAAGAAACCGGCTTATGTAAAAATGTGCTGTACATTTAGAAGCTTGGAATAGGATCACTTCGATACAGGGTATCAAGCAGTGTGATGCCTACCAGCAGCAGAAAGAAGACGACTGACGTAATTAACAACATTACATTGAACTGGCTGTCCCACCAAAGGTTCATAAAAAAGAGTGCCACAATGGTCGCTTTAACTACTGCAATGAATATAGCTACAACCACATTCCACGGATCGGGAATATTTATCCAGGTAACGGCTACTGTAATAAAGGTGAGGATGAAAAGTGCAGTGCCAATTCCCCACAAAAACTTGGCTGATGAAATATGATGTCCGCTCATGAGTAAGAGATAGTTTTTCAGTTAATCGATCAGGTAGAGTAATGGGAAAAGGAATATCCAAATCACATCCACAAGGTGCCAGTATAGTCCGGTTATTTCAACCGGAGTATAATACCCGCTGTGAAACACCTTCTTTTTCGCTTTAATAACCAGCCAGACCATCAAGCCGATTCCAATAACAACGTGTAAACCGTGAAGGCCTGTCATCATGTAGTATATGCTGAAAAAGATATTTGCTTTTTCATGCTCCAGGCCGTCGTACGTATAGTAGGCCCCCGGTGCAATTCCTTTTTCAAGTTTTTCGGCATACTCAAAAAACTTAATTACCATGAATATAATCGCCAGTCCGATGGTGATGTAGAGGTTATAGATCAGCCCCTTAATCTGGTTCAGCTGAGCCGACCGGATGGCCATGGCAACCGTGAGTGAACTACCGATCAGTACAGCCGTATTTACGGTTCCCCAAAAAGCATTCAGCTCTGTTGAAGCTTCCAGGTAAAGTTCGGGGTACCAGGCACGATAGACAATGTATGCGGCAAAAAGCCCTCCGAAAAAGAGAATTTCAGTAACAAGAAAGATCCACATCCCCAACTTTGAAGATTCAAATTGCTGATCACTGTCAACAAAGTGATGCTGTATGTGGTCTGTTTTATGCTCTATGTCAACAGAAGTTTGAGCCATGATTTATGATTTACGCTTTATCTTTGACGGTTGTTGAAATGTCCACTTTTTCACCTGCATGGTGGCCATTGTGTTTACTGGCGATGCCAAGCTGAAATTCTGACATCGGCTTGTGGTAGTCGTAAGGCCCGTTAATAATTACAGGAGTATGCTCAAAATTGTGTAGTGGCGGAGGGGAAGATACCTGCCATTCCAGTGCCCGGCTGCCCCAGGGATTGGCCGCTGCTTTTTCTCCTCTGAAGAAAGAGTAGAGCAGGTAACCAAACATAATAAAGAAGCCAATTCCAATGATGTAAGATCCGATCGTAGAGAACTGGTGGAACGACTGGAACTGATCAATGTAGTTGAAGTAACGCCTTGGCATGCCTTGCGACCCCATTACAAACTGCGGCAGAAAGGTCATATTAAAGCCAATAAAGATTATAATGGCTGAAAATTTAGCCCATTTTTCACTATACATTTTGCCGAACATCTTAGGCCACCAGTAGTGAAGACCGGCCAGGAATGCCATTACCATACCACCCATCATTACATAGTGAAAATGAGCAACTACATAGTAGGTGTCATGCAAATGGATGTCTACAGCCAGGGCACCCAGCATAATCCCGGTAAATCCTCCAATCATAAACTGGAATAGGAAAATCTGGGCATAGAGCATCGGGGTTTTCATATCTATAGAACCCCGGTACATCGTTGCCACCCAGTTAAATATCTTAATACCGGTTGGTATACCCACAAGAAATGTGAGGAATGAGAAAACCATGTTTGCCAGTGATGATTGGCCCGCAGTGAACATATGATGGCCCCATACCAGAAACCCGATAAAAGCAATGGCAAGAGAGGAGATGGCAATAGCCCAGTATCCGAAAATAATTTTTCTGGAAAATGTGGATATCACTTCAGAAATAACACCAAAACCGGGTACAATCATAATATAAACGGCAGGGTGGGAGTAGAACCAGAAGAAGTGCTGGTATAGAACAGGGTCACCGCCAAGAGCCGGGTCAAATATTCCGATGCTGAGCACCCTCTCCATGGTAAGAAGCAGAAGGGTTATGGCCAAAACGGGAGTTGCCAGCACCTGAATGATACTTGTGGCATAAAGAGCCCACATATTCAATGGAAGCTTGTTCCAGGTCATGCCGGGGGCACGAAGTTTATGAATGGTTGTGATGAAGTTTACACCTGTTAAAATGGATGAAAATCCGAGTATGAAAATACCAAGAGTCATCATCATTACATTACCCCCGGTTGTGGCACTGTAAGGCGTATAGAATGTCCATCCGGTATCTACACCGCCCGTTAAGATGGCAATGAGCGTAAAGACGGCACCAATTACATAAATGTAAAAACTGGCGAGGTTAACCCGGGGGAAAGCAACATCCTTGCAGCCAAGCTGAAGGGGCAGTATAAAGTTTCCAAGAGCGGCAGGTACAGATGGCACCAAAAAGAAGAATACCATAATTGCACCGTGCAGAGTAAATATCTGATTGTAAACATCTGCATCCATAAATGAACGGGCAGGTGTTAACAGCTCGGTACGTAAAACTAAGGCAAGCATGCCTCCCACAAAAAAGAAGAAGGCTAAAGAGGCGAGGTACATCAATCCAATCTTCTTGTGATCGACGGTCGTCATCCATGCCCAGATGCCGGTTTCCTCGTTTAGATAGTGTTTTTCAGGATATTCTTCCGGCTTGTATCGCCGGACCTGTATCTTATTTGTTGGTTTTGCTTCAGAAGTTGCCATTAAGCTTGCTTATTGTAAGGTTTTTAAATACTCAATAATCGCATCGATCTGACGATCGTTTAATGTACCGGCATAGGACGGCATTACCGGCTGATATCCCTTGGTAATCCGCGCATTGGGTTCAAGAATGCTCTCACGTACATAATTTTCGTCAACCACTACAATTTCACCATCTTCCATTTCTCTTTCAGACCCCCATAAACCCTGGAAGGTGGGGCCTTGCAAGCGGGTTCCGTCGGTGGAGTGGCAGGTGTCGCAGGCGTTTCGGGTAACAAGCTGCTCTCCAAGCTCTACCGGATCCATATCATCGTCGGCAGAACCGGCTGTTTCAAGCCAGGTGTCAAAATCTTCCTGTGTATGTGCAAATACGGTAGCAAGCATATTGGAGTGAGCCGTTCCACAATACTCAGCACAGTATACTATAGACTCACCCGGCTCTGTAACCTCAAACCAAAGTGATGTATACCGGTTGGGAAGTACATCCATTTTTACCCGATAGTCGGGCACGAAGAAAGAGTGTATCACATCATCAGAACTCATAACCAGTTTTACAGGGCGGTTAGCCGGTACATGTAGCTCATTAACGCTTACAAAGCCGGTTTCGTAATGAAACTCCCAAAGCCAGCTTTTAGCAACAACACGAACCTCATAAGCGTCATCAGGAATGGTGATAAGATTCATATAACCGGTAAAACCCCAGCCAAAAACAATCATCACAAGAATGAGAGGAATAACAGACCATGTAATTTCCAGTTTATTGTTGTGAGATATTACAGGCGTCACATCCTCATCAGACCTTCTGCGGTATTTCCAGGAGAAGAAGATGATGGCAATGGTGATGCCGACAAGAAAAATGAGGCTTGTAACATTGATAAAATGAAATAATGCATCCGTAGTTTCAGCCGTCGTACTTTTGGCCGGAGGAAGCATAAAATCGGAAAATCTATTCATTACTCAATTTCAATTTTGTGTGGTTGTGTAGAACCTCGCTCGCGTATCCAAAAAACGCCTAGAAATATACCCAGAATTATGACGGTAGCCAAGCCGCCAAGCTTCATAATGTTCATTGCAACGGGCACATAACTTTGTGAGGATGGGTCGTATGTAAAACAGTAAAGAAGCACTCTATCCATAGCTGAGCCTATATTTCCATCGGCTGCTTCATAGAGTGAATTGCGCAGATCGAACTCCCTGAAATTGGCTCCGTAGAGATAACGGGTAATAACAGCCTCGGGACTTATCATCATGATGCTTGCAAGGTGAAGATATTCACCGGTACGTTCATCATATTTGTAATTGAACCCGATTGCTTCTGTAAGGGCTTTAATTGACTCTTCATTACCGGTAAGGAAATGCCAGCCATTTTCTGCCTCAGGTCGGTTCAGTTCACTGATATATCGGTTTTTAAAGTCAGCGGCTAATTCAGGTCCCTCTTCAGGATCAATACTGAATGAAATTATCGTATAATCTTTACCGGGAGTCCAAACTAAATCTTTTACCACTTTAAATACGCCATCAAGAACCATACTGCAGAGAATAGGGCACTCGTAGTAGAGCGGATTTAGAAGAACAGGTTTTCCACTTTCAATAAGCTCACCAATGCTAACAGAATCGCCATCAGAATTGGCGAAGCGGAGATCAAGAGGAATTTTGTCTCCAAGTTTTTCATCAACGCCAATTTCATTAAGAATGGCGGGTCTGTTTTGGTTAAGCTGTGCACTTGCGCTATCAAAAATGAAAAACACTGATATCAATAATGTGACTATCTTTGTGGTTTTCATAATCATTTTTCAATCATCTGTATCTTGTGCCATAATTGTTATCGCACTGTCAATAGGAATTCGATAAATACGTTCTTCAGGATCTACAACACCGAATGATCCCAATGTAGCCTGATCTCTTTGTTGCAATTCGTTGATGTCGAAATAAAGACTTACTTCAGATTGTTGCTGCTCCGTACCGACAATCGTATAGCTGTAAATTGCCATCAGGGCAAATATCATAACCACGATAACTGCAGTACCAAAAATTGACCAAAATACAAGTCGTGGATAGTTGAGTTTGTCGGGAACAGCGCCAAAATCGACAGACGTTTTAAAATCATCCGACGCCTCCAAAGTTACTTCATTTACATCTTCTTCTGAAACGGGCTGAACACCCGTTTCGCGTACCCATTTTTCAATAATTTCTACCGTAACACCATGTTTCTCTGCAAGTTCTTGCTTCGCAGCGTCATCGCCAGATACCGCTTTTAAAGCAATAGCGGCTTTTTCTTCTTTTGTGAATTTTTTCGGTTCCGAACTCATATCAAATGTGCTTGAAAATTATTAATGATGGTATTGCTTATCAAGTGATTCGGCAAGCATTGGATCGTTTACCGGGAGCATACTATGCTTTTTGAACTGCTGGAAAAAGAGACCCATAAAAATTCCGCCCAGACCGATAAGTGTAGCAAAATCGAGCCAGCTTAATGACATTCCGGCATGATTTAATACCGGCATTACTATCCAGTGAAGCTCTATCAGGTGCATAAGAATAATGAGCACCGACACAAAACCCAATACTTTTTGATTGTGCTTGGGTTCTCTGTTTAGTAACAGAATAAACGGAATGATAAACCGGCCGATTAAAAGTGAGTAGGTAATAATTGCCCAATTCCCCTCCAATCGATGATAGAACCAGATGGTAGCTTCAGGAATGTTCGCATAATAGATAAGCAGAAATTGGCTGAATGCGATGTAGGCATAAAACACGGTAAAACCAAATAACCAGGCTCCCAGGTCGTAAATGTGAGCCTTTCCGATTGTACTCTTCAGCATACCGTTTCGCTGCATCCAAAATACGATCAGAATGATGACAGGGAACAGCACCTGAAAACTCATGGCGAAGAAATAGACTCCAAACATGGTGGAGAACCAGTGGGCATCAAGCGACATCAGCCAGTCGAAACTCGCAAACGCAACGGTTAGGGCAAATAACAAGATGCCCGGAGCGCTTAATTTTCGAAGCAGGTTTGTTAAACCCCAATCGTTTGTACGATCCATTTCAACAGATACCTTATGCAGCTTATATCCAAGAAAACCCCAGATCCCAAAATAGATAAACTGGCGTATTACAAAGAAAGGTTCGTTCAGGTAGGGCACCTTGCCAAGCATTATCGGGTCGTTGGCCACGTACTCGGTGTCGGTCCACTGGAACAGGCTGCTCATACCCAAAATTATCGGGATCATAAAAATGGCCCATATGCCGATATTTGAGAAAAATGTCTCCGGTATTCTTCGGAATACAATTCCCCACGACGATTTGGTTACATGATGAATCATAACCATAATCAGTGAGGCAAGAGCAATACTGGTGAAGAAGGTAAAACTGGTGAGGTAAGAGAAGAAGAATTGATCTTTGTTCAGAAAGAAACCGACGCCACTGGCAATTAAACCAACGATACCGGCGCCATAGAAGGTTTTGGCAACATCCATGTTTGCTGGAAATTGAACAGAATCAGTTATATTTGGACTACTTGAAGCCATGTAATTAGTTCTTAATTTCGGTCAGTTGTTAATTATCCGACTGCGCTTTAATAAATTCTACGAGCGACTGTAATTCTGCTTCAGAAAGAAAGTCGTAAGCAACCATAACATTGTCATAGCCTTCCACAATCTTTACTGCCGGTTCTACGATCGATTCAATCAAATACTCCTCATCGGCTATTGCAGATGTACCGTCTGTAAAGTTTCTTTCACTGCCATACAAATCGGCAAAAGTAGGCCCTACCAAACTGCGCCCGTCTAATGAGTGGCAAGCCTGACAGGCATATTGTATGTACAATCTTTCGCCGCGTTCAACGGAAACATCATCGTCTCCGCGAACTGCACGGGCTTCTGCCAGTATCGCTTCACGTTCCCGCCTTTCTTCATCTTCTTGCATAAGTTGCGCCAGATCTACGTCAAATTGGTCCATTTCGGCTTCAGGAATATTTTGACTTTTCTGAAGGGCCCGAACATAGGCTACAATTGCCCAGCGGTCTTCAACTTTGATCTGAGTATTGTATGCAGGCATGCTTCTGATGCCGTTTGCAATGGATGAATATAGTTCACCTTCAGACATTTCGTAACTTTCACTTCTGTGAAATGTAGGTGCAGGTACATACCCGTAGCCGCCGGTCATGATAATGCCGCGGCCGTCGCCGGTGCCGCCATGGCAAGCCTGGCAGAAAATTTCATACATCTCTTTACCCCTGTAGAGAAAATCACGGGTAATTTCCATGGGATTTGTATCCACATAGTTATCATCATCATCTTTCCCCTCAAACAGCACAGTGTCGTGGCGAAGACCGCCTCTCGAAATGGTGCCGGTTACCGGTTCACGCATAGATCGGCCATCTTCAAAAAACGGATTCACCTGTTGAGCATTAAATCGCTCCTGGTTCATCATGTTCTGTTGAGGATGAATTGGGGGTTTCTCTGACTTCTGACCACGGCATGACATCATCACGATCGAAATCAAGAGCAGAATAGATAAACGGGTTATGGTTAAAAGCATAATTCTTATGTGATCTTAAAACTAAATGTAATGACTTATGCGTCGTAAATTTCTTCAATGTTGGTTGCCCCTGCACTTTCCAGGAGTTTCTGTACTTTTTCGGATTCAAACTGTGGATCTTCTGATTCAATGCAGACGAAGAACCCATCATCGGTCGCCTTTTTGAAATTTTCAGAATTGAATAACGGATGATTCAGCTTGGGAAGTCCATTCAGAAAGAACATTCCAAATACAGCTCCGAATGCCGAAAGAAGTATGGTTAACTCAAAAATTACCGGAATCCATGCCGGAACATTCATTAATGTTTTACCGCTGATATTTAGCGGATAATCAACCACCATCATCCAGTAGATCATGGCAATGGCTCCGGCAAATCCGAGCAACCCATGGCTGATAACAATCCAGCCCAGCTTCGACTTTTGAAGGCTCATAGCCTTATCCATGCCATGAATGGGAAATGGGCTGAACGTATCGAACTTACGGTATCCGTTTTTATTCACAATTTTGGCTGCATCAATAAGCTCTTTCGGATTCCTGAACTCAGCAAGCACGCCGTATAAGCTTTTTTCAGAAGTTGATGTACGCATTTGGCTGTCCATAATTTATACCGAGTCTTTTCTTGGTTCGGGAATTTTTACTACAGGCTCTTTATACTCACCGGTTACCTCATCGTAGTTGTGAGGGTCTGCCTGTGGCATTACACCTTTCAGTTCGGCAACAGCCACCATCGGCAAAAAGCGGAGGAAAAGCAGGAAGAATGTGAAAAACAGTCCGAAGGTCCCTATATAAGTTACAACGTCCCAAAAAGTTGGGGAATAGTAACCCCACGAAGAAGGGAGGAAATCTTGTGATAGAGAAGTTACTGTAATAACAAAACGCTCGAACCACATACCAATGTTTACGACAATGGATATAAAAAAGGTGAAGCCGACACTGCGCCGTAATTTTTTAGACCAGAACAGCTGCGGTGAGATCACGTTACATGCAATCATAATCCAATATGCCCACGCATAAGGGCCAATGGCTCGTAATATGAAGATCGCTTTTTCGTACTCAACCCCGCTGTACCAGGCAATAAAGAACTCCATTATATAGGCAAACCCAACCATGGAGCCTGTTACCAGGATAATGATGTTCATCTTTTCAATATGGTCAACCGTCATGATATCTTCAAGCCCGTAAATTTTTCGGCAGATAATCATCAGCGTTAATACCATTGCAAAACCGGAGAATACCGCACCGGCAACGAAGTAGGGAGGGAAAATTGTTGTGTGCCATCCCGGAATGATAGACACGGCAAAATCGAAAGATACAATGGTATGAACAGAGAGTACCAGTGGCGTTGCAAGCCCGGCGAGAATCATGTACGATTTCTCATAGTTCCACCAGTGCCTGTTACTGCCTCTCCATCCGAGGGCAAATCCACCGTATACAAGTTTTCCGACCTTACTCTTGATCCTGTCTCTGATAGTGGCAAGATCCGGTACAAGACCCACATACCAGAAAAGAAAAGATACTGTGAAGTAGGTAGATACAGCAAAAACATCCCATAGCAGCGGGCTATTGAAATTTGGCCACATAGCCATCTGGTTGGGAAGAGGGAATACCCAATAGATAACCCAGATACGGCCAACGTGAATGGCAGGAAAAATACCCGCGCACATAACGGCAAAAATCGTCATAGCCTCGGCAAACCGGTTAATAGCCGTTCTCCAATTCTGACGAAATAGAAAAAGAATAGCTGAAATTAACGTACCGGCGTGGCCAATACCCACCCACCATACAAAGTTAATAATAGCCCAACCCCAGCCAACAGGCTGGTTCAGCCCCCAAATACCGATGCCTTCCCAAATCAGATACGCTATTGATATGAGAAGAACCAGAAGAAGAATATTTGAAATCCCAAAGGCTACATACCACAGCTTGGGAGTGGGGCGGAGATTTATATCCGTTACCAGTGCGGTAATGCTCTTAAAGTCGTGATTCCCCTTTATGAGAGCGGGCTCAGGAACGTATTCGTACGTTTTACTCATGTTAAGTCAGTTGCTATTAAAATATCTATGGTTGGATTAAGCCAAACCTGAGTTAGTATTTCGTAGTTTTGCAAGATAGGATGTTCTCGGGCGAACATTCATCTCTTCGAGCATTACATAATTTCGATCATTCATTTTATCCTGTGAAATTTTGCTCTCTCTGTCGGTGAGATCACCAAATGAGATCGCATTGGCCGGACAGGCTTGCTGACAGGCCGTTTTCACGGTGCCATCGGCCGGCTTTAATGAACCGGTAGCAATTTTCGTGTCTCGTTTAGCTCTGTTTACCCTCTGAACACAATAGCTGCATTTCTCAATAACTCCACGGAAACGAACGGTTACTTCGGGGTTCATCGCCATCTGTATGATTTCAGGATCATCGCCGGTGGTTAAAAACTCTTTTGTGTAATTGAAGAAGTTAAATCTTCGCACTTTAAACGGGCAGTTATTCGCGCAATAACGGGTGCCGATACAGCGGTTATAGGTCATCTGGTTCATGCCATCTTCACTGTGAGTAGTGGCTGCAACCGGGCAAACCTGTTCGCATGGTGCAAGTTCGCAGTGCATGCAGGGAACCGGCTGATGGTAAACCGTTGGATTGTCCTGATCGCCCTCATAGTAACGATCGGTGCGGATCCAGTGCATAATTCGCCGCCGCCCAACTTCCCGTTTGCCAATAACCGGGATGTTATTTTCAGCCTGGCATGCAATGGTACATACGCCACAGCCAAAACAGGCATTCAGATCGATCGCCATTCCCCACTGTGGTTGGTGATCGGGCCCATACTGCTCTGTAAACAGAGAAATAGGACCCTGGTCGGCTGTACCGCGTGCTTCAGCCTCTTTCATGCCGGGCACTTCAAAACCGTGAAAGCTCTTGAAGGTGGCAAAATCTGGTTTTTCTTTGTATTCGTCCAGTGAAGCAGTGCGGATCATATCACGGCCCTCAAGGCTGTGGTGATCCTGTACACATGCAATTTCATATTTCGTGCCGGTAGGTTCTACATTAGCCGATTGATAAAACATCGAAGCGCTGGTACGAAGAGGGTAGGTATCTACGCCAACCCCGTCTGCTACACGCCCTACATTTTGCCTTCCATAACCTGTTGTAAGGGTGATGGAATCGTCGGCATGCCCGGGTTGTACCCAGGCAGCAATCTCTATGGTCTGATCACCTGCAGTTATTCGTACTGTTGGAACTTCATTGCTGCTGAAGCTTCGATCTGAGGGCAATCCCAGTGATTCTGCCGTTCGTGGACTCATCAGGGCTACGTTATCCCATGTAATCTTGGTCATGGGCTCGGGCAGCTCCTGAAGCCAGCCGCTATTGGCATAACGCCCATCAAATAGAGTGGCGTCAGGTTTAATGCTGATCTCCATTCCGGAAACCGGTTCTGCAGAGAGATGCTCTCTGATACCGGCGCTGAAATTCCCTGAAAGTGCTACATCTACAGAATCAAAACCGGTATCGGGATCGAGTCCGTCATGGAGTACCACTTCCCATTGGCGAGTGAAATCATTTGTGAAATAGCTGCTCCAGGTCTCCTGTACAAGGTCGTAGCCTGTACTTTCTTCGCCTGTTAATATGGTATTTAAAAACTCAATCTCGCTCAGGCCATTAAAAAGAGGTAAGATCTGAGGCTGTACAACAGATCGCTGACCGGTATAGGAGAGTCCATCAGACCATGTTTCGAGAAAATGCGCACGGTTTACGTGCCAGTCGCATATACGTGAAGTTTCGTCGTAGTAATCGGCCAGATGTATTTTTGTTTCAACATTGGCCAATGCCAGAGCAAGATCCAGGTCGGCAGGGGCGGTATACACCGGGTTGGTTCCAATCAGTACAACGGTATCGTAGGTGCCTGCCTTCAATTGCATCATAGCATCCATAAAGGCCTGCCGTTCATCTCTGTCGTCACGGAACGGAAGCTCGTGATAGGTAACGCTGTTACCGGCGTTGTTCAGTGCAAGATTGATGGCGGCTACAGCCGCATGTACTCCGGGCGAATGCTGTTGTCCGGCCGTTACGATAGAGTTGCCTCGATTTCCCAGAAGATCATCCGCCAGACGGGATATCCAGTCGTGTGTTGAAAAAGTATTGCTTACACCGCTAAAGGCCTGCAAACCGCTTATCTGTTCGGAGAGTTTTGCAGCCAATGCATATGTGAACGCTTCAATTTGAGAAGACTTCAGCCTTAACCTGTGATCGGCATAGGAGCCGGTAGAGGTGAAAGAGTTTTCAACAGAGTAAATTCTCGACATGGAATCTTCCACAGTTTGAACTCTGCGCTTACCGGTAGTTTTATAGGCGTTTTCGACACTGTTTTTATGGCCGTTGGGGCTCATAAAGTCATCATCCAGAGAAACTACAATATCGGCCTTGTCAAAATGATTTACGGTTCTGAGCCGGCGGCCGAATGCCAGTTGAGTGCCTTCAATGGCATTATCATCAGAAAAAGGTTCGTACGTAACCCACTCAGCGTTGGAGAAACGGCTCAGTGCATCGCCTTTCAATCGGTTCAATGTAGGCGATGAGCTGGCTTCGCTGATAAACAGGATGTTTCTCGCGGTGTCTGAGAAATGATTGGCTGCAAAAGTTTCAAAATCCGATTTTGAAACTTTCTCTTCGTTGCGCACGGGCGATCGTGACCTGTCAGGGTCATACATGCTCAAAATGCCTGCCTGCTGGTAGATGTTGGTTCTGCCGCCACTAGAGGGGTGATCTTCATTTCCTTCCAGTTTGGTAGGGCGCCCTTCATTGTTTTCTACAATTAAACCGGTTACCGTATCCTGAAATGGAATACTTGTGGCATAAAAGTTGGGAACCCCCAGAACTAAGTCTTCAGGCTGACTTCTGTAGGGAAGAATTTTTTGAATCGGCCTGCGGCAGGATGCAAATCCGGCCAGGGCAATGGATGCTCCCATTACCCGCAAAAAGCTTCTTCGTGAAACCTGATCTGTAAGCTCGGTTGCATTTTCAGGGAATTCACGCTCTACAAACTTTTCGTACTCTTTGTTTTTGGCAAGTTCGTTTAAGCTTTTCCAGTATGTGGTTTTTGTCGACTGATCGCTCATTCTTTACAGAATATTAAATTGAAACTCGTGGTTAAAAGGTATCAAATAAATTAGAAGTGACAGCTCTGGCAATAGGTTGGGGCGTTGATGTTATGCTTGGCTACAAGTTCAAGGCCAAGCTCAAGTTGATTTTCCGCAACATATCCCATAGTGGTAACCTCAGAAACCGGCCTTACATGTTTTTCCGGCTCCCTGTGACAATCCAGGCACCATCCCATACTCAGTGGCATAGCCTGGTAAACAATCTCCATTCTATCCACGCGGCCATGGCACGATTCACAACCAACTCCTACGTTTACGTGCACCGCATGGTTGAAGTAGGCATAATCGGGCAGCGAATGAACTTTAATCCACTCCACGGGCATACCGCTCTCATAACTGTCGCGGACCGGCTGAAGGCTCTCAGCATCTGTTTTAATCTGGCTGTGGCAGTTCATGCAGGTTTGAGTAGTGGGAATGTTAGCATACTTGGATTCTGTTACCTGCGTATGGCAGTACTGACAGTCCATCCCCAATTGCCCAACATGCACCTTATGACTGAAAGGAACGGGTTGCTCTGGTGCGTAACCCACATGGGTAAATTCGGGTGAGAAGAAATACCAAACGCCAAACACAGATGCATTTAGAATAATAATGATCCCAATAAGAATTCTTTTGGGCGCTTCGTTTGCCCAACTTGGAAAAATCTGAGCCATAAGATCAGTTAAAAATTACCATTAGCTGTTTCAGATAGTGTTACCGGTAAGTAGACGGCAAGAAGGTACCGAAAAATTAAAAACCCCCATACCATATTTGTTTATTTACCGGGTATTTAAACTCATTCTAAATAGTTAGAGTCGATGATAGTTATTTGAATGAATCAGTCTCAAAGATAGGACACAGCTCTTTAACTTGCAGAAATTTCGATCAATTATTTTCACCTCCGATTTATCATGCATAAAGCAATAATTAGTTTAATATAAAATGAAATTAAAGAGATTGAATGATAGTGTTTTAGGAATGATATGGAGAGAAAAAGGTGTTTGTGGAGTCACTTTGGTTAGAGAAAAATTACCCGGTATTTTTTAAAAAAATCTGACTTTTTGAAAAAGAAAAGCCCTATTTTTGTGCGTATAAACAATTTTTTATCATCACAGCGCCATGGATTCATCTCTTGATAAGCAGTTAACTGTAGACTTTATTAGAAACATAAGTGTTCCTAAAGCTATTGGAACTATTCTTATGATTAGCGGCATCGCCTTTCTCTTTTTAATCTGGCTGATCTATTTCCGGGAAACTGCAGAGGAAACGGCTGCCTGGGTTGCAAACTTGCCGGCACTGAATGCATTTTTGAACAGCGTGAGTACGGTACTGATTGTGAGTGGATTTTTGGCGATAAAACAGCGAAAATTTATTCTGCACATGAAGCTGATGCTGACTGCATTTATAACCTCCTCTCTTTTTCTGATAAGCTACCTTGTTTATCACAACTTTGTAGGCCACACGGTCTTTCCGGGCGAGGGGGTAATCAGGCCGGTCTATTTCACCATACTTATATCTCACATCATCTTGTCGGCCTTTGTGGTGCCCCTTGTGCTAACAAGTTACTATTTTGCTTTTGCAGGGAAATTCAAAACCCACCGCAAGGTATCGAAGTGGACATTTCCAATATGGTTATATGTCTCTATTACCGGCGTTGTAATCTTCTTTATACTAAACGCGTACGTTTAGCCCGGATTTCTTGGTGAGGTGAGTACCGAGGCTTCGATTTGCAGTTAACGAAATACGGTTTAGCCACCTGCACAGGGCAGGCGGCAAATTTCCGTAGCATTGTAATTGTTTATGGATACTGAATCGTAAAGGGAAGAGTACGACACAAAGAATTTGAAATCGAAACGCTATTGAATCAACTCTTTCCAGCCAGCGCACATTGCGACTATCCCAGGAACTGCTCTCCGGGATCCGGGATCGTTACCTTAGTATCACAGTACTCTTCGGTGAAAGATTTAAACTCCTCGGGATCGCCTGTTAAAACCGGAAATGTTCCATAGTGGATAGGGATGGCAAGCTTGGCTCCGATCATTTCGCAGCAGATTGCGGCTTCTTGCGGCCCCATGGTATAATGGTCGCCAATGGGTACGGCAATTACATGCGGTTCATAAATCTCGCCATATATCTCAAGATCACTGAAAATATTTGTATCCCCCAAATGATAGAAACAGATGTCATCTTCGAAGGAGACCACCAACCCGCCGGCTTCACCTGCGTATTCACCTCCAAATGAGGAGCTGTGGTTTGCATTTACAAGCGTGACGGAGAAGTCGTCAAAGTGAACGGTTCCGCCTTTATTGAACTCTACTCTCTGTTCCTCTTTTAACCCCTTCTTTTTCAAGAGTTGAGAAAGTTCAACCTGGGCAACAACCATACAACCCGTTTTCTTTGCAAGCTCAAGAGTGTCGCCCACGTGGTCTTCATGGCCATGTGTTAACAGTATATAATCAATATCATCGGGTTGTTTGTACGCATCCGGAGTTTTAGGGTTATCTGAAAGAAAGGGATCGATGTAAATAACTTTTCCGGATGGAGATTCAAGTCGAAAGGTAGAGTGTCCCAGCCACCAGGCTTTTATTTTAGTTTCCATAGTCGCTCTTATTTGATTAGTTGTTAGTTCTGCTATTATTCAATTTAACAAAATGATGGGAGGAATCGTTGGAAAATCAGGAGCCGGCTCACTTATAGTGGCAGGTTTTTGGTTCTTTGTTGATTGTCCCATTGGAATGCCGTTGACATGGGTAATCGTATCACCCACTTCTTGGCAGATTTAGATTCCTTCGTTTCACCAAACGTTCCTGACGAAACGTAGTTGAGGTAATTTGTACCGCTACTGTGACCGATCACACTTCACTGCAGGACGTATCATTGTGGTCTGTTCCTGATCATTGTAACAGCTTATGTTTGACCCAGATTCCGTCCCAATAGGGACGATTGATCGGTAACAAAAAATGTGAGACCGTGCTTTCCACGTTCCGTCAGGAACGTTTGATGGACTATGGAACATAACATCATAAACTGACTTCATCGAATAAGACTTACCCAAACAGATCAACATAGAACCGGGATATTATCTGCCTTTATTACGATTTGAATTACCGTCGCCAAAGCTATAGTGTGTGTTAGTTCTCTCTAAGAATTAAATTCATTCTTGGACAATTACTCATTAGTTTATTACTTAAAAGAAGTGATGTTTAACATTAAACCTGAAATTGCATGCCTATGTCTCATCGAATTAAACTCCACCCCGACTCACCTCATAAAAAGAAAATATTTGAGTTAGCTGATGAACTGATAAATGGGGGAGTAGCAGTTGTTCCAACCGATAGCCAATATGCGTTGGTCTGCGACTATCAAAATAAAAAGGGAATTGATAGAATTCGCAAAATCCGTCGCTTTGACAAGAAAGACCATCTTACGGTGATGTGCCACAGTTTGCAGCATGTAGCTACATTTGCCAACCTTTCGGATACAAATTTCAAATTGATTAAGAGGCTTATTCCGGGGCCATATACATTCATATTGCCGGCAACCCGTGAAGTTCCGCGCCTTCTCACCCATCCCAAAAAACGCACGGTCGGTATCCGTGTTCCCGACAACCCAATCTGCCTGGAGATGATTGATGTGCTGGGCCGTCCTGTACTCGCTATTACGGCAAAGATGCCGGATGTGGAGCATGCCCACCCGGAAGATGGCGACAGAGAATTATTTCTAAGCCGTTTCGATATGGTGGTAGATGTAGTTGTGGATGACCAGGGGACTCTTCCCACTGTCGAAACCACAATTGTTGATCTTACCGGTGACCAGCCTGAACTGCTGCGTGAAGGTTTGGGGATGGATGGCCTGCTTGAAGCCCTGGCTCTTGAGGGCTTGACACTGGCAGACAGGGTGGCCGTATGAAAATTGCAATTAATACCGGTGGGGGAGATGCACCCGGGCTGAATGCCGCAATTCGGTCGGCTACACTTTCAGCTCTTCGATTGGGGTGGGAGGTAGTTGGCATTCAAAACGGTTACGGGTCGCTCTATACTGACGAACCATTTATACCACTAACCCGGGAACGTGTGCGGGGTATAACCATGATGGGAGGCACGATTTTGGGTACAGCCAATCGCGGCAATCCCTTTGAAATGCCCTACAAGAAACCGGATGGCACCTGGGGCGCAGAAGACCGGTCTGATGAGCTCGTTGATGTATTTCGGCGCTATGGAGTAGACGCACTGGTTGCTATAGGCGGTGACGGATCCATGCGAATTGCAAATAGGATTGCCCAAAAGGGAGTTAAAGTTGTTGGGGTTCCAAAAACAATTGATAATGATATTTGGGCCTGTGATATCTCCCTGGGCTTTGATACAGCTGTAACCACGGCCACCGATGCGATCGATAAAATTGCAACAACGGCGCAATCTCACAGAAGAATAATGGTAATTGAGGTGATGGGGCGATATGCCGGGTGGATTGCACTGCACTCGGGACTATCTGCCTCGGCAGATGCTATCCTGATTCCGGAAATTGAGTTTAGCCTGGAATCAATTGTCGATAAAATTTTTGAGAGAGAGGCAAAGGGCGAAAAGTATTCAATCGTTGTTGTGGCAGAAGGGGCAGTAGAAGTGGGCGGAAATCGTTTTGTGAAAGGAAAGAAAATCGGACAATCGGAACAGCTGGGCGGAATAGCTGAATACCTGGAAAGCGAATTGAGCGAACGAACAGGCAAAGAGTCTCGATCGCTGGTGTTGGGGCACCTGCAGAGGGGAGGCGTGCCTTCAGCTTACGACAGGCTGATATCGCTTAGATTTGGAGCTGCTGCCGTAAGAGTGCTTGATGAAGGGCAGGTGAATAAAATGATTGTCATGCAACAAAGTACCATACGGGCCATACCCCTGGAAGAGGTTGCTGATAAAATGAAGCTGGTGCCACTAGACAGTGATACAATAGCAACAGCCAGGGAAATTGGAATTTGTTTGGGAGATTGATATGAGCTTTTTAAGCGGGTTACGCGGAATGATGGGGGGTAGTAAACCTACGCTTTCGGAAAAGTGGCGACTGCCGGACAGTACTTCAGAAATTGAAGAGATTTTAAAAAAGGATGCCGGTATTCAGGTAATCTATAAACACAGTTTCAGTTGCGGCATCTCAATGTTTGCCAAGCTGAAAGTGGAAGAGGTGATGAAGGATGCATCAGATGAGGCTGAGTTTTACCTCATTGATGTAAGGCAAAGCCGGGATGCCTCAAATCATGTGGCTGAACTGTCAGGAATCAGGCATGAGTCACCACAGGTTATTGTGATAAAAAATGGTGAAATTGTCTGGCACGCCTCCCACGGCGCCATAGACGAGAAATCATTGATGAAGTATATTGAGATATAAACTTTGGTGTAAATATCTCAATTTGAGAATATTTATTCATTTTTAGTCTGAAACTATCAGTATCCCGGCCTTATGGCTAAGACATTTCTTATACTCAGGATACTCCATTTTCGCCGAATTTTTTTTCAGCTACTTTCTGTATTAGCTTCTTAAAATCCTCAACTTTATCGCTGTTTAATCGTTTTAACCGGTTGTTGATCGCCTGAGGAGAAACCCCCTCAAACACAGATATATCCGTTTGATCGACTTCATAGTCGATCATCATCTTGAGAAGGGTTTTCTCATATTCGCTTCGTAAACTTTTTGAATTGCGTCCGGAACTCATCTTTGAATTTGTTTTATAAGTTATTTGATAGTTTGGTAGTTTTACCGGATGTTTAAATTTAAATTTAAACTTAAATAGTCACTCTCTGGTATTACTAAGCATACATAAAATATCACAAAATGAGAATTTAAAATAATGATTTAGATCAAATCGTTATATAAGAAGGGCTTTGAATACATCTGTCAAAACCCTTCCGGATATTATTATCAACAAAAAAACTGATTATTAGCGATAAGGAAAAACATAACGTTACGTCAATTTTAGCACGGCTAAAAGATGAACTGAATCTCCAGAAGGATGTAGATCTCGCAGAATTTTTGGGTGTTGCTCAAAATACCATCTCTGCCTGGAAAAAGAGAGACAGTGTGAACTATGAGCTGATTTTTGATAAAGTAATTCCCTACAATATCGATCTGAACTGGCTGATTTATGGTAAGTTGATGCCTCAGATCGTGGAAGATGAAAATTTGCTTGAAACCATCAGGATGGCAAAAGAAAATGAGAACTTCACTGAAGCTGAGGGTAAGGTGATGAATGTGATAGAAATCATACAAAGACTTCCCTGGTCAACTTCTACCCGCCGCTTAATTATGGAAAATTATCTCTACCTGGTCTATAATGAACAGCTGGAACTGGATAAGCAGAAGGAAAGGTAGGGTGCGTTTAGTTCGTTGTGAGGCTTTGAACTGAGGGTTCATTTTTTTATGTGTTAAAAACACGACCACTCATCTCGCCTTATTATGTGGGTATAGACTGAATTTGTTAAAGGCAAAAAAGGCCGTCAATGAAACCGGCAACCTCAAGACGCCTGTATCTCTTTTAGCTTACTGAGAGCCCGCTCATTCAGGTTTTTAAAAATATCCTCGGCAATGTCGCCAACCGTATACTTCATTCTAAGCCAAACAATGTAGGTTGCCATTACATCTTCATAGCAGTAGTGTTCAATCTCTTCAAGTTTCCCCTCCCTGTACATCGCCAATACTTCATTTCCCTCGGCTGTCTGCTTAAAGGGTACATCAATCAGATAGCCAAGGTGTTTTAATTTGGGATAGGAGCTGGCCCCGTAGTTGCTGAACTCATCCATCAGGTCAACATTTGATTTGCTGAAGCGATAGCGAATGTCGTAGTGATTCAGCCGTAAGGGCATCTGCATCCCGTATTTCATAGAGCGATAGGTGATCAGCGGCAGATCAAAACCGCGCCCATTATGATGTATCAGCCCAAAATCTTTATAGGTGAGCAGGGAGTCGAACAGGGCGGTCAATCCCTTTTTTTCATCCTCACCGTTCCATCCGGCCTTCTGAACCGGCTTGCCGTTATTCTCCACCCAAAGGCCTACCCACGAAACCATGCGATGGTACATGGGCGGTAAAAAACCGCTGCTGTTACGCGCCAGTTGTTCGGAAGCAGCAATCAGCAGATCATCTTCATCCATATCATGGTCATTCATCACCCTTCTGACGAATTCAAAATCGGGAATGGTTTCTACGTCAAATATGAAGAACATGGCTTTTATTTTAGTTTTATGAGTCTTGAGTCTTGAGTCTTGAGTCTTGAGTCTTGAGTATCGAGTATTGAGATGTGAGGTGTGTTCTCACGACTCAAGACTCACGACTACCTCAGTCTCTTTCACCCGCAAGACTCCCCATAAATTGCGAGTTGAACTGATCATCTGCAAATCCCATTTTCAACAGATGCATAGTTTTTGTGATAGTTGCTTCCATGGTCATCTTACCCGCACTGAGTGCACCGCGTTGCTTCAGGGCTTTGCCGCTGGTATAAAGGTCCAGATTAACCGCATCATAGGCAGCTTGCGAGGTGATTATGACATGGCAACCGTTTTCTCTGCACTTTTCAACGAATGGAAGCATGTTGTACTCACCCTTAACCGGTATATTTCCGCTGCCAAATGCCTCGATAATGATAGCCTGGGTCAGGTTAAGATCGATGCAATTCAGGAGTTTGGGGTTTAGGTTTGGGTGAAGTTTAACGACATGAATTGAATCATCAAAATCCGGCCTATAGTTCAGCTCTCCCTGCGGTCTCAGTATGTGTTCGGCCAAAACAATATCAATCCCAATTTCGGCCAGCAGCGGGAAGTTGGGGGAGGTAAATGCATCAAAATCGCCGATACTCATTTTGGTGCTGCGGTTTCCCCGGTAGAGATGATCGTTGAAGCAGATGGCAACTTCAGGTACCGGCCAGGTAGCCAGTTCAACGGCATTTACAAGGTTGCGGCGGGCGTCGCTTCGAATTTTACTCATGGGCACCTGGCTGCCGGTAAAGATAATGGGCTTGGCAAGGTTGCGAAATGCAAAGGAGAGCGCCGAAGCTGTATACGACATGGTGTCGGTTCCGTGCAAAACAACAAACCCGTCATACTCAGAATATTGGCTGTAAATCGTATCGCACAACAGTTTCCAGTGATGCCGGTTAACGTCTGAACTGTCCTCAAAAAACACCTTTTGAATGGTTAAATTGGCAATTTCATTCAGCTCCGGAATCTCCCTGTAGAGCAGTTCACCCCACTTTTCAGGGTTCAGGTCGGCCCCCTTGCTATTGGGATGCATGGCAATGGTTCCGCCGGTTTGAAGTAAAAGAATATTTTTCATGTTGATTTGATCGTCAGGGCTTATAAATTATGGGGAAGATAGTGAAGTATAGAGAAGTTCCCAGCAGAGGTTGCTGTGCAGAACCTTTGAACTGATTTTAAGCCGAAGCTGCTCCTTATTGAACGGAGGAGTGCAGGCCGTCCTGATTCAGAATTTCCGGTAAAAACAGATGCTTGATCTTTAGATTCAGGTTCAGGAATACTAAATTGATTATTGAATAGAAACTTAAAAAGGAGTCTAAGATGAACATCTATCAACCCAGGAACATCAGGAATGTAGTATTGTTAGGGCACTCAGGATCCGGGAAAACGACACTCGCCGAAACCATGATATTTGAATCGGGAACCTCTTCAAAGAGAGGATCGATTCTTCAAAAGAATACAATTTCTGATTATCGGGAAATAGAAAAAGAGAAGGAGAAATCGGTTTACAGTTCGCTTTTACATCTCGACTGGCGGGGCACAAAAATCAATCTGCTTGATACTCCGGGCTCACCGGACTTTTGGGGGCAAGTTAGCGATTCGCTATATGTGGCCGACTCAGCTCTCGTGATTTTGAATAGCGAAGCCGGCGTTGAAGTGAGCACCGAGGCAATCTGGAAGGCAACCGAGCAGAAATCGCTGCCTTCGATACTTGTAGTTAACAAACTGGACAGCGAATTTTCTGATTTTCAGAAAACGGTCGACATGGCAAAAGAGAGTTTTGGCCGCGGAGTGGCGATAGTACAGTTTCCCTACAGCGAGGGTGAAGACTTTCACGCAATTATCGATGTGCTGAAAATGACCATGTACGAATTTCCGGAAGCGGGAGGGCGCCCCGATAAACTCCCAATCCCCGAATCGCAAAAAGCGCAGGCCGAGCTGCTTCAAAACGAACTGGTTGAAGCTATTGCTGAGAACGATGAAACCCTGCTTGATCTCTATTTTGAACACGGCAAACTGGATGAATATCAAATGCGGGATGGATTAATTTTAGGAATGCAGCAACGCGAAATCTTTCCGCTGTTTTGTGCATCGGCCGGCCGAAATGCCGGAACCGGGCGTATCATGAGCTTTATATCCAATGTTTCGCCGAATCCGCTTCAGCGCAGCATGCCTTTAAAAAGTGGTGAAAACCATACCATTTCACCTGATGACTCCCCTTCGTTCTTTGCATTTAAAACGATTTCGGAACCACATGTTGGTGATATCACCTTTTTGAAGGCTACGGGTGGTGAATTGAAGCCGGGTGATGATTTGATCAATATGCGTACCGATAATGGAATTCGGCTTGGAGGGCTCTTTATCAATCAGGGCTCTAAACGGATTGAAGTCAATAAAGTCATTGCCGGAGACCTGGCCGTGGCCCTTAAGCTCAAAGACATTCAGGCCGGCGACACCGTAGCCGGGAAAAACAGTGATCTTGAGTTTGAACCCATTCAATACCCCGACACAACCATGCGCGTGGCGCTTAGGGTGAAAAAAGAGGGAGAAGAGGATAAGCTGGCCAACGCTCTTCACCAGATTGAGAGAGAGGATCCTTCAGTAGAGGTGGAGCAGAGCCAGGAGCTGCAACAGACCATTTTACACGGATTGGGTGAAGAGCATTTAAATGTGATTCATCATCTGCTAAAAGAGCGCTTCAAGCTGGATGTAGAGTTTATGACTCCGCGTATTCCCTATCGTGAAACCATTACCAAAAAAGTTGAAGCCCGCTACAAGCATAAGAAACAGAGTGGTGGGGCCGGTCAATATGCCGAGGTTTACCTCTCCATCGAACCATGGTATGAAGGAATGCCCGACCGGAACGACCTGAATGTGCGCGATGTGCAGGAGCTGGACCTTGAGTGGGGCGGAAAGCTGGTGTTTCAAAACTGTATCGTAGGCGGAGTTATCGACAACCGCTTTATGCCCGCCATTTTGAAAGGAATTATGGATAAGATGGCAAAAGGGCCTATGAGCGGCTGCCGTGCAAGAGATATTCGTGTTTCGGTGTACGACGGCTCCATGCACTCTGTAGATTCGAACGAAGCGGCTTTTAAAACCGCGGCACTTATGGCTTTTAAAGAGGGGTTTTTGAACGCAAATCCACAACTTATGGAGCCAATCTACGAGGTTGAAGTTACTCTTCCGGCTGATTATATGGGAGATGTGATGAGTGATTTAAGCTCTCGGCGCGGACAAATTCTGGGGATGGATTCCGAAGGCTCCATTCAGAAAGTAAAGGCAATTGTGCCCCTGAAAGAACTGGATCAGTATACAACCCGGCTCAAATCGATGACCCAGGGAAGTGCCACCTATTCACGAAATTTCCACAGTTATGCCCCGGTCCCTCAAGATATACAGAAGAGGGTTATGGAAGATACCCTTCAGGTTGAGGAGGGGTGAGTATTTTGTTTGCTTATATCGGATCTGAGTACGATTTATAATATTTCGAATGGTATCGATGAAAGTCCCCTCCTTTCCAAGGAGGGGATTTAGGGGTGGTTGTGCCATGGGCATCCCTTTTTGGGAAAAAGCTATGAATCAATTTTTTAATCTATAGCCATGAGGATAGTGCAGTAAACCACCCCCTGACCCCTCCTTGAGAAGGAGGGGAGTCTCTTATTCCGAAATTTTAGAATCGAACACACGTTAATAAAAAATATTTACCTACAAAAGCGTTCTGCCGTTCCGTACAGTATTTCAGCTAGCTTAACTACCGATTCGGTTTCAACCCATTCAATATCTTCGTGAATACCCCCGCCTTTGGGGCCAATAATTGCGCAATCAATTCCAGCTTCACCGAAAATTGCCGAATCTTCCCACCACGTGTGCCCGATGGTTAACGGGGTTCTGCCAAGTACTGAACCTGCTACCTCTTTCAGGTCCACTACCACCGGCGCTTTGGAGTACACTTCATAAGGGCTGCGCCAGATAACCGGTTCCATTTCAGCTTTAAAGCCGGGATTGGCTTGCTGAACCTTTTTGATAGCCTGAAGTAGCTCAGATTCTATCATCTTTTCCGTTTCGCCTGGCAGGGTGCGCCTCTCCACGTGAATGGTACATTCGTGCGAATAGACGAACAGGCTCCGTCCTCCATTGATAAGGGGGACATGCATTGAGGCATCACCGCAAAGCGCATGTTTTCTCTCTTTGGGAAGGTTGTGCGATAATTTGGATAGTTCAGTTAGCAAAAGCCCCATTTTTAAATTGGCATCCGTTCCCAGCATGTGGTTGCCACCGTGTGCGGTTTTGCCCTGTGTGGTGATCTTAAAAATGCCGAAACCCCGATGAGCCAGGCAGAGATTCAGGCCGGTAGGTTCGGTAACGATAGCCGCATCCGCATTTAGCTTTTGAACCAGAGCCTGTGCGCCGATGCTCTCATGTTCTTCATCCGCTACAAAAGAGAGAATCAGGTCTCCGCCGAAAGTAATCCGGTTATCCTGAATAAATTTGGCTGCTGCGAGTATTGCAGCGATCGACCCCTTCATGTCATACGCGCCCCGGCCATAGAGCTTTCCGTCTTCAATCCTGCCGGAAAATGGGTTTTCCATTCCTGAAACCCCAACGGTATCCATATGGGCGTTCAGCATCAGTGTTTTACCACCCGAATCTCCTTTTATCCTGCCGGTAACATTCACCCTTCCGGGTGCCACTTCATCCAGTTCGGCTTCAATACCCAGCTCTTTTAGGAGGTTAAAGATGTATGTTCCGATCTCACGCTCTCCGGGGCCTGTCTCATCGAGGCCGGGATTAACGGAGTTGATCTTTACAAGCGCTTGAAGGGTTTTAATGGCAAATGTTTGGTCGATCATATCATTTCAAGGGCTGATTTCAGGTCGTCTATCAGATCCTCTGCATTTTCAATTCCGGCCGAGTAGCGGATAAGGCTCTCGGATATTCCAAGCTGCCTTCGCTGCTCTTCGGAAAGTTCAACATGACTTGTTGTTCGGGGAGGGCCGGCAAGGGTAGATACAGAACCAAGACTTGCGGCAAGATGAACAAACTTTAAGTTGTGAAGCAGGGTTTTCACGTTATCGTATCCTCCCTTAAGTTCAAAACTGAGAATGCCTCCAAAACCATGCATCTGTTTTTTGGCAATTTTGTGGCCCGGATGGCTCTCAAGACCGGGGTAGAAAACAGTCTCAACTTTTGGATGTTCATCCAGCCACTGCGCGATCTTCATTGCATTTTCATTATGCCGGTTCACCCGCAGCTCAAGTGTTTTCATGCCCCTTATTACGTTATAAGCCGTTTCCGGATGGAGGCTGGCTCCATTAATCTCTCTGAATTCAAAAATTTTCCGAATCAGCTCTTTCTTACCGCATACCAAACCGCAGAGCGTGTCGGAATGCCCGCCCAGGTACTTGGTTGCGCTGTGAACCACAAGGTCTGCGCCGAGATCTATAGGGTTTTGATTGACCGGCGATGCAAAAGTGTTGTCTACTACAGTTATTGCGCCCGCTTTTTTAGCCGCTGATGCAATTCGCTTCAGGTCTATGACTTTAAGTGTGGGGTTGGTGGGCGACTCCAGGTAAACCAGGTTGCACCCTTTGGAAATTTCCCGTTCCAGCTCTTCATGATCTTCTGTTTCACAGAGAGCTACTTCGATGTTAAACTTAGGCAGGAACTCAAGGAACAGCCTGCTTGTACCGCCGTATGAATCCTTAATGGATACCACCCGGTCGCCCGGTTTAAGCAGTGCAAAAAATGTATTGCTGATGCCGGCCATGCCGGATGAAAATGAAACAGCTGCTTCTGCATGTTCCAAAATGCGGATTTTCTCTTCCAGAACCTGAATCGTCGGATTTGTATTTCTGCTGTAAATATGTCCATCCCGTATGCCTTTGGCCACTTCATTCCACTCATCAATATCTTTGTAGGCAAATGTGACGGAACTGAAGATTGGAACGGTATGGCTGCCTTCGGCAAAGGGTTCTGATTCTCCGGCCCATACCGAAAGTGTGCCGGGTTTCTGTTTTGATAGATCCATAGTGAAGGTATTTAACGTGAGTTCGAGATAAGAATTTGTTAGAAAGTGTCCCTCCGCCAGCTGGCGGAGGGCAATGGGGGATGAACAGTAGTGAAATTAAAGCCAAAATTTAAATATTTGAGTTAAATCAACGCTCAGCGGGTCATCCCCCCAGGCTCTTTCGAGCCTTTCCCCCCTTCCCACGTAGTGATCCCTATGGGATAAGGGGGACTTTTTTATCCATCGATTTTATCTCGAATTTACGTTATTTAGTATTGAGATCAGGAATAACAGAAAATAAGCAGTGAATCACAAGGGTTATAGTTGACTATAGCAGGATAATTATTTAGAATTGGTCTAAATAATTAATGGCACAAAACTATTCTATTCAGGCTATGGTCTTCAGATTTATACTCTTTGCATTTTCACTCATCCTGCTTTCATCGTGTGCGGAAAAGGATGAGGTTAATATCTACTCTTCAAGGCACTACGATACCGATATGCAGCTCTATGACAATTTCACAGAGCAGACCGGTATCCATATCAATCTCATTGAGGGTACAAGTGATGAGTTAATTGAAAGAATTCGAAACGAAGGGATAAACAGTCCGGCTGATATTGTGATCACAGTGGATGCAGGCCGGCTTTGGAGAGCCAGAGAAGCCGGGATATTACAGCAACATGAATCGGAGTATCTTGATTCTGTGATAAAACCGGAACTGCGTGATACAGAGGGGTACTGGGTGGGGTTGTCTGAGCGAGTTCGAGGAATTATTTATAACCGTGAACGGGTAAATAGTGACGATTTAAAAGGTTACTGGGAGCTGGCCGAACCGGAATGGGAGGGACGTGTATGCGTGCGCTCATCCAACAATATCTACAACCAGTCGCTGGTAGCCTCCCTCATTGAAAGTCGCGGAGAGGAAGCGGTGGAGGAGTGGGCTGCGGGATTGGTTAACAACTTTGCACGATCACCGCAGGGTGGAGATACCGATCAGATCAAGGCCGTGGCCGCCGGACTGTGCGACGTGGCCCTGGCCAATCACTACTACCTTGCCCGGCTTGTGCAATCAACACAGCAGCAAGACAGGGAGGTTGCCGAAAAAGTAGGGATCTATTTTCCGGCTTCGGAATTTGGCGGGGTTCATGTGAATATCAGCGGTGCCGGGATAGCTGCCAATTCTCCCAATCGTGAAAACGCCATTCAGTTCCTCGAATATTTGGCAACCGAAGATGCACAACTGCTCTTTGCTGTAGGCAATAACGAATTTCCGGCGCTCGACAATGTTGAAATACCCGGTGTTCTGGGAGAGTTTGGCGAATACGAAAGTGATGCTGTAAACGTCGCCTCCTACGGCACCAATAATCCGGCAGCCATCCGGTTAATGGATCGTGTGGGATGGAGATGAAAAAATCGAATGATGCTTAAGAACTTGAATTCCCCTACTAAGGGATCCCTGGGGCGATTAATAATATGTCGATTGAGAGTCTGAAAGTCCCCTGCTTTCAAAGCTACTGTGTGTACACATTTTGATAAAGAAAAAGGAGATACTTCCTCATCCCGACAGAAAAGCATTGTCGGGAATCGTCAGTATGACAAGAATGATGGTGTGAAAGTTGGCGGGCATCCCTTTCAGTGTAGAGCGACGCTCCTCCAGCCCGCCAAACCAGTGACAACGCATTCATTGCGTGCCGGCGTGAGATTGAATTCTGTATGGTTGGGATTCTTATACGCCGGTCTTCTTAATATTAATCGCTACTGTCATCTCGACCAAGTGAGCAAAGCGAACGCGTGGAGAGATCTCCTTGTGATGGGGACTACTTTAAACAACGCTCCAAAAGGCTCCTGCCGATAACGGGGAGATTTCTCCACTCCGGCCTTAAAAAGCAGGCCTCCGGTCGAAAAGACAAGGCATTTTTTGGGAATATCGGCGGGCATCCGGTC